>JAUVII010000057.1 GCA_030592845.1 Candidatus Krumholzibacteriia bacterium | reverse complement strand
GTTGTCCTTTGCGGCGGCCGGAGCGAGTTTCGAGGCCGTTGAAGAACTCGCCCCCCTGGTGGAAGGCGTACCGGCGCCCGAACAGGTTGCCGTCGATCAGGACGAAGCGACGCGCTTCCTTCTGGGCTGGACCCGTAAACTGGGAGCGGCTGCCTGTGGAGTGACGGCATTGCGCGACCATCATGTCTACTCGATCAAGGGTCGCGGCCCCGATTTTGGTCAGGAAATAGATCTTCTCGGGGAAGGCGGGCACCGCTTCGCCGTGGCCTTTACGGTGGAAATGGATCACGGCAATCTGGGGACGGCCCCCGAGGGTCCCACACTCATGGAATCCGCCCAGCAGTACCTGGCCGCCGGTGCCATCGCCGTTCAGATCGCGGCTTTCATTCGCCGCCTCGGCTGGAATGCCGAGGCGCATATCGACGCCAACTACAAAGTGGTCTGTCCGTTGGTGGCCAGGGACGCGGGACTGGGAGAGATCGGCCGCATGGGTCTGCTCATGACCCCGAATCTGGGTCCGCGTGTCAGGATCGCGGTGGTTACCACGGATCTGCCGCTTACCGTCACCGGGCGGAAATTCGATCCCACGGTGCTCCACTTTTGCGGCATCTGTAAAAAGTGCGCGGAAATTTGCCCGCCACGGGCCATTCCGGCAGGCGGCCCCGAAGCGGTGGAAGGCGTTTCACGGTGGCAAATCGATCAGGAAGCATGCTTCGCCTACTGGTGCTCCGTGGGGACCGATTGCGGTCAATGCGTCAAGGTCTGTCCTTATTCCCACCCCGACAACCTGCTGCACAACCTGGTCAGGTGGGGTTTGAAGAGATCCTGGATCTTCCGGCATTTCGCCCTGAGGATGGATGACCTTCTCTACGGCCGTCGCCCCGGGCCCGCGCCTCTGCTGTCCTGGCTGCCCCAGCGGAAACCCGCGCCGCCTTCCGAACGTACGTCTGATTGACGATCCTCATTTCATTGGTTAACCTGATGTACCCCTGACCATCAGATCAACCGTATGAACGGTCCCATCCCGGAGTGGGCCGTGGAGTTGCCATGATCGATCTCGAACGTCTGAACGACCACTCCCGCCAATTTGCCACCCAACTGTTCCGGCGGTGGCCGGAATGGGTTCAGTACGCCCGCTTCGATCCCTATGAAGACTTCGAAAAAGAGGCCCTTCTGGTGGAGGTTCCCCGGCCGGTGGACGGCTCGGGCCATGGGCTGTTCATCACCACCAGCGAGTGGGAGATATCCGTGGGTTTCGGCGAGAATTTCCACACCCGTTTCGGGACCACCGGGGAATCCTCCATCGGAGATTTTTACGAACTGGCCCTGAAGTTCATTGCGGATTTCGTGGAGGAAAAACTGGTTGTCGCCATTGCCTACCAGGAAAAGGAGTGGCTGGGGTCCTGGAAGATCGACTTGGAAACCGAATCTCTCGATGAGGTGGAGGTCGGTTCCGGGGAGATGGTGAAAATCCGATCCTGGCTCGGCACGTACGACCGCGAACTTCAGCCCTCCGAATAATTCATGTTAATGCCCAAGCGGGGGTTGAATCCCCCGCTGAATCCCCTATAATTCTACAATTCAAGGAATTGGCCAGGAGTATTGATGCGGGGTGGCAACCCCAGACCGGAATGTCCATGATTCCCTACGAGCGCGCGTTATTGATCGCCAATCCCGTTGCCGGCCACGGTCGCGCCCTGCGCCTTGGGCAGCAGCTGCGCGAATCCCTCGAGTCGCGCGGTGTGGTCTGCTCGGTGAGGGTGACCAGCGGGGAAGGGGACGCCAAACGCTGGGCCGAAGCGGCGGGCAGTGACGAAGATGGGGGGCCTTTTAACCTCATCGTGGCCATCGGGGGAGACGGCACGGTCAGTGAAATAGTTTCCGGGCAGGCTCGGTCGGATATAAAGGTTCCCATCGCCATTGTTCCGGTTGGGACCGCCAACGTGGTGGCCATCGCCCTGTCGCTGCCCTGGTTTCCGGGCATGGCCGCGGGCAATATCCAGGAAGGCCGCACTGTGCCCTTCGATGTGGGCTATCTGCCCCGATTGGATCGCCACTTTCTGCTGATGGCCGCGATCGGGTACCCCGCCCGCGTGATCCAGGATTCGCCCCGCCGCCTGAAAAAACTGTTCGGGTTTTTTGCCTACATTGCCGCCGGTATCCGCAATGCCCTCAAACTCGACGATGCCAGCATCTTCATCGAGGATGAAAACCAGAAGGTCCACGAGTTCCAGGGAAACACGATCCTCCTGTCGAACATCGGCAAGATAGGGGACATCAACTTCAAGGTGACTCCCGATACCAGCGCCCATGACGGTCTTTTTGACCTGACGGTCATTTCGGGCCGGTCGCTGTGGGGCGCGATCGTGATTCTGTTTCGCATGCTGACCTGGAGGTACAAGCCGTCCAAGAGGTTGCATCATTTTCAGGCCCGGAAGGTCGTGATCACTACCGATCCTCCGGTGCCGGTGCAACTTGACGGCGAGGACCTGGGCCTGACTCCCCTGGAAGCGGAAATCATCCCCGGGGGCGTGCATTTGATCGTCGGGGCGCGCTACCGCGAGAAAGCGGACGAAGGTGGTTTCCTGGACGAATTTAACCTTCCCCAGATGTGGCCACGCCAGGGGGAGTGATTCCCTGTGAGCACCCGTTGGGCTTGCCAGGAACCTTGAAATCCTGTACAATTAATCATGCTGACCGGCTCGTTAATGTGTGTAACATCTTGCAAAGGTAATTTTTGAGAAACCGCGCACTTACAACAGCCAACGGCAGCACTGGGAGGGCTCAATAGAGGCTCTCCCTTTTATTTTGGACCAAAAGTGAGCCAAAAGTTGCTCATTTTCCCCTGATGACTATCCTATGGCCGCCAACCCGGCCATTTTTTCTTGTGCCAAGGAATCGCGAATGCAAATCAGAAATGTTGCCATTATTGCTCATGTCGATCACGGAAAAACCACTTTGGTGGACCAGATCCTTCGCCAGTGCCATGTCTTCCGTTCCGGTCAGGAAGTGCAGGAACGGGTCATGGACTCGGATGACCTGGAGCGCGAACGGGGAATCACCATTACCTCGAAAAATTTCGCCATCACCTACAATGACACCCGTATCAACCTGATCGATACCCCGGGGCACGCGGATTTCGGGGGCGAGGTGGAACGGGTCCTGAAGATGGCCGACGGGGTCCTGCTGCTGGTGGACGCGTTCGAGGGGCCGATGCCCCAGACGCGCTTCGTGCTGCAGAAGGCCATGAAACTGAATCTCAAGCCGGTGGTCGTGATCAATAAGGTGGACCGTAAGGATGCCCGGCCCGCCGAGGTCCTGGACGAGATCTTCAACCTGTTTTTGGAACTGGACGCCACCGACGACCAGCTGGATTTTCGCGGAGTCTATGCAGCGGGCCGTGACGGTTGGGCGGTGGGTGAGCTGGAGGACGAGCGCAAGGACCTGTCCCCGCTTTTGGACATGATCATTTCCCATGTGCCGGGCCCCGAGATCAAGGAGGGCCACCTGCAGATGCTGGTCGCGGCCATGGATCACAGTGATTACGTGGGTCGCATCGGGGTGGGCCGCGTCGTGCGCGGCACGTTGAAGGTCAAACAGCCGGTGGTGTTGTGCAAGCGGGACGGCAGCGAGGCCAAGACCCAGGTGCGGCAGCTTTTCGTATTCGAGAATCTTGGTCGCCGCGAGGTCACCGAAGTGCAGTGCGGGGATATCTGCGCGGTGGTCGGTCTGGAGGGGGTTGACATCGGGGACACCCTGGCCGACGCCGAACATCCCGAGCCCCTGCAGATCATCGAGATCGATGACCCCACCCTGTCCATGAATTTTCGCACCAACGACAGCCCTGGTTACGGCCAGGAAGGCAAGTACGTCACCAGCCGCCAGGTGCGGGACCGTTTGTTCCGCGAGGCTGAACGCGACGTGGCCCTGCGGGTCGAAGACGCTCCCGAAGGTTTCAAGGTTTCCGGCCGGGGTATTCTCCACCTTTCGATCCTGATGGAGAACATGCGGCGCGAAGGCTTCGAGTTCGTGGTCGGGCAGCCGCAGGTCATCTTCAAGGAGATCGGTGGCAAAAAAGCCGAACCGGTGGAGATATTGACTGTCGACGTACCCAACGATCTGGCCGGCACCGTTATCGAGTACGCCGCCACCCGCAAGGGCGAAATGATCAAGATGGAACAGAAACGGGAAAGGACCTTTCTCGAATTCCATATCCCCAGCCGCGGCCTGATCGGTTTCCGCAGCAAGATGCTGAGGGCGACCGCGGGTCAGATCGTGATGCACCACCGCTACCACCAGTACGAATACTTCAAGGGTTCCATTCCCGAGCGAACCAACGGCAGCATCATTTCCCTGAGCCCGGGCAAGGCTGTTGCCTTTGCCCTGGACGGACTCCAGGATCGCGGGGTGTTTTTCATCGAACCGGGGGACAATCTCTACACCGGCCAGATCATCGGCGAATACACCAAGGATGATGACCTGGTCGTCAATGCCCAGAAGGCCAAACAGCTGTCGAACATGCGGGCCAGCGGAACCGACCGTAAGATGAGAATCGCTCCCCCGCTGAAGATGAGCCTGGAAGAGGCCCTCGAGTACCTGAACCGAGACGAATTTGTCGAGGTCACGCCGCTGTCCATCCGCTTGCGCAAGATCCTGCTCGACGAAAACGACCGCAAAAAAGCGGCCAAGCGGGCGAATTTATCCGACCCGGCCGTTTAGCCGGTCGACCGGGAGAAAAGCATGGTCCTTTTGGAATTTTCGCTGTATCCCACCGACAAGGGCGAAAGCGTCAGTGAATACGTAAAACGCAATCTCGAGATCATCGATGACAGCGGTCTGCCCTATCGCCTGGGCGCCATGGGGACCACCATCGAAGGCGAGTATGACGAGGTCATGGCGGTGGTGAAGCGCTGCCGCGACGCCATGGCCGTGGATTGCGGACGCATTGCGATTCAGATCAAGATCGATGACCGCAAGGGGCCGGGAGGTCGCCTGGACGCCAAAGTGGCCACGCTTCGCGCCAAGACCGGCAGGGATTTGCGGACCTGAGTTTTAGCGGCGCGGCCCTTGCTGATGTTGCTGTATGCGTTTATTAAGGAATGATACCGCTCAGGGTGCAATTTGCACCATGGATTTGATTAATGGCGGGATGGGGCTCCCCGGAGAAAACCCATGAACCGCTGGCGAAGTGGCAACGCAGGGAGACAGTCTCCTCAGTTGCCGCTCTCCATGGAGCCACCGCAGGCACCCATCTCCACCCATGTTCCCACCCCCTCGGAACAAGCATTGGACAACAATTTCCGGGTGGCGGCGCGAGATCTGAAGCGTGATCTCGTTCGTTGTATGTTTTTCCTTCGTTCCATTTGCGACGGCAAGGTCCATCTATCCCTGGGATACATGGATATCTACAGCTACGCTGAATCCTGCGCCGGGTTCAGCCGCCATCAGACCAAGCGGATGCTGGAAACTGCAGCCCGTTTGCGCGATTTGCCGGTTACGCGAAAAGCCTTGGCTGCCGGGGAAATTTCCTTCAGCAAAGCACGCGCAATTGCTGATCGTGCTGATCACGAAACGGAAAACCGCTGGCTGGATCTGGCTGCTGACATGAGTACGGCTCAATTGCCCAGACAATTGCCAGCACCCGCACCGGCGCCCGCACCGGCGCCGGTTTCTTCACCCTCACCCCCGCAATCCCGGCCCTCACCCCCCAAACCCCGGCCATCCACTGAAAAATGCCACATTTCCTATTCGCTGACCCCATCTGAATATCAGATTTGGAGCAACCTCAATGAACTGCTTATTAAGCAAAACCCCGGAGAGAGTAAGGCATCATTATTACTTCGTGGAATGGCGGATTTAAGGAAAGGAAAGCAGGTAGCCAGAGACCAAAGCCACACTCTTCTGCGCATTGATTTGTGCCCATCCTGCAGCAAAGCTTCTTTGCAAACCGGTCGAGGCAGGTTCCAGGCCCCCAGATCATTAATTGAGGCCGCGCGTTGCGATGCGGTGATCGAAGAACAAGATGTTCGCCGCCGCAATGTCATTCCGCCACGCTTACGTCGGGAGGTACTGCGTCGTGATGGCCACTGCTGTCAGGCCCCGGGTTGCTCACATACCCAGTTTCTGCAGATTCACCATCGAGTTCCGGACATTCAGGGTGGAAGTACGGAGTTGTCAAACCTGGTCACGTTGTGCAGTTCCTGCCATCGCGCCCTGCATGAACGCGAGGTAGACCTTGTCAGAGCGGGCCGCGATCCTGCAATCTAGTATCTTGGTATTCACGCTATATATTCTGATGGTTCAATTAGCGCCCTGAGCAAACCCGTAAATTAAGGAAAATGAGACCCTGGATGAGAATCGACCTCACCCCACCACCATGGGCCACCCATCTTCTCAGCGACCTGACCGACTGGCAGCGCGCGCCATTGCCCGTGGGTGAAATGGCTCCGTTCGATATTCCCGACGACGCCTATTTCGAATACGCCTACCAGGACGCCGAAGGGACCCGCCGTCCGGACCCGGATAATGACAATCCCCGCCTGAACCCCTGGTGGGAATTCGCCAGCAACATTGCGGGACCGGATTACCGGCCCGACCCCTGGGTGGCGGCCCGCAGTTCCAAACCCCGGGGCCGGGTGCTGCGCATGGAGATTCCCTCGAACATCCTGAACCAGACACGCCGGGTATTGGTCTACTCACCGGCCGGCCGGGCCGAGGACGAACTGCCCTTGATCCTGTTTCAGGACGGGAAGGCCTATTACGGCTGGGGGCGCGCGCCGCAGGTTCTGGACCAGCTGCTGGAAGCCGGCAAGTGTGGTCCCGCCCATCTGGTTTTTGTGCCGCCGGGAGAAAGAACGCAGGAGTACGCTTTTAATCCGGAATATCGCCAATTTCTCCTGGAGGAAATGCTGCCGGCCGTGGAAGCAAGGATTCGATGCGATTCGCGGCGCACCGCCTGGGGGGCCAGTCTGGGAGGGCTGCTCAGCGCCCAACTCGCCTGGGAGAGGTCCGACTTGTTCCAGAAGGTGGTGACCCAATCGGCGGCCTTCCTGTTCTCACCCGATATGGACAAGAGCAACCCCTTCGAAGGAAAAGAGTCCATGCTTTCCCGGGTGCTGGAGGAGGATCCGCCGCCGTTGGCGTGGCATCTGGATTGCGGGACCCTGGAGTGGTTTCTGGCCAGCAACGAGCGGCTCGCGGGGGCTTTGGCTGAAAAGGGGGCGCCTGTCACCCTGATCACCAGGGCCGCCGGCCACAATTGGATCAATTGGCAAAACGGGTTGGCTCAGGGCCTGCGCTTCGCTCTGGGTGACGGAGCTTGAAAATTCAAATACAAAATCACATTATTGTGGAAGGGATTCACTCATGCCCCAGGCATGGTTTGGGGATTATTCCACCCACAGCAAAGGTTGAACGACATGCGCTACGTTTCCGCTCTACTGGTCTCGGTTTTGATTCTCCTGGTCGCCGGCTTTGCCATGGCGGACGAGGGTGACAAGGTTTACGGCGAGGGCGTCTCCGCTCCCGACACCATGCTGGTCAGCGACCTCATGGCCAATCCCGAGGCCTATATCGGCAAGACGGTCCGGGTCAAGGGAACCGCCGTCGGTGTCTGTGAGCACCGCGGTTGCTGGATCAGCATCGCCAGCGACACCGAAGGTGAAACCGTCCGGGTGAAGGTCAAGGACGGGGTGATCGTCTTTCCGGCGGAAATCATGGGTGACATGGTTGTCGCCGAAGGCGTGTGGACGGCCAACGAACTGACCATGGAACAGACCAAGAAGGTCTGTGCCGCCCAGGCCAAGGAAGATGGCAAGGAATTTGACGAGAAGGAAGTCTCCACCTGCATGACCCTGTACCAGATCAGCGGTACGGGCGCCGTGGTTGCCTCCAAATAGAATGGAAATGAGAACATTCCGAAAGTGGTGCCGGACCTTCCACCGGGAACTCGGGTTCCTGGCGGTGGGTCTGACGCTGGTCTATGCCGTCAGTGGGATTGCGGTCAATCACGCTCACCATTGGGACGCCAACTACGAGCGGACCCTGGAGCGGTACTCAATCGAGCCCCCTGGCACCGGGCCCACCGCCGAAATCGGACCGGTCATTATGGAACGCCTGGCCATCACCGCGCCCGTCAAGAGTACTTGGCGGGCCGGCGAGGCCGAATTCCAGATATTCCTCGAGGGTGGGGGCATCGATGTGAACCTGGTTACCGGGGAAGTGGTCAGGCACGGATTTGCCAAGCGCCCCCTTCTGTTCGACTTGAACTTCATGCACCTGAATTCGGGTAAGGCCCCATGGACCGGCATCGCCGACGTGTACGGAGGCATGCTGATCGTGATGGCCCTGACGGGCATTTTCCTGGTCCGCGGCCGCAAGGGCCTGACCGGCCGGGGAGGGGTGCTCATGGCCCTGGGATTCCTTTTGCCCATCGTGTTTGCCGTGGTGTCTCGGGGAGGCGGCTGAGCCCCGCTTTCCCGCTCCTGCAGCCCCTCTTGCCGGCCTTGACTCCCATGGTTCCGCCACCTAGCTTAGGCGGACCGGTTCCCCTGGTTTTCCAACCGGTTAATAGCGTGAAATCAATGTCTTTTCCTTTTTCGGGCCGGCGTCGGCAGGTGACAAAATGGGCGTGACCATCGGCATCCGCAGGGAAGACAAGAACAAGTGGGAGCGCAGGGTTCCACTGGTTCCGGCCGATCTTGCCGAACTCGCCAAAATTTCCAATCTCGAGTTCACGATTCAGCCTTCGGCTATCCGGGTTTTTACCGATGATGAATACCGTAAGGCCGGTGTCACGGTGGAAGAGAGCCTGGACGATGCGGACATCGTCATTGCCGTCAAGGAAATCCCCATCGAGCTGCTGCGGGAGAAAAAGGTCTACCTATATTTCTCCCACACCATCAAGGCGCAGGACTACAACATGCCCATGTTGAAACACCTGCTGGATACCGGTTCCACTCTCATCGATTACGAACGGATCGCCGACGAGCAGAACCGCCGCCTGATTTTCTTCAGCATCCACGCGGGCTACGCGGGCATGATCGAGACTCTGGTGGGGCTGGCCCGGAGGATGGAAAGCAACGGGGTTGTGACTCCGCTGCTGGATCTCAAACACGCCTACGAATACGGCACCCTGGTCGAGGCCAAGAATCATCTTCTGCAAATCGGTGAACGCATCAGGACCGAAGGTCTGGGCGACCATTCCAACCCCATCATCATCGGCATTTCCGGATACGGGAACGTGTCCAGGGGTTGCCAGGAAATTCTCGACTGTCTTCCCGTTACGGAAATCGAGGTCGGCGATCTGGAGTCCACTGCCGCGGCGACCATTGCGCAGGTCGGTCCCCTGGTGAAGGTCGTGTTCAAGGAAGAGGATATGGTGGAACCGAAGTCCCGCGATGCGCAGTTCGTGCTCCAGGACTACTATCAGCGGCCGGAAAATTATCGGGGCGTTTTTGAAAGATACCTGCCGCACCTTGATGTGCTGATGAACACGATCTACTGGGAAGACCGTTACCCCCGACTGGTGACGAAAAAGTGGGCCCAGGCCAATTACGGTCCGGTTAAAAAACCGCGCCTGCAGATCATCGGCGACATCAGCTGTGATATCGAAGGCAGCATCGAAATGACCCACAAGGCGCCCATGCCCGACCAGCCCTGTTACGTCTACGATCCCCAGACCGGCAAGGCCCGTGACGGAGTCGTGGGTGATGGCCCGGTGATCATGGCCGTGGACAATCTGCCCTGCGAACTTCCCCGCGAGTCATCGGAACAATTCAGCTCGGTTCTGGGGGACATGGTTCCGGCTCTGGCCCAGGCGGATTTCGCATCTGATTTCGAAGGGCTGCATCTGCCGCCCCATCTGAAAAAAGCGGTCATTACCCACCGTGGGGAACTGACCCCGAATTACCGATACCTTCAGGACGCAGTCGACAAGGTGCGTGGTTAGGCCCTCCAACCGGGGCTTGGGAAGGGATGCATGATGCAGAAGATCCTCGTTTTGGGTGCGGGCATGATCGCGGGGCCTTTGGTCAGATATCTCAAGAACCGCGGTTTCGGCCTGACCGTAACCAGCCTGGTTCTGGAAGACGCCGTCAAACTGATAGGTGACAATCCCGACGGCACGGCTCTCAAACTCGACCTCACGGACGAAAACACTCTTTCGAATCTGGTGGAATCCCACGACCTGGTGATCAGCCTCGTGCCTTTCAGCTTTCACCCCCTGGTCGCCCGCCACTGCCTGGAAAAACGCAAACACCTGGTGACCGCTTCCTATGTGTCCGAAGAGATGGCGAACTTTGACATTGAAGCCACCAATCGGGACCTGATCTTCCTGAACGAGATCGGCCTGGACCCGGGCATCGATCACATGTCGGCCATGCGCATCATTGATGATGTCCACTCCAGGGGCGGCAAGATCCGTCACTTCCGTTCCTTTTGCGGCGGATTGCCGGCTCCGGAGGCCAACGACAACCCTTTCGGTTACAAGTTCTCCTGGGCGCCGCGCGGTGTTCTGCTGGCCAGCCGCAACGGGGCGCGGTACTGGCGGGACAACCATGTCGTCGAGGTTCCGCCCGAACGCCTTTTTCGGGACATGCGCCTTCTCCATGTGCCCGAAGCGGGGGATTTCGAGGCCTATCCCAACCGGGATTCCCTGAAGTACAAAGACATCTACGGATTGGGAAGAGAGGTCCTTTCGGTTTTCAGGGGCACCTTGCGCTACGTCGGCTGGTGCAATTCCATGTACCATTTCGTGAAGATCGGTCTGCTGGACGACCAGCCGCGGAACAGCAAGGGAATGACCTACGCCGAATACATGAGGGATCTTCTCGGCGCCGGGCCTGATGAGGACCTGAGGGTGGCAGCGGCCAATCGCATGGATATACCGCCGGACTGTCTGCCCCCCTGGAATCTGCACTGGCTGGGAATGTTTTCGCGCCGTCCCATCGGACACGACAGCATTTCCCCCTTGGACGCCCTGGGTGAGATCATGCAGGAGAAGCTGTCCTACCATTCGGGCGAGCGGGACATGGTGGTTCTCTTCCACGAGTTCAAAGCCTGGTTCGAAGAGGACGACCACTACGAATGCCTGACATCGAGTCTGGTGGATTTCGGTGTTCGCTACGGGGATAGCTCCATGTCGCGCACCGTTTCCCTGCCGGCGGCCATCGCCGCGCGAATGATTCTCGAAGGCCGGATCACCAGCCGCGGGGTCCTGCGTCCGGTTCTGCCGGAAATCTACAACCCGGTTCTCGATGAACTCGCGAACCTGAAAATAGTTTGCACTGAGGAAAAAACCGTCTATTAACCCGGGTCAACGATCCCGGTCCTGGAGGAGAGTCCGTCATGGCCAAGAAGACACAGAAACTCGTGACCAAGAACCAGATTTTCAAGGCCCTGGGCCTGAAGGCGAAGATGAAGGGCGCCAGTTTCGGCGGCGACTGGTTCGCCGACAGCGGGGATTACCTCACCTCGGTGAATCCCGCCACCGGCGAAGTTCTGGCCAAGATCGAACAGGCCAGCGCCAAGGATTACGACAAGGTGATGAAGCAGGCGCGCTCGGCCTTCCTGGTCTGGCGTGAACTGCCCGCTCCTTTGCGCGGCGAGATCGTGAGGCAGGTCGGCGAAGCCCTGCGCGCGAAGAAGGACATGCTGGGCGCCCTGGTCAGCCTGGAAATGGGCAAGATCTACACCGAGGGTCTGGGTGAAGTGCAGGAGATGATCGACATCTGTGACTTCGCCGTCGGCCTGAGCCGCAACCTGAGCGGCCCGACCCTGCAGAGCGAGCGGCCCAAGCACCGGATGATGGAACAGTGGCATCCCCTGGGCGTGGTCGGCGTCATCAGCGCCTTCAACTTCCCCGTGGCCGTTTGGGCCTGGAACACCGCCCTGGCCTGGGTCTGCGGCGACAGCACCCTGTGGAAGCCCTCGAGCAAGACGCCCTTGTGCGCCATCGCCTGCCAGAACATCGCGAACGAGGTCTTCAAGGCCAACGACCTGCCCGCGGGCCTCAGCTGCGTGACCATCGGCCGCGGCGCGACCATCGGCGAAAAACTGGTCAACGACCACAACGTGCCTTTGATCAGCGCCACCGGCTCGACCCGTATGGGTCAGCGCATCGGCGGGATCGTGGGAGCGCGCCTGGGCCGGTCCATCCTGGAACTGGGCGGCAACAACGCCATCATCATCAGTGAAAAGGCCGACCTGACCGGCGCCCTGGCCAGCGCGTTTTTCGGCGCCGTCGGTACGGCTGGACAGCGCTGCACCTCGACCCGTCGGCTGATCATCCAGGAAAAGGTCTACGACAAGTTCGTCAGGAAGCTGGTCGCGAACTACAAGCGCGTGGCCATCGGCAACCCGCTGGATCCGGGCACCCTGATGGGACCGTTGATCGACGAGGGTGCCGTCGCGGATTACGAAAACGCCATCAAGGCAGCCAAGGAGCAGGGCGGCAAGGTGCTTTACGGCGGCAAGGTGTTGAAACCTTTCGGCGCGGCCACTTTTGTGCTGCCCACCATCATTGCGATCGAGAACAAGGCGCAGATCGTCCAGGACGAGACCTTCGCCCCGATCCTGTACGTGATGAAGTACAAGAAGATCAAACAGGCCTTCAAACTGCACAACGACGTGCCCCAGGGCCTGAGCAGCGCGATCTACACCGACAGCGTGAACGAGGGTGAGGCTTTCCTGAGCTTCCTCGGCAGCGACTGCGGGATCGCCAACATCAACATCGGCACCAGCGGCGCTGAAATCGGCGGCGCCTTCGGCGGCGAAAAGGAAACCGGCGGTGGACGCGAGTCCGGATCCGATTCCTGGAAGATGTACATGCGTCGGCAGACCAACACCATCAACTGGGGCGGGGAAGTCCACCTGGCCCAGGGGGTGGAGTTCAAGTCGTAGATTCGGCGTCGGACCGTTTCAATTGAGTAGCCCCACCTGGCTTCGGCCGGGTGGGGTTTTTTTGGTGTGGGATTGTGAATTGGTCCTTTCATTGATCTGCCGCTGGGGACGGTATATGCTCAATTATCTGATGGCTGGGTAGCTGGGAGATTTTTCCATGCCTGCAGAAACCGACAGCGTGGACCAAGGCCTTGTTGATCCATTCTGCCAATCACCACATAAAGAGGTGTATCAGTGGCTTGACGAGACAAGTGGTATTTCTTTGCTGTTGCCCCCAAGTGGGGTGTGGTAACTGAACCCAACGTTAGGTGACTAAAACCCTACTCGGGGCCCAAGGAACGTGAGTTGGCCATGTCAACAATTTGGCGTTTTCTGAGACCGACTATCTACAAACTAATGTTCCTGCTCGGGTGGCTCCTGTATTCACTTAGTGCAGTTTTGCGTGCGAATTTTGATGTCGCGCCAATCGGCATCAATCTCCTTTGGCCGGCAATATTCTTCTACATCGTTGGTTGTTCCATGGTCCTCATGAGCAAGTTCTTGCTGCGCAGTCATAGGGTGGCGCAGTTGACTGCAGTGGCACTTGTCTTGGCTGCAGCGGATCATGCTGCCAAAATCGCGTCACTTTCATTGATACCAGTTGGCGAGTCGATTCCAATTGTCTTGAATCGTTTGCACCTGGTGCAGGTGACCAATGTGACGGGGCCATGGATTTTTGCCACGTTTGGGTCTGCTCCGGTGGTTTTGCCAGCACTTATTCTGTCCGTAATTCTACTGTTTAGCGCGCCGTTACTGTTTAGGTACTATTCGGTGACGTACCGCCAGAGTTTTTGGTGTGAAGCCGCTTTTATCTGCCTCATGGCAAGTTCCTTGAGTTCGGCGATTGATTTTGGAGTACGAGGTGGAGTGGTCGACTATTTGTATATCCCAGGTCACTTCGCGGCGGACTTGAAGGACATTTTTGCAGAAGTCTTTGTCGCATCGGCATTGATTGAAGTCTTGGATAACCCTAAGATCTCAATTCGGTGGACAGGGTGGAAAAATGAGTTCAGGGATCTACGGAACGTAATTGTCGGTATCTCACGTTTTGCCATAAGTGAAATGAGGCGGAGTCGACACAACCGGTAATGTGCGTGGATTTTTGTGTGGCCGGGTGAACCAAACGAATATCGGGGGGGCTAATGAGATCAGGCAGTATTTTCTTGGTGGTAATAATTCTAATGTCTGTGGTCCAACCATCCGCTGCTGAGGCATATGAGAACCATGTGATACTTGAAAGCAACGATGATGGGGAAGGGATGATCTTTTTCCTTGGGCAGGTCGAAGAAGGTCCCGACGGAAATTTGTATGTGTTGGATTTGGGTGATTCTTTCATAAAAGTTTATTCTCCGGCGGGCCAGTACTTAACTAAAATGGGAGGCGAGGGAGAAGGGCCCGGGGAATTCCAGCGAACAGACGGAGCGACTTTCGGGTTTACGGAGAATGGCAAACTGTTTTTTTCTGAATTTATTGGTGGGCACCGCTGGGTTTCGATCATGGAGTTGAATGGTGATCTGGTCCGTGTCCTTTCGCCGCAACTGGATGTTTTCTTTGGTGTTCAAGCTGCCAGTTCGCTGGGTGATGGGTTTTTCCTTGTACAATTTGCATTCAATTCAACACCACGTGGAAAAGGAGATTATTTCCTCTATGACTCACCGCGAAGTTTGGCGCTTATGGACAGCTTGGGAGTAATCGTTTCTGAGATTGTAAAAACTGATTTCACCAGCTTGATTTCCTATTCCTCAAACGGAGGTACTACAAATCTCCCCTTTACGCCAACGTTTGCGTGGGCCCCATTTGGCAACAATGAGGTTGTTTGGAGTGATGGAATGAGCCCAAACCTCAAGGTGTTGGACTTCAATGGGAAAGTTGTTTGCGAATTGGAAACGCCGTTGCCTTATCCCGAAAAAGTAACCCAAAGCGATCTTCAGGAGTGGAAAAGAGAACGGGAAAATCAAATTAAGTCGCGGAATCCGGGTTGGTGGAACCGGTTCGGTCGGGTTGTCGAGGAATACAAAAAGCCACTTTACGATAAACCCATTCTACAATCGATCTCAACAACACCGTCGGGCAACCTGCTTGTCTATGGCATGGATTCATTTTCGAATGGTTTCGTTTATTGGCTGCTTGATAAGCAGGGGAAGGAGGTTACCCGTATCAGCGCTGACGCTTCGAACGTCCATTTCTCAGAAAACCATCTATTGTTCGTCACTTATGATGAAGAGGGAGCCCCACAGATCCACGCATTGAAGCATTTTAAAGATGAGGTCACGGCAATTACCCAAATGGGAGTGATTGTGGAGCAAACACTTGGTAGTGTGGACTAGACAGTCTAGCAAACGCTGCACCAGACAATCGCTTTTGTCACGCTTTGTGCGGGCCCACAAACCGCGCCAAATCGGCTTCGCCGAGCGCGCTTGCAGGTGAAGCCAACGTTCTATTTCTCTCCGCTCGGATATTAGATAGCACTGCAGATTAGTGCCCCCGGGGGGACTTATTGCAGTGATAAAAGTGATAGGCTGCAAGGGGCTGCCGCTGGAAAATGAGTTTGGTTCGACGGGGCTTTGGTCTGGAAACAAGACGCTGAATATGAGAATTTGTTGAGCGTAACCCGGATTTTCGGTTCCTGTAATTTGAGAAAAAACCAATCAATCGGAGGTCGGAAAATGAGGGCCCGAATTTCCAAGCCAGTAATTTTTTTGGCGGCACTTTCCATCCTTTTTGGTTTTTCTGTATCTTTCGCGGATGAAGCAGTCTCCACCCCGGCCGCCCTCGCGGATGCCTTCACCAAGGCCAAGGAACGATCCACTTTCGTCCTGGTCGATGCCTTCACCACCTGGTGTGGACCCTGCAAACAATTCCAGGAAGACTACAAAACAAAATCTGAATTGCGCGAATCACTGGCGGGCGTGGTTTTCATGTCGATCGACCTCGAGGATTCCACGAGTACGAAATTCAAGGAGGAATACCCGGTATCCAGTGTTCCTCAATTCATCCTCCTGGATCCGGACGGTGTGGAGCACGGCCGCATTTCCGGGTATGGGGGAATGGAGAGCTTCATGGCCGACCTCGACCTACTCCTGGAACATCCCATAGCTCTGGACGAATTCCTGGCCAGCGCGCGCGCTGACGAGGGATGGGAGGGGCCCATCACCTTGGCCAAACATCATGCCGGCCGCAGAGAGTACGAACAGGCTGCCCCGTTTTTTGTGGAAGGCCTGGAGCGGGGAGCTCCCGGGGAGAACCGCCTCGACCTTCTTTGGGCCCTCCTGGTGGGGCTCCGTGAGGGCTGGTCCACCGTCGATGAGGCCAAGGCCGTGGCTGAACAGGCATTGAATAATCCCGCGGAAACGGAACGCTACTGGTACCGGCTCTACAATTCCATGAGCCAGGTGGCCGGATTCGCCAAAGACGATTCTCTGCGACACCCCTATCTCGAACGGGCGGCTCAGGAGGCCAAGGAGTCGGGCGCATTCAAGGACAATATCCAACTGCGGATTGATTACGCTCATTTCGTACTTGGCGACTTCGAGGCGGCCGCTCACGCCCGGCACGATGGCCTGGAATATAACCGTGATCCCTATGCCATCAATATTTACGCCTGGTACTGCTTCGAGCACCGCGTCTGTCTCGAGGAAGCGGAAAAAGAGGCCCGCGAAGGCGTCGTCATGGAGGGGGACCCTGCACATATCGCCATGCTCACCGATACCCTGGCCGAGCTGGTCCATCTTCGTGGTGAAACGGCGGAGGCGCTGAGTCTTGTCCTGCACTGCATCGAACTGGATCCGGACAACGAGTATTATCACAATCAGGAGAAGCGGTTCCGGGGAATCCTGGATGGTGGGGGGGAATAGAAATAGCTCTCATTATGAAAATTCGGTACATTT
>JAUVII010000160.1 GCA_030592845.1 Candidatus Krumholzibacteriia bacterium | reverse complement strand
GGCCCTCCGGCAGGCCCAGGTGTTTTTTCACCCCGTTTGTTTTTTCACCCGGCTTGCGGAACAGGGAATTGACGGTACCCTGAAGTATGCCACCAAGGCGCCAAACGAATTCAATCGATCACTTATTGGGGAGAATAACAATGGATATCAACGGAGCAAGGGCCCTGGTTACCGGGGGCAGCGAGGGCATCGGATACGGAATCGCCGCAGCACTGGTTTCAAAGGGAGCCCGGGTGGCGATCATGGGGCGCGATCAGGACAAGCTCCACACTGCCGTGGAAAAACTGGGCGTCAAGGGAATCCAGGGCGATGTCAGCCGTGAAGAAGACGCCCAGGCAGCCGTCAACCAGTTCGTTACCGAATTCGGCGGCATCGATATCCTGGTGAACAACGCCGGCTTCGGCTACTTCGCCCCCCTGGTCGACCTCGACAAGGAAAAGTTCGAAGCGGTGTTCGCCACCAATGTGACGGGCGCCATGCTGATGGGCCGCGAAGCCGCGCGCCATTTCGTGAAACAGGAAAGCGGTGTGTTGATCAACATCTCGTCGACTTCGGGGCTTTCCGGAGGCCAAACATCTTCGGCCTATTCCGGTTCGAAATTCGCCCTGCGCGGCATGACCGAATGCTGGCGCGCCGAACTCCGGCCCCACAACGTGCGGGTGATGCTGATCAATCCCAGCGAAGTGCAGACGCCCTTTTTCGCCAAGATCGGAATGAAGCAGAAACTGTCGCCGAAAAAACTGCGGGCCGAGGAAATCGCCGCGGCCATCGTCGGAGCACTTGAGATCGACGACCGCGGCTTTATTCCCGAGTTTTCGGTATTTGCGACCAATCCGTTCTAGCGGGATCTAGCCCCAGCGCGGCTGCTCGCCCAGGTCGATGCCCAACGCGGTCTTGCCTACGATTTCGTGGACCAGGTTCGAGGTGGCCGGATGGAACCGTCCACAGCGGGCGTCGCGGAACAACCGTTCCAGTTCATTGCCCCTGAACATGCCCATACCGCTGGATAAATCCATGGCCTTATCAACGATTGACCAACAGGTTTCCACACAGTTGTACTTGGCGCCGACGATTTTGGCCGGCCAGTCGTGGCCGTGATCCACCCCCGCGTCCCATTCGGACGCAGTGTGTTCAAGAATCGGGTTCATGGTCTGGTAGGCCAGCATCATCTGGGCCACCGAATGCTGGACCTCCGGGTGATAGGACATGGGCCGCGTCAAGGCCAGGGAGGTCTTGTCCTTCAACACCGGCACCACAAGATCGATGGCCCGCTTGGCTACCCCGCAGTATACGGCGCCAAACCCGAGCAACGCCCAGGCAAAAATCGAAAGAACAAAAGGATCGCCCTCACCGGCCGGAACAATATTGACGATGTATTCATCCGGGATGAAGACGTCGTTGAGGATGGTGTCATCGCTGCAGGTGGCCCGCATGCCCATGACATCCCAGGTTTCCTTGATCTCGAACCCTTCGGTGTTCCGCGGCATGAAGGCGTGAATGATCCGGGGCCCGTCGGCATGATCGGTGTCCATGCCGTGCAGGCCCATCCTGGTCCAGACCGGACTCAGGCTGCCGAAATTCTTGTGCCCGGTAAACCGGAAACCGCCATCGACTTTGGTGGCCTTGGTCGTGGAAAGGAACAAAGGAAGATCATTGCCTCGCTCCGAGTGGCCGGCGGCGAAGATTTCCCCCTCGGCGCCTTCCTTCAACAGCCACTCCATGGATTTGTCACCGTTTTTCCAAAGGTCCGTGGCCACACCCTGCCAATACAGGTGCATGTTGAGAGCCAGTGCCGTGG
Organism: Candidatus Krumholzibacteriia bacterium; assembly: GCA_030592845.1. Lineage (GTDB taxonomy): Bacteria > Krumholzibacteriota > Krumholzibacteriia > LZORAL124-64-63 > LZORAL124-64-63 > JAGLCY01. Next base: position 6,169 of record JAUVII010000160.1, on the reverse strand, counting down.
CCGGCGCGTGATAGGCCAACTTGCGCTGTTCCTGGCAGGACTGCAGCAGGTTCAAACCGCCGCCGCCGAATTCCGTGGGAATGGTTCCTTTGAGGTAGCCGACTTTTTTCAGTTCTTCGAAATCCTCGAAGAAAAAACTGTTTTCCTGGTCGTAGGTTCCGGCGCGTTCGGCGCACCCCTTCAATATTTCGTCACTCAGGACCGATTTGTACTCTGGCATTGGGTGGCCTCCAGGCTATGGTGATTTTGGGCGGGATTTCATATTGGCTATACAAGATACACTTTATCTTAATTCAGGCGAGTGTCAAGGCCTTCGGCGGTTTTGCCCACCTCCCAAGGGCCTTTAACCGGGTCAACTTATTGAAAATAAAGGATTAATTATTGTTTATTCCCCAGAGAGTCCCGCCAGCAATGCTTCGTTGGTGTCATATTTTTCCATCAGCTTAAGCATGCCCTCCATGGCTGGCTTGGGGTGGGCGGCGACGACCCGGCGCCTCAGCAGAGTCAGGGCGTCGAATTCCTTCTCACTGAAAAACAGTTCGTCCCGGCGGGTGCCGCTCGCCCTGAGATCCATCGCCGGGTAGATGCGATTTTCGGCCAGGTTGCGGTCCAGCACGATCTCGCTGTTGCCGGTGCCCTTGAACTCCTCGAAAATCATGTCGTCCATGCGGCTGCCGGTATCAACCAGCGCCGTGGCGATCACCGTCAGCGAACCGCCGCCTTCGACGTTCCGCGCCATGCCGAAGAATTTGCGCGGGATTTCCAGCGCCCGTGAATCCAGTCCGCCGCTCATGGTGCGGCCCGATCCTTTTCCGCTCTGGTTGAAGGCGCGTCCCATGCGGGTAATGCTATCGAGCAGCACGACCACGTCATGATTGCATTCCACCTCGCGCACGGCCTGGGACATGGCTATCTGGGCCAGTCGAACGTGGTCCGCGATGCTCTGGTCGCTGCTGCTGGCCAGTACTTCGGCCGCCACCGCGCGGCGGAAATGGGTGACCTCTTCAGGCCGCTCGTCGATCAGCAGAACGACGATCCGCGTTTCCGGGGCGTCATCATGGATGGCCGTGGCCAGGTTTTCCAGAAGGGTGGTTTTTCCCGCCTTGGGCGGGGACACGATGAGTCCCCGCGTGCCGCGGGCGACCGGCGCGATCAGGTCGATGATCCGCATGGAGGGAACACCGCCCTTGCCCAGGTTGAAACGCTTTTCGGGATTGAGGGCGGTCAGCTGCTTCAGGGGCGTGCGGGCCGCGAACTCGGCCGGATCAATACCGCAGACCGTTTCCACGCGAGCCAGGACCGGACCTTTTGACCCTTTTTCCGCGGCGCCGGCAACCATGGCGCCGGTCGAAAGGTTCAGCTTCTGGATCAGCTTCTGGGGAACAAAGATGTCGCTGCGGTCAGACGCGAAGGAACGGGCGGGATCGCGTAGAAAGCCGCCGCCTTTTTGCAGCACTTCGAGCACCCCGGTGGTGGGGCCTGGAACCAAATCAGACATGGGAGTCCATTTCTTGAAAAGAAAAACAGAGGGGAAGCGGTATAATACGACAAAACTCGCCTCGGACAAGATCCATCTTCAGCAGGAAGGCCGGTCTCCCGGAAGAAACCGGCCTTCCCGCGAATAAAACCCCGAGGCCTAGTACTTGTAATCAGGGTTCTTATAAGGCCCTTCGACCTTCACGTTGATGTAGTTGGCCTGCTCGGGCGTGAGCTTGGTCATCACGCCGCTAAAACCGCGCACCATGTGGGCGGCCACCTCTTCGTCCAGCTTCTTGGGCAGGACGGTCACGGTGATGGGCTCGCTCTTGGTGTCGGCCCACTTCTTGTTGTACAGATGCATCTGTGCCAGCACCTGGTTGGAGAACGATCCGTCCATGATCCGCGAGGGATGCCCGGTGGCGTTCCCCAGGTTGACCAGACGGCCTTCCGACAGCAGCAGGATGTAGTTGTGCTCGTCGTTCTTGTCGCGCTGGATGCGGTGGACCTGAGGTTTGACCTCGGACCAGTCGTAGTTGTCGCGCAGGAACTGCGTGTCGATCTCGTTGTCGAAGTGACCGATGTTGCAGATCACGGCTCCATCCTTGACCGTGGCCATCATGTGCTTGTCGCACACGTTGGTATTGCCGGTGGTGGTGACGATCAAATCCAGGCTGCCCAGCAGTTCCCTGTTGATGCCGTCGATGGTGCCGGTGTTATTGCCGTCGATGTAAGGCGAGTCCACCTCGAATCCGTCCATGCAGGCCTGCATGGCGCAAATGGGGTCGATCTCGCTGATCTTGACGATCATGCCTTCCTGGCGCAGGCTCTGGGCCGAACCCTTGCCCACATCGCCGTAGCCGACGACCATGGCCTTCTTGCCGGCCAGGAGCATGTCGGTGCCGCGCTTGATGGCGTCGTTCAGGCTGTGACGGCAACCGTATTTGTTGTCGTTTTTCGATTTGGTGACCGAGTCGTTCACGTTGATGGCCGGAACCTTCAGTTCGCCGGTCTCCACCATCTCAACCAGACGATGCACTCCCGTGGTGGTTTCCTCGGTGATGCCGTGGATGCCCTCCAGGATCTCCGGATACTTCTCGTGGGCCATGGCGGTCAGGTCGCCGCCGTCGTCCAGGATCATGCTCGCGTTCCAGGGCTTGCCGTCCTTGAGGATGGTCTGCTCGATGCACCACTCACCCTCTTCCACGGTCTGGCCCTTCCAGGCGTAGACGGCCGTGCCGGAAGCTGCGACAGCGGCGGCGGCGTGATCCTGCGTCGAGAAAATGTTGCAGGACGACCAGCGCACCTCGGCGCCCAGTTCGACCAGGGTCTCGATGAGAACCGCGGTCTGAATGGTCATGTGGATGCAGCCCAGGATGCGCGCGTCCTTGAGGGGCTTGCTGTCTTTGTATTTGCTGCGCAGGGCCATCAGGGCCGGCATTTCACTTTCGGCCAGGTTCATTTCCCGGCGGCCGAAATCGGCCAGGCTGATGTCCGCGACTTTGTAGTCGATGCTAACTTGTGAACTCACTTGCGAATCGTTCGTCATTCTGCTGCTCCCTGAAATTCGGTAATCCCTCGTTTGTAATCGCTCTTAATTTAGTTCAAGAGTTCAAGATTTCAATGTTCAGTTTCATTTTCGTATAAGTAACCCTTGGCTGTTACAGCCTTATTGAATGGCCCCATTCATGCACAGCCCCACTTGTCCGATTTTTTCCAGCCCAGGATTTGTATGAATGTTTATTCTTGAAAGGATTGCAGCGCTTTGTTTTACCAAAGAAAAGTGAATATGGCTGCAAGGTCCCGGAAGATCCTCCGCGACAAGTGTTTGTCCCCGGCCCTGATCGGGATTTGGGCATTCCTGCTCTGCAATTTGCCAGCAACTACAGTCAATGCCTTCACGCCTATTGATGAAGACATCACCCTGGACACGATCTGGGAGAGCGATGTCTATCATGTGTTGCAAACCATACACCTCACCCCCGGAACAATGCTTCGAGTGCAAGCGGGAGCCGTTATTAAATTCTACAACGGAGCCCAATTCGTCATTGAGGGTACCCTTCTGGCCGAGGGCACCGAGGGAGCCCGGGTCAGCTTTACATCCATTTCGGATGACAATATTGCCGGCGATACTGATGGAAAGGGCCCCAGTGTCGGTCGACCGGGCGAGTGGCGCGGCCTTCGATTCAATCTCGGTTCCGATGCGTCGGTTCTCAGTTTTTGTGATATTTGGTTTGCCGGGGGTACCGCCAGCGCACTGGTAAGCTGCTCCCATTCATCACCTATCATTCGAGATTGCCGATTACGGGCAGGCACAATGGGAATACGTTGTGAAAATGGCGCCAGCCCTTCGATTGATCGCACTTCCGTTGACGGATGCACCGGAGTACCCATTGCTACCGACCTGGTTTCCAAACCGATCTTTGACAGTGTTGTTTTCGGGGCGGAGCAGGATAACGAATATGACGCGGTAGGCCTTCTCGGTGGCCGGGTGGTGACCAATTCAGTGATATCCCGACTCAGCATTTCGATGGGAGATGATGGGCCCGTAGATCTTTCCTACCTGTTGATGAGCACTGTGAAGGTCGACACCCTTGTCAATTTGTTGATTGATGCGGGCGTTGTCATCAAGTTCATGCCTGGCACATCAATAATTGTGGCCGGCCACCTGGAAACCCCCGCCTCGGCTCTTGAGCGAGTCGTCTTTACCTCCCTTCATGACGATCAACACGGCTTCCCTCGGGACACAAGTCGTGACGGAAACACCACCTCGCCAGAAGCCTTCGACTGGGGTGGAGTTGCCGCCGTTGAACGGGGCACACTTCTCATTCAGGACACCGAAATTCTGTATGCGGGAAAAGGGGCTGTTCAAGTGGGGGGCGAAGATGCCAGTGTGCAAATCCTGCGTAGCAAACTCGCCTACTCGGGATCAGGCATCCATGTTGGGGCCCTCAGTTTTGCCACCCTGACCGACTGTGACATTCAAGGCAACTCAGGTGCCGGGGTCCGCTATGCACTTGATGCAAGCGTCGATTGGACCGATCTGCGATTATCCGGAAATGGTATCGCCGCCATCGAACTCCTTCCAGGCGAAGTTTCAACAAACCAGGTTTTGGCTCCCCGAGCCATTGGGGCCAGGGACAACTATTCCTACTACGTTGCCAATGATGAAATCGACATCGCGCCTGGAGTCACGTTGACGATTCAGTCGGGGGTCACCTTAAAATTCGGTTCAAATACTGCGGGCATCCTGGTGCGAGGCCGCCTTGACGCCCGGGCCCAAGTTGATAACCCCATTGTTTTCACCAGCGTCCATGACGATTGCACCGGGTCTCCGCAAGACACACACCTTAATGGCTGGTCCACCGCGCCGTGTCCCGGCGATTGGGGATCCATCTTTTTCATGCGTGGAGATCCAGGATCCGTGCTTGATGGTTGCATCATCCGTTTTGGAGGCGGTACATGCATGGGCGCAGTGAACATAACTGGCGTCGAGGTGGACATCCGCAATACCCTGTTTGAATACAACAGAACGGCGATCGGGTCCGAGGGGGCAACTCTATCCCTTATCCGGAATAAAAACGGAGAGAGCTTCACCAACGTCGCGTTCAGACGAAACGCACTAGATTCGATGACGCTCATCGGAGGAATTCTTGCTGAGGACGGGGTGCTGGAAAGCCCTGGTGATTATTCTCACCTGTATCTCCTGGACGAAGATCTCATTATTCCTTTCGACACTCATCTCGATATTCTGCCGGGGGTGAACATCGTTGCCATGAGCGCAGGCATCGACGTTTATGGATCGCTCAACTGGACCGGGGAATTCGATCGCGTCAGCCGCATAACCGGCCCCTCGGGATGGAATGGCGGCAGTGGCGGCGGTGACGGCGGTGACGGCGGTGACCTCGGCCCAGGAATACCTCAGATCGAGCTGTGCAACCAGGTATTCGGCTGCAATATCGACACCCTTGACCCGCTCGACTGCGGGGAAACCAAGCGTGGCGATGCCACGGAGAGCGAATGGGAAGGCATTCGTTTTCATGCCTCCAGCAACGATTCAAAAACGGTTTTGAGTGACCTGATCGTCGGCGGGGCCGAAGAACCGGTCTGGTTCGAAGACTGTTCTCCCCTAATGGAGCGAGTCATCTTCGATGGCATGGCCGAAAACGGAATTTGTATCCTCGGAAGAAGCGCACCTCGGTTCCGCGAATGCATTTTCCGCAATGGCCTGGGTGTTCCTGTGCGAACATCGCTCTCCGCCGCCCCGCAATTCGTGGACCCTCTTTTTGTATCAAATGGGTTCCACGGACTGGGCTTGGTTTCACAAAGCTTTTCCAATGCGATGCGCCTTGACACAGGTATTATTGAAAATTCCGGATTGAATTGTTTTATCGCGCTGGGAGATCTGCACGTTGCCCCGGGTCAATCGCTGACGATCGGGCCTGGTGTCGTTCTCAAATTTATCGAGGGGGCATTTCTAAAGGTCGACGGCCAGCTTAGAATCGAGGGGGTCAACGACTTTGGCCGCCTTGTTACTCTTACCTCTGTTTCCGACGACTTCTGGGGTGGAGACAGCAACAACGATGGTGCGGCCACACGTGGCCATGACACCACCTGGGGGGGCGTTCAGTTCTCGGCGATCACCGTCGATGCCACTCCCCTCCTCCAGGGATGTGTCGTTGCCAACGTCCGC
>JAUVII010000217.1 GCA_030592845.1 Candidatus Krumholzibacteriia bacterium | reverse complement strand
GCTGGACGCCCTGGTCCAGGCCCAGGGCAAGGGCTGCGGTCCGGGTATCCTGGGAGTTTGCATCGGCGGCGATCGGGGGTCGGGCTACATCGCGGCCAAGGAAACCCTGTTTCGCATGCTGGACGACAAAAACGATGAAAAGGTTCTGGCTAAACTGGAAAACAAGATCATGAAGGAAGGCAACGGCCTGAACATCGGCCCCATGGGCTTCGGAGGCGAGACGACCCTGCTGGGTGTGAAGATCACCCATCGCAACCGGGTCCCGGCCTCGTTTTTCGTGTCGGTGGCCTACATGTGCTGGGCGTTCCGGCGCAACGGTTTCATGATGGGCGGCAGCGGTCGCATTTCCCGTTGGCTCTACGAATCCTGATAACGAAATTCTGGAGGCTGGACCATGTTGCTGGAAGCACCTTTCACTGAAAAAAAGATCCGGGCTTTACGCGTGGGCGACCGGGTCGAGATTACGGGATTGATCTTTACCGGGCGGGACGCGGTGCACAAATACCTGCACGACGGAGGGAAGCCTCCGGTGGACCTGAAGGACAGCATCATCTATCACTGCGGGCCGGTGGTGGTGAAGGAAAAGGGCAAGTGGGTGGTCAAGGCAGCCGGGCCCACCACCAGCATCCGCGAGGAACCTTACCAGGGCCCCCTCATGGAACAGTACGGTATCCGGGCCGTCATCGGAAAGGGCGGCATGGGGGCCAAGACCCTTAAATATTGTAAAAAAGTGGGCGCGGTCTACTTTCATGCCATCGGCGGCGCGGCCCAGGTTCTGGCCGAGCGCGTGGTCGAGGTCACAGGAGTCCACATGGCCGACAAGTTCGGCGCCCCCGAAGCCATCTGGGAGTTTCAGGTGGTGAAATTTCCGGTGGTCGTAACCATGGATTCCCATGGCAAATCCTTGCACGAACAGGTGCTGAAGGATTCCACCCGCAGGTTGGGCGAGATCCTGGGCTGAGCCCGGCTCACCGTGCTTTTACCTTGTAAAGGAAGTGGTTTTGCAAATCGAGAACCGTAATATCTTTACCTTGCCGGCCCTGCTGAACATCCTGTTCAGGGGGCGGTGGATCATTGCCGCCGTGACGGTGCTGGGCCTGTTGGCCGGTATCGGATACGGCATCGTGGTCAAACCCCTGTACCTGGCTTCGGTGCAGATCCGACCGGGCATCGTGGCCTATACCGAGCAGGGCTCGCCCCTTCGCGGCTGGGTTCGCGAGGACCTCGTCCATTACTTCGAATCTTCCCTTTACTGGCAGGATATGAAAGCGGAGGAACGGTTCAAGGAAATGGTGGCCCCCCCGATCATCCGGGCGCAATTCGTGGCCAGCGCGATCCAGTTCATGGCCGGCGGCGATGTCATTACCTTGACGAATCTGGACACCGGGCAAGCGCGCTCGGGCGCCATCCTGGAAAGTGCGATGGCTTCGTTCAACAACCAGGGTTTTCGCGACACCCTCAGCAGTGATCTCAATTTGACCCGCAAGGGGATCGAGGTCCGGATGCTGGGGATCAACCACGAGATCGACCTGGTGGAGGCCAAGGAGGACAAGATTTCCCTGGAAATCGTGCAGATGCAGGGCGAACAGAAGCTGATCGAATACGAGAGACAAAAACTTGTTCTCGACCTGAAGACCCTGACCGGGGAAAACGCCTGGCGGCAGCGGGCCGCCGAAAATGTCCTGGTGGAAGTGGCCACGGCTACCAAAAGGCTCAAAGCAGCCGAGGCGATGCTGGAATCCGTCATGAGAACGGAAAACGACGCCCGTGAAGCGGGGGAAACCGGCGGGAATCCGGATGACCCGGTGGTCGAGGTTCTCAAGCAGACCGCCGGCCGGGAACAGGCCGGACGCGTTGGCGAACTTCTTCTTACGGTCAATGAATTGAGCAACACCATCTACGAAGGCGGGGTCAAGGCGGACAGTCTGCTGGCCCGGATCTCGGCCAACGAACAGGAAATGAAACGGCTGGGCCTGGTGGGGGATCTGGTGCTGGCCAAACGGGAAACCGATGTTCAACGAAAAATCGGTGACCTCCGGATTCGCCTGGAAAAAGAATTGCCCCACGAACGGGCCATGTTGAATACCGGCCTGCAGGGGGAAATGGTCAAACTTCACAACATTGCCCCCCTGGAGCAGGTGGGAAATATCACGATCAGTGATAAACCGGTGCGGCCCAGGAAATTGAGGGCGATGACCCTCTTGACGATCATGGCCTTTTTCGGCTCACTGGCGCTGGTCTTCGTGCGGGAGTATTATCTGGTCAATCGCGAGGAAATCACACGTCCGACCCGGATCTGACGCCCTGGCCGCCGCCTCGAAGGCGAAGGACCCGTTGCAAAACCGAATCCATTGTGAGAGATTACCCCATCATTTGGAGTCAAACGGCGGAATATGCTTTCTGCCGACCACCCGTCCCGAGAGGATGATCATGCGCACGATTCTGACCGCGGCTTTGACAGCCATCCTGATCCTGGCCCTTGTCGGCTGCAGCAAGCAGGAGGCTTTCCAGGAAATCGTTCCCGGTCTTACCTACGCCGATTCAGTAGTGGGCCAGGGAGCTGAAGTACAGGCGGATGACTATGTCGTGGTGCACTACACCGGCTGGTTGTACGTGGACGGGCAAAAAGGCGAACAATTTGACAGCTCCGTCGATCGCGGTGAGCCCATCTCCTTTAACCTGGGCCGCAGCTTCGTGATCCAGGGCTGGGACAAGGGTCTGCCCGGCATGAAGGTCGGCGGCAAACGTTCCCTGATTATCGGACCGGAAATGGCGTACGGCGTCCAGGGTCGTCCGCCGGTGATCCCCGCCAATTCCACCCTGTTTTTCGACATTGAAATCGTCGATGTACCCAAGGTGGACGTTGAAGTCCTGTCCGAAGGAACCGGCGAGGTCGCCAAAGTGGGGGACAGCATCAGTGTCGATTACACCGGCTGGGTCTGGGAGAACGGCGCCAAGGGCGAGCAGTTCGATTCCTCCAGCAACGCGGGCCGCCCCTACACCTTCACTCTCGGCGCGCGTATGGTGATCCCGGGTTGGGATCTGGGCCTCGAGGGCATGAAGGTTGGCACGAAGGCCCGGCTGATCATTCCGCCCATTCTGGCTTACGGCAAGCGCGGCAGTGGTCCGAAAATCCCCCCCGACGCCACCCTTTGCTTCGAGGTGGAACTGGTGGAAATCGTAGGGAAATAGGCCCTTTCCGGGAAGACCCTTGCGAAATCAGGATAAAATTGCTACTATTCGCGCGAATTTTCAGGCAGACGCCTCCCGGTGGGCGTCTGCTCTTTTGAATCCCAATTCCGGGTGTATTTTCGCGGATTCAATCCCCTTGCAGGAGGAAAAGTGTGATTTATCTCATCCCAGCCGCAGGTGTGCTGGCGCTTCTGTTTGCCCTCTATAAGGCCCAGTGGGTCAAGGCCCAGGACGCCGGTGATGAGAAGATGCAGATCATCGCCGGTCACATCCATGAAGGCGCCATGGCGTTTCTCAGCCGCGAGTACCGTGTGCTTTCCATCTTCGTGGTCGTGGTGGCCGTTCTGCTGGCCGTCGGCAACGCCAAGGTGGGCAGCAGCCACGCCCTGATCGGCTTTAGTTTCGTGCTGGGCGCCGTGTGCTCGGGCGCGGCCGGGTTCTTCGGCATGAAGATCGCCACGTTGGCCAACGTGCGGACCACCAGCGCCGCTCGAACCAGCCTCAACAAAGCCTTGGCCGTCGCCTTCTCCGGTGGCGCCGTCATGGGCATGGTCGTGGTCGGGCTGGGCGTGATCGGATTGAGCTTTCTCTATATTGTCTACACCAACATGTACGCCGAGAGCTGGGGCACCGCCCGGATCATCCAGGTTATCTCAGGATTTTCCCTTGGCGCCAGTTCCATTGCATTGTTCGCCCGGGTGGGCGGCGGTATCTATACCAAGGCGGCCGACGTCGGCGCCGATCTGGTGGGTAAGGTCGAAGCGGGAATCCCCGAGGATGATCCGCGCAACCCGGCCGTTATCGCCGATAACGTTGGTGACAACGTGGGCGATGTGGCCGGCATGGGCGCCGACCTCTTCGAATCATACGTGGGCTCCATCGTGGGGTCGATGATCCTGGCGGTGGTCTTCCTGCCGGGTAACATGAACGCCGTGCTTCTGCCCCTGGTCCTGGCGGCCGCCGGTATCGTGGTTTCCATTCTGGGTACCTTCTTCGTGCGAACCAAGGAAGGCGGGAATCCCCAGACCGCGCTTAATGTCGGCACTTTCGGCGCCGGCATCATTATGGCCATCGTCACGGGCTTCATTGCCCGGGCCATGCTCCCCGCCGAGGCCTGGTTGGGTGTCTTCATCGCCACCATCGCCGGTCTGGCCGGCGGTATCGCCATCGGGGTAATCACGGAATACTATACCGCCGAGGATAAAAAACCCGCCCAGGGCATTGCCAAAGCCAGTGAGACCGGGGCGGCTACCAACATCATCCGCGGCCTGGGTCTGGGTATGCAGTCGACCGCTCTGCCGATCATCGTCCTGTGTGCCGTGATTCTGGTGGCCCACCACTACGCCGGGCTGTACGGTATCGCCATCGCGGCTTTGGGTATGCTCTCGACCACGGGAATCCAACTGGCCGTTGATGCCTATGGGCCGATCGCCGACAACGCCGGTGGAATCAGTGAAATGGCTGGTCTCGGCGAAGAAGTCCGCGCCCGCACCGACAAACTCGACGCCGTGGGCAATACGACCGCGGCCATCGGAAAGGGTTTCGCCATCGGTTCGGCCGCTCTGACCGCTCTGGCCATGTTCAGCGCCTACCAGCAGATAGTGGGCCTGGAAAAGATCGACCTTCTGGAGCCGAAGGTGCTGGTTGGGCTGTTCCTGGGTTTGATGCTGCCCTTCCTTTTCTCGAGTTTCGCCATGGATGCGGTAGGCCGCGCCGCCTTTGCGATGATCGAAGAGGTGCGCCGTCAGTTCCGGGAGATCCCCGGCCTGATGGAGGGGACCGCCGAAGCCGATTTCCGGCGCTGCGTGGATATTTCCACAACCGCGGCCATCAAGGAAATGATCCTTCCCGGGATGATCGCCGTGCTGACGCCGGTGGTAATTGGTTTTGTTGGCGGCACCGAAATGCTGGGTGGTCTGCTCGCCGGGGTGACCGCCTGTGGCGTGCT
>JAUVII010000239.1 GCA_030592845.1 Candidatus Krumholzibacteriia bacterium | reverse complement strand
GCTGTTGTCCCCGCCGATCGAAACGGTGTAACCATCCGCGATCGCGTTTTTGATCACGGCGTAGAAATCGTCCAGGGGCAGGTTGAGGTAGTTGTCCTTGCGGCGCCAATTATCATGCACGTCCAGCAGCACCTCGCTGTTGAAAGGCTTGTCCATGCGGGACACGACCGAACGGAACTGGTCCATGTCTAGCTGGAGAACATCCGAAAGGAAAGCCCGCGGGGTATAGGTCTTGCCCTGATACGCGAACTCCGTGGGAACGGGCCCCATGTGTTTGTCCAGGATGGACCGGACATAGGCCATGTTCTGATCTTCATCCCAGCTTCCGCTTTCGAGCACCCAATTGAGATACCCCTTGAGCTCCTTGATCAACAGGTTGTGATCATGGCGTCCTTTGCTGTCCAGGACTCCCGCGTAGGCTTCCTGGGGCACGGCGCCGTATTGCCGCAGGATCTCCAGCGTGCCGTTGTCCTGCCCGCCCTGATCCACCGGCGTGTGGCCGAATTCCTGCAAAAAGCTGCGCGCCTTCTCCACGTATTCCCAATAGACGATCCACATTTCGGAAAGCTTGACCTCCACATCACTGATCCGTTTGGCTTCGCTCTCGATGTATGACGTAGAGCAAAAGGCCCAGCAGGTTCCCGTGTAGTACTGGGGCACCGGCGGCGTGTGCCAGAGCTGGTCGAACTGGTCCGGCCCGGTGGGCGTCTCGATCTGCGACCAATCGACACGCAGGTTCCGGGTGGCATCTTTTTTGGCCTTGGCCTGCTCCTTGTAAAGGGCATCCACTTCCGATCTGACCGAATCGCGCAAAGCCTGCAGCGAATCCCTCTCGGCGGTCATCTCGTCCAGCACGGGATACTCGTTCTTCTCGCGATAAACCGGATCGTCGGCCAGGGCCGCACCGGAAATAAAACAAACCAGAACAAAACACAGGACACGGACAGTGGAATTGCGAAACATGAAAATCCTCCGGATGCAGTTGGTCAACGCGCGGACATCAGGGCGATGCCGCCGAGCCCGATCATCGCGAACAGGGAAAAGATGATGACCTGAACCAGCCAGCCCAGGATACACACGGCGACCGCGCGTCCGGTGCTGCTGTAATTCAGGACCTGGCGGACAGCCACGATGAAGGCGGCCAGCATCCACAGGGACGCCACCATATTTACCAGGGTGCCCAATATGGGAATGAAGGCGAAAACGCGGATCACGCCGGGAGCGGCGGCAAAGCCGACCACCCGCATGACCTGCACCAGGCTGGCGCGGGTGGCTGGTTCTGCGAGCATGGTCGTGCCGATGAAATGAGACAGCAGGGACCAGATGAACCAGCCCACCAGGGCGGCCAGGGCGCCGCCGATAAAACCCAGCGGCCCCAGGATGCCCGCGCTGCCTATGCCGGCAGCCACGCTCGAAATGCCAACCACGGCCATGGCCTGGCTCATGCTTCCTTCGTCATTTTCAACTTCCTCGTACAGGGAAACATCCAATTTGGCGGCCCGGATCATGCGGTCAACGATGGAGGCCATGATTACCATCCTCACGATTAAGGGGTCAATGCCGTGGCGCGGGACACTATACCGGAATTCGTCCCGAATGGGGACCGGATATTTTAAGGTCGGCCTACGTTTGATGCTGTAAGGTACCCGAATGACACATTCATCCGACAACCCCTTGGTTTCCGTCCTGGAGAAGCAACCGGCCGTCATTTTGGCGGGCGGTCTGGCCACGACCCTGGAAGACCGGGGTTATGATCTGAATGACGAACTGTGGTCCGCCCGGGTCCTGCTCGAGGATCCCGGAGCCATCGTCCAGGTGCACGGGGATTTTCTCGCGGCGGGAGCGGATTGCATCACCACCGCGACCTACCAGGCCAGCTTGCCCGGTTTGATAAAAAAGGGGCTAAGTCTTGAACAGGCCCGCGCCCAGCTGAATACCGCCGTGGATCTGGCAACCGGCGCCCGGGATGAATTCTGGTCCCGGCCCCGCCTTCGGGCAGGCCGCGTTAAGCCACTCGTCGCGGCTTGCGTGGGCCCGTATGGAGCCTATCTGGCCGATGGATCGGAATACGTGGGCAACTACGCGATCGATGATGAGGAACTGGCGCATTTCCATCGGGAGAGGTTCCATATCCTGGCCGACAGCCAAGCCGATCTCCTTGGTTGTGAAACCCTGCCCTGCCTGCGGGAGGCCACCGTTCTTCTGGATCTTCTGGACGAAGTGCCGGACCGCTGGGCCTGGTTCAGTTTCAGCTGCCGTGACGCCTTGCATCTGTGCGACGGGACGCCTTTCGTCGAGGCGGTTGAACTATGTTCCACTCATCAGCGGGTGGCCGGAATCGGAGTCAACTGCACGGCCCCGGAATTCATTACGCCGCTGTTGTCCGCCGCCCGCGCGGTAACGGACCTGCCCCTGGTCGCCTATCCCAACTCCGGCGAGATTTTTGATCCCACCCGAAAATCCTGGAGGGCCGGCCCGTCCCACAGCGCCCTGCCTGAAGCGGCTTCCGAGTGGCTTTCGCTGGGCATCTCCGTCATCGGAGGTTGTTGCCGGGTCGGACCCGAAGCCATCGCCGAACTGCGCAGGACCTTGCTCGATTGACAACTCGTGCTTAGGATGATGCCAACCCATGGCTGGACGACCCGTCCGGTCCCCATCGGGCCCCGGCCCGACCCGGGACTTTGACTTTTAGATTGGAGGAGCCCCTTATGAACAGCAAACGCACTGCCCTGGTTTTTGGCGTGTTGGTTTTGACTGCCTTTGCCATTCCGCTGGCCGCAGCCCCCGGAACTACTCCCTGGTTCGATCTCGAAAACTGTTCGATGTGTAAAAACATGACGGCCGAAGAAGGCCTGATGGAGGCCATGGAATGGGAGAACCACCTTACCAAGGACGGCATGATGTCGATTACCGTCGTGGCCGCAGGCTATGAAGAAGCCTACGAGCGCTCCATGAAGCACATGAAGGCCACTGGTGAAAAGTTGATGGCCGGCGAAGAAATGTACCTGTGCGGCTTCTGCCAGTCCTACGGCGGCCTGCATATGTCCGGCGCCAATTTTGAACACATCAAAACCAAAACCGGCACCGTCGAACTGGTGACTTCCCATGATCCCGCGGTGGTCGCGAAGATCCACGCCCACGGACAAACGACCATCGACGAATACAACAAGATGGTGGCGGCCGGAAGTCATGAAGGCCACGAACATTCGGAACATCCGGAGCACCCCAAAAACTAGATCAAGCCTGAATTCCCTTCCCGGGGCCCTGTGCAAGCGGGGCCCCTTGTGCTATCTTCCCGGCGCCCGTCATTCCCATTCCGTTCCATTTCGCGCCCGCCGCGCCGAGGTATTCCCATGATCCGGGAAGAATTTCAGCAGCAGATCCGCCAGGGGATTCCGGCCTCACTTCCGGCCATGCCCGCCGAAGAGGCCACGGTCAGCCGGGCCCCTGAACGGCCTTTGACTCTGACCGCCGAAGAAAAGAAACTCTCTCTTCACAACGCTTTACGGTATTTCCCTGAAAACATGCATGAAGCGTTGGCCCCGGAGTTCGCCGCCGAATTGGCGCGTTGGGGACGCATCTACATGCACCGCTTCCGGCCGACCTACGCCATGCGTGCCCGGTCGATTGATGAGTATCCCGCCCGCACGCCGCAGGCCGCGGCCATCATGCTGATGATCCAGAACAATCTGGATCCCGTGGTGGCCCAGCACCCCTACGAGCTGATCACCTACGGCGGGAACGGAACCGTCTTCCAGAACTGGGCCCAATACCTGCTGACGATGAAGTACCTCTCGGAAATGACCGAGGAGCAGACCCTCACCATTTATTCGGGCCACCCCCACGGTCTGTTCCCCAGCGGGCCCGACGCCCCGCGGGTCGTGGTGACCAACGGCATGGTCATTCCCAACTACAGCAGCGGTGACGACTACACGCGGATGGCCGCCCTCGGTGTGACCAGTTACGGACAGATGACCGCCGGCAGCTACATGTACATCGGACCGCAGGGAATCGTGCATGGAACCACCATCACCATTCTGGGCGCGGGCCGTCTCTACCTGAACGGTGAGGGTGACGAGAACCCCCTGGCTGGAAAACTCTACGTGTCCAGCGGACTGGGAGGAATGAGCGGCGCCCAGGGCAAGGCCGCCGTGATTTCCGGTTGCGTGGGCCTGTTGGCCGAGATTAACCCCGACGCTGTCAGGAAACGTCACGAGCAGGGATGGGTGGATGAAGTTTTCACGGAACTGCCGGCACTATTAACCAGGATCAGGAAGGCCAAAGCTGATCGCGAGGCCATTGCCCTGGCCTACCAGGGAAACATCATCGATCTGTGGGATGCGCTGGCCGACAGCGACATCGTCGTCGAACTGGGCAGCGACCAGACCAGCCTGCACATCCCCTACACCGGCGGCTACTACCCGGCCGGCATGAGTTACGATGAGAGCAACGCCATGATGGCTAACGACCCCGCCGAGTTCAAAAAGCGGGTCCAGGCCTCCCTTTTGTTACACCTC
>JAUVII010000088.1 GCA_030592845.1 Candidatus Krumholzibacteriia bacterium | reverse complement strand
TTATCTGGGAAACATTACCTTCCTGGGCCTGTTGGCCTGGTATCTCATCCCGCGTTTTGGAATGTATGGGGCGGCCTGGGCCATGCTTGGTGGGGCTGTCTGGATTTTGGTGGGAACGGGGCTCCTGATCCGCCGCGGAATCTCCCGCATGAAAAATGCGGATGATCCCCCGTCAGGGACGGTGGCCTGACATGTGTGGATTCGCCGGATTTTGGAACAGCGAACGGCCCTTGGCGGACCCGGGTGACATCCTCCGGAAAATGACCAAGATACTGTTTCATAGAGGGCCCGACGAGCAGCGGACCATGGTGTCGGCCGAGGCCGGCCTGGGTCTTTGTTTCTGCAGGTTGTCGATCATCGATTTGTCCGCGGATGGCAGCCAACCCATGGAGTCGGCTTCGGGTCGTTTTGTCCTGGCCTTCAACGGCGAGGTCTACAACTTCAGGGAATTGCGGGCTGAGCTTGAGGTTCAGGGTGATGTGTTCCGCGGCCACTCGGACACCGAAGTGATGCTGGCGGCCATCGAACGCTGGGGACTTGAACCAGCTTTGTCCCGCTTCAACGGGATGTTCGCCTTTGCACTTTGGGATCGACGGGACAAATGCCTGCATTTGGTTCGCGACCGGCTCGGCATCAAGCCCTTGTATTACGGATTCGCCGGCGATGCCCTGGTGTTCGGCTCCGACCCCGCGGCTTTCAAGCCGGTGCCCGGGTTTTCGGGCGAAATCGACCGGGGTTCGTTATGCCTGTTCCTGCGCCATGGATATATCCCCGCTCCCTACAGCATCTTTACAGGGATCAGGAAATTGATGCCCGGCCACCTGGTGAGCTTTGACGGGATCGAGGCGGGGAACCTTCCCGATGCCCGCCCTTACTGGTCCGCCCGCGATGCCGTGGAAAATGGCGGGCAGGATCCCTTTCAGGGTTCACCCGAGGAAGCGGTCACGGAACTGGAAACCCTTTTACGGGACGCCGTGACCAGCCGGATGGTTTCCGATGTGCCCTTGGGGGCCTTTCTGTCCGGAGGGGTGGATTCTTCCACGGTGGTGGCTCTGATGCAGCAGACCGGCGGCCGGCCGGTGCGGACCTTCAGTATCGGCTTCGAGGAAGAGGAATTCAATGAAGCCACCTACGCCAAGGAAGTGGCCCGCCACCTGGGAACCGACCACACCGAATTGTACCTCACCTCGAAGGATTGTCGGGACGTGGTGCCCCTTCTTCCTAAAATCTTCAGTGAGCCCTTCGCCGATTCTTCCCAGATTCCGACCTTTCTCGTTTCCCAATTGGCCCGCTCCCAGGTGACGGTTTCCCTGTCCGGGGACGGGGGGGACGAACTGTTTGCCGGGTACCACGCTTATGCCATGGGGCAGGCGCTGTGGCGGCGGGCCTCGCGCATCCCGCCATCCCTGCGAGCGGTGGGCGGTGGTGCTGTCCGCATGATTCCGACGGGAGGATGGGACGGGCTATTGAAATCCGCTGGCCCGTTCAGGTCCGGGGGGCGGGCCTTCGCCCTGACCGGGGACCGGATGCACAAACTGGCCGAGGTTGCGGCCCAACCTGATTTTTCTTCCATGTACCGGGCGCTGGTTTCGGCCTGGCGAAACCCCGGCGGTTTGGTTGTCGGGGGACAAGAACCTCCGACCCTGTTGAGTGGACTTGATTCCGACCCACCCGGACAGGATTCCATTGCCCGGATGATGTACTGGGATCTGCGGAGCTATTTACCTGACGACATCCTGACCAAAGTTGACCGGGCAAGCATGGCCGTCAGCCTCGAGGCCAGGGTTCCCTTGCTCGATCATCGGGTCGTCGAACTGGCCTGGCGCCTTCCCATGGAATTCAAACGGCGCGATGGTCAGGCCAAGTGGGTTTTGCGGCAAGTTCTAGACCGGCACGTTCCCGCCCGGCTCATCGACCGGCCCAAACGCGGCTTCGGGGTTCCTCTGGAATCCTGGCTCAAGGGGCCGTTGCGGGATTGGGCCGAGGCTCTGCTGGACAGGGATCGCCTCGTCCGCGAAGGGTTTTTCCATGCGGATCCCATCCGCAGGAGTTGGCGCGAATTTCTATCCGGGAAACGGCGGTGGCAGACGCAGTTGTGGATCATCCTGATGTTCCAGGCCTGGTTGGAAAACCGGGACGGCTTAGCCGGGAGTGATGGCCGATGAAAGTCGTTCACGTCATTACGGGTCTGCACACGGGCGGGGCGGAGACCATGCTCCATAAACTGCTGCTGGCCATGGACCGAAAACGGTTTCAGCCCGAAGTGGTGAGTTTGCTGGATGGCGGGGAAATCCTGGAGAAGATCGTTGACGCCGGAATCCCCGTTCATGAACTGGGAATGAAGAGGGGATTGCCCACCCCGGCAACACTTCTCAAATTGCGGGGTCTGGCCCGGGACCTGGAGCCGGATGTCATTCAGGGTTGGATGTATCATGGCAATCTGGCCGGTTCCTTCATGTCGTATTTTGCGTCCGGAACTTCCCGTCTTTTCTGGAATATCCGTCATTCCCTTTACGATCTGGATCATGAAAAACCCATGACCCGGATGATCATTCGTCTGGGCGCCGTCGTATCCAATCGGCCCCGGCGGATTTTTTACAACTCCACCGTCAGTATGGAACAACACACGCTGCTCGGTTTTCGGCGCGGTTCGGGTCTGATGCTTCCCAACGGTTTTGACCTGGAGAAATTCCAGCCTGACCCCCTGGCGCGTCCGGTCCTGCGTGCCGAACTCGGTCTGGACCCGAAAACCATTCTGGTGGGAGTGGTGGGGCGTCGGCATCCCCTGAAGGGCCATGACGATTTCCTGCGGTCGGCAATGGAAGTTAATCGCCGGCATCCGGAGGTCCACTTCGTCCTCGCGGGCCGGGGCGTTACCAGGGACGATCCCTCGTTCGGGGAATACCTGAAAAACAGGGACCTGGCCAGACACATTCATTTCCTGGGCCAGCGGTCGGACATGCCGCGGCTGTTCGCGTCTTTGGATCTGCTGGCGATGCCGTCGGTGAGCGAGGGATTTCCCAACGTTCTGGGTGAAGCCATGGCCTGCGGGATACCCTGCGTGGCTACCGATGTGGGGGAGTCGCGGGAGATCGTCGCAGACACCGGCAGTATCGTGCCGCCAGGCAAACCCGGGGAAATGGCCGCGGCCATCGACGCCATGCTTGATCTGGACGAGACGGCCCTGGCCGATCTGGGGCGCCGGGGCCGGAAAAAAATCCTGGAGAATTATTCCCTGGAAAACATCGCGGATCGGTATGCCGAACTTTACGCCTCTGCCTGAACCGGACCCATCCCTTGACCGGTTATGCCCCAGGATAATTGCCGAATCCCCTCCGCATTTGCCAGGGGGCGTTCTGAATACTAATTTTCCCGAGCGGAAGCCCGCAGCGGCTTTTCCTTGGCAAAAATCGCATCCAGGCACGACAGGAAGGCACCCCATGGCACAGGATCCCAAGAGCAAAAACATCACCTGGTCCGATGGCGAGGTCAACCACGCCACCCGCGTACAGCGCAACGGGCACAAAGCCGCCATCCTGTGGTTCACCGGCCTTTCGGGTTCGGGCAAATCCACCTTGGCCCAGGCCGTGGAGAAGATGCTGTTTGTGCGCCGCTGCCACACCTACATCCTGGACGGGGACAATGTCCGCTTCGGGTTGAACCGGGATCTGGGCTTCAGTCCCGAGGACCGGACCGAAAACATCCGCCGTATCGGCGAGGTGGCCAACCTGATGATGGACGCGGGCACCATTTGCCTGACGGCCTTCATCTCGCCCTACCGCGCCGACCGGCAGGGCTCGCGGGAAATTGCCCCGGAGGGCTCGTTTATAGAGGTTTACACCAAATGTTCCCTCGATGAATGCGAGCGCCGCGACCCCAAGGGGCTGTACAAAAAGGCCCGCGCCGGTGAAATTCCCGAATTTACGGGTATCAGCGCACCCTACGAAGAGCCGGAAAACGCCGAAATCGTGCTGGAAACCGATAAATTCGACGTGGAACAGTGTGCCAGGCAGGTGGTCGATTACCTGATCGAAAACAAGATTCTGGAAGTCAACGGCCTCTGAGACCGGTCCCGGGCCTCAAATCCCCTTTGGCCGATTTTCCTTGCGAATTCGGCCATTATCCTCTATTTTTCCGCTCGGCTTGACCGGGTCAGGAACTTGCTTCCGATCCGGTCGTTTGCCTGCTTTTGATCTTGCGGGTCGGCGCTTAAGTTCGGACTGTGATCCCCGGATTCTCGGGGGACGGCTGAACTGTGTTTCCGTCACTTTCGTGTGGGACCGGATCTCAGGATACCACAGGACACGAAAGAACGGTCGGCCTGCGGCCATCGTGACGCTGTCGCGTGACGTTTACCAGTGGAGGTTCAGACGATGGCACTGACGAAGGAACAAAAAGAACAGGTTATCGGGAAGTTCAAGAAGCACGACAAGGATTCCGGGTCTCCCGAAGTCCAGATCGCTCTGCTGACCGAACGGGTCAACACCCTCAGCGGTCACTTCAAGTCGCACAAGGCGGACCATCATTCCCGCCGCGGCCTGTTGAAGATGGTGGGGCAGCGGAAACGTCTGCTCTCATATCTGAAGAAGAAGGACCTCGAAGGGTATCGCGCCCTGATCAAGGAACTTGGTATCCGGGGTTGATTCACGTTTCGGGAAAACCCGCGGAGAACATCCTATCCGATACAGGACCGGTCGCGGCGGTTTCGTCGCGGCCGTTCCCCTATCTGTCGGCGGGTGAACTTCGGCCTGAGCTGTAGTGGGAAGAAGTGAAAACACAAAGGACGCCTCGGCGTCCGCGCGGTTGGCGCCGCATTCGGAATAAGCCGGACGGTGCCGAAGCAAGCGGTTGTAAAGAAGAGAGAAGAGAAAAAAATGAGTAAGCAAACTGTCAGTATGGAAATGAACGGTGCGACGTTCTCGATCGAAACCGGCCAGATGGCCAAGCAGGCAAACGGTTCCTGCATCGTCCGCATGGGCGACACCATGACCCTGATGTCCGTTACGGCGGACAAGCGGGTCAGCGACAGGGATTTCCTGCCCCTGTTCGTCGAATACCGCAACAAGACCTACGCCGCGGGTAAGATCCCCGGTGGTTTCTTCAAGCGTGAAGCCCGGCCCAGCGAGCGCGAGACGCTCACCTGTCGTTTGATCGACCGGCCTTTGCGCCCCCTGTTTCCCAAGGGCTACCGCCATGAGACACAGATCGTCGCCTTCATCATCAGTGCCGATACCGATTTCCATGCCGACACCCTGAGCATCACCGGCGCCTCTATGGCCCTGGCGCTGTCCGATGTCCCGTTCACAGAGATCGTTTCCGGTGTGCGCGTCGCCGACATCGACGGCGAGTTCGTGGCCAACCCCAGCTTCGAGCAGCTGGAGGAGTCGACCATGGACCTGATCGTCGCCGGTACCGATGACATCGTCGGCATGATCGAGGGCGAATGCCTCGAGGTGCCCGAAGAGCGTCTGCTGGACGCCATCGAGTTCGCCCAGGGCTGGATCCGCAAGCTGAACGCCCTGCAGCGCGAGTTGCTGGCTGCCGCCGGCGGCAAGACCAAATGGGATTACGTGGAGCCCGTAGAAAACACGGAGATCATCGACAAGGTTGAAAGCTTCATCGCCGCCGACCTGAAGGAAGCCATCGTGGTCAAGGGCAAGTTCGAACGGTCGGACGCCCTGTCCGCGGTCAAGGAGAAGGTGGCCGCCGAGTTCACCACGGAAGACGGCGCGGCCGATCCCGAAGCCAAAGCGGCTTTCGGCAAGGTCGAAAAGAAGCTCATGCGCGAGATGATTCTCACCGAGGGCAAGCGCACCGACGGCCGCGATCTGACGACCGTTCGTCCGATCACCATCGATTGCGGCATCCTGCCCCGCGCCCACGGATCCTGCCTGTTCACCCGCGGCGAGACCCAGTCCCTGGGTACCGTCACCCTGGGCAGCAAGCAGGCCGAGCAGCGCGTCGAGCCCCTGAACGGCGAGCAGTACTGGAGCAAGTACTACCTGCATTACAACTTCCCCCCGTTCAGTGTGGGTGAAGTGGGCCGCTACAGCGGAACCGGACGCCGGGAAATCGGCCACGGCAAGCTGGCCGAGCGCGCCATCCGTCCCACCCTGCCGGATCTGGAGGACTTCCCCTACACCATTCGCCTGGTGTCGGACATCCTTGAGAGCAACGGTTCCAGCTCCATGGCCACGGTCTGCTCCTGCTGCCTGGCCATGATGGACGCCGGTGCACCGATCGAAAAGAAGGTCGCCGGCGTGGCGATGGGTCTGGTCAAGGAAGGCGACAGGACGGCCGTGCTGACGGACATCCTGGGCGTCGAGGACCACCTGGGCGACATGGACTTCAAGGTCACCGGCACGCGGGACGGTATCACCGCCTTCCAGCTGGACACCAAGATCGCCGGTCTTAGCCGGGATATCATGGTGAAGGCCCTGACCGAGGCCAAGGATGCCCGGATGCACATCCTGGACGTGATGGACGAGGCCATGCCCGAGCCGCGCGCGGAAATGAGCAAGTACGCCCCGAAGATCGATACCGTGCAGATTCCCGTGAAGAAGATCGGCACCCTGATCGGCCCCGGCGGCAAGGTCATCAAGCGGATCCAGGAAGAGACCGGCGCCACCATCGAGGTGGACGACGAAGGAATGGTCTTCATCTCCAGCACCGATCAGTCCAGCGGCGCGGCCGCCATGGAATTCGTGGTGGGGCTGATGGCCGAGCCCGAGATCGACAAGGTCTACGACGGCGTGGTCAAGACCATCGTCGACTTCGGCGCCTTCGTGGAGTACCTGCCGGGCAAGGACGGTCTGCTGCACATTTCCGAACTGGAGCACTTCCGGGTCGGTAACGTGGAAGACGTTCTCCAGGTGGGGGACAAGGTCCAGGTCAAGCTGGTGGAGATCGACAGTCGGTCCGGAAAGGTCAGGCTGAGCCGGAAGGCCCTGCTGCCCAGGCCCGAAGGCATGGAGGACTCTCCCCGGGATGACCATCGCGGTGGCGGCGGCGGGCGTGGCGGACGTGGCGGTCCCCGCGGTCGGCGGTAGGCCCGATTGCGATGAACCTCGATCCCTACAGGAACGAGACTCCGCCCCGCCGGGAAGTACTTCCCGGCGGGGCGGTCCTGCTTTCGGTTCCGATGCGCACCGCCCACGGGGTGACCCTCGGCGTCTGGCTGCGGACCGGAAGTCAGGATGAACCGTCGGGTCTCGGCGGCGTGTCCCATTTCCTCGAACACATTGTTTTCAAAGGCACCAAAAACCGCTCCGCCCTGGAAGTGGCCGAAACCTTCGACCGGATGGGCGCTCTTGTTGATGCCTTCACGACCAAGGACCTGGTGGCCTTCACCATCAGGGTCCTGCCGGAATTTTTTGCCGAGGCCGTGGCCCTGCTCGGTGAAATGCTCCTCGAACCGGGGATGGATCCAAAACTGGTACGTCTGGAACAGGACGTTGTCTGCGAAGAAATCCAGGAGGCTCTCGACACCCCCGAGGACAGGCTTCACGACAGTTTTTCCGGACAGCTTTACGGGAGCAACGGTCGGGGACGACCCATTCTGGGAGGTCCCGGCGTGGTGCGGACCTTCGGTTCCGATCTTTTGCGGGAACAGCACCAGCGCCTGTTTTCCCCGGGGAACATGGTTCTGTCCATGGCCGGCAATATCATGGAAGGCTTCCATGAAATCGTGGCCGAGACTTTCGCCATGCCCGGCTGGACCGGACCGGCGGGTCCCGGTTTTGCCCATGACGATGCCGCTCCTCACGCGGCTGCGGTCATCGATCTGGACCTGGACGAGGCCGACCCGTTCCGTCTTGAGCTGACCAGTCCCATCATCCAGACCTATTTCGAGATCGGGAACCTGGGGATACCCTTCCATCACGAGGACAGGGTGCCGGTGTTCCTGTTGACCAATATGCTGGGAGGGGGCATGAGCAGCCGCATCTTCCAGGCCGTAAGGGAAAAGGAAGGGCTGGCCTATACTGTTTACAACTACACGGATATGGGACGGGACATCGGCCTGGTCAGTTGCGCGGGGTCCTGTTCGCCGGACAAGCTGGAACGCCTGGAAGACGTCATCCGTATGGAGTACTACCGCCTGACCAGCGAGGGAATTAAATCTTCCGAACTGGACAGCAACCGGGCCCAGATCAAGTCCCAGTTGGTTTTTTCGCTGGAGGGCATGGTCAACCAGATGTACCGCTCGGCGCGGAATGAAATTCTCTACGGCCGGTTTTTGCCCATTTCCGAACTGGTGGACCAGATCGACGGCATCGGGGTGGACGATATCCTCAGGTGCGCCGAAGCCTACTTTAATCCCGACTCTCTGCTGGTGGCCACGCATGGCCCGGTTACCTACCCGGACAGCTAGCTATTCCCAGGCCAGATCCGCAGTTTTAAGCAGTTCCATCACCCGTGCGATCCGGGTATCGTCGGCCACCAGGGAGGTCCTGACGTAGCCCCGGCCATGCAGTCCGAAACCACTTCCGGGTGACAGCAGAACCCCTGATTTTTCGAACACCTCGGTGATGAACCCGAAATCATCGTCACCCCGGGACGCCGGAATGCGGGACCAGATGTACATGGTTGCCCGGGGGACGGGCACGGTCCAGCCCAGCGCGGCATATCCGGCGGCCATCAACTCGCCCCGATGCTGGTAGAGGGCCCTGTTGTCTACGCATATCTTCTGGCTGCCGGTCAAGGCTTCGACCGCCGCCATCTGGATTCCCCCGAACAGGGAAAAATCAACGTTGCTCTTGACCCGTCCCAGAGTGGCGATGACCTCAGCTCCGCCCACAGCGAAACCTACCCGCCAACCGGCCATGTTGTGACTCTTGCTCAGGCTCTGGAATTCCACGGCGACTTCGCGGGCGCCTTCCACCTGAAACACGCTCGGCGGTGGGTTGTGAGGGTCGAAACCCAGTTCGCTGTAGGCGATATCGCTGACCAGCAGGACCTGGTGATCGCGGCACCAGGCCACGGCCTTTTTGTAGAATGCCAGGTCGCAGATCCCGCCGGTGGGGTTGTGGGGGTAGTTCAGGATCAGCATTCGCGCCCGGTCGGCAACCTGGGCGGGGATGGATTCGAAATCCAGGACAAATCCCAGTTCCTCGGTCAGGGCCGGTTCGTGGATCTCAGCTTCGCACAGCCTTGCGGCGCCGAAATAGGCGGGATAACAGGGGCTGGGAATAATGACGGTGTCGCCGCTGTTCAGGTAGCCCCGCATCAGGTTGGCCAGACCTTCCTTGGACCCGATCAAGGGTAATGTTTCGGTCTCCGGGTCGACCTCCACACCAAAACGCGTGCCGTACCAGGCGGCGATGGCTTCCCGGAATTCCGGCCGTCCATTGAAGGTGCCGTATCCGTGGCAATTCCAGGATTCATCCGTCAGGGTTCCATTCAGGGCGGCGATGATGTTGGCCGGCGCCCGGCCGTCGGGGTTGCCGACACCCAGGTCGATGACTTCCCGTCCGGCCGCCAGGGCTTGTCCCTTCATGCGGAAGACAGTGGCGAAAACGTAGGGCGGGAGGTTTGCCACCCGGTCGGCACAGGGGATTAGGAATTCAGGTCCGTTCATGGTCTCCTCGATCCGGTCACTGGGGGTGTGCTAAGGGCTGTAATGCGTGGGAGTATACGAATATTCAGGTGCGGGTAAAGGGGAATCGATATCGGCAGGCTATATAATTCAGGCGGGCTTCGGGGCGGCGGTGGTCAGCTTCCGAAAGTGAACTTGTCCTGTTTGCGGTTGAGATTATACTGCCAGCCGAGATCGTCCACGGTGACCATGATGGAAGGAGTGAGCTGGCCGCTGCGGACCATTTCGCCCAGGCTGGCCGGCCATTCGCCCTTCTGGTAACGGTACAGGCGGGCGGCGGTAACCACCTCGGATCGAATCTGGTCACGCCGCAGGGTTTCCCCGGGATCGGGGCCCGGATCGGGGCTGGCCGTCCAGCGCAACCAGCCAAGGGTGCCGATGACCAGTACCGCCAACATGGTCACTGGGAGGGAACGCAGGCCGGATTTCAGCTTCAGTTTGAATCTGCTGCCCTTGTTTTCGGACTCTTCATCATCCGAACCCGGATTGGTCTTTTCGAGGACGCCTTCCTCGCACCAGGTTTTAAGCAGGTCCCGGGCGACAAAGCTTTCCGTCTTGCCCTGCCTGATGATCCGGCCCAGGGGCAGTCCCGCCAGAGCCATTTCCATGATCCGCTGGCCGGTTTCGGAAAGTTCCTCGGGGACCAGGACGCGGTTGCCCTGTTTGAATGTGATGGCCTGGGAGGGAAGGTAATCCTTGAGCATGCCTTCTTCGTCCAGCCGGCGGGCCGCCTCCATCAGGAGACCCTGCACATCCAGGCTGTAGCGCCACTTGACTCCCGGAGGAGAGTCCTTTGTCGGGCTGAAATGGTAATGCCCGCGGCACATTTTCATGCCCGCGTGGGTCATCTCCTGGGCAATGCTTTTGAGGACCTGGTCCATCTCCACATTATCCATCAGGCCTTCGGAGATCAGGATCTCGGTCAGGTCCAGTGAACTGTTCTTGCCCACGTATTCGACGTGCTTCCACTGCTGCTCGTTGAAGAAGCCGTAGGCGCGCAGGTATGATTCCAGCGGGTCCCGGGAGCGGCTGCGTCGGTCGCGGGTGGAAATGAGCACACCTTTGTCGAAGATGAACACCATGTTCCGGTTGGTCTCCAGGTTCAGGAACCCGGATTTCTGCTGGCTGCCGAGTAACTGCAGGATCTCCGCCAGGTTGAAATCGCTTAGTTGGCCTTCCAGGGCCATGGTCGACCTCCTCTATTTGGTCAGGATACCGGAACCGGGTGATGTTTCCCGGGCGGTATTGTTGGGTGCGAGTGAATAGCGGTCCGGGATGCTGCGGCGCAATCCGGGTCCGTCCAAAAAGGCGATGATCCAGGAAAGGGCGACCAGGGCCGCACCAAAAAGAACGGAACTTCCGGACCAGCCCGGCCACATGGCCGCGGGCATGGGCAGCCACTTGGGATGGAGGGTCTCACCGGGCAGCATCAGACCCGGAGAAGCCCATTCCGATCCCAGGTCGAAGGCCCAACCGGCGAAAAGCAGGAATAATCCAAGCGCCAGGAGGGAAAGGCGGAAAAACGCCGGCTTGAACCGGTCCGTGGCCAGATGTCCGGCTCCGGGCAGTAAACGGCCGACCTTGATGACCCGGTGACTGAGCGCCATACCCTGTTCCCGGCTGCGATTCTTGAGAAGGGTGGCCAGGACCATGTCGCTGCGGGATCTTTCGGCGGTTTCACCGCAGCCGGCGCACAGCCAGGCATCGTCATGGACCTTGCAGCAGTCGTGGCAAAGGGGAATGCCGCAGTTTTCGCATTCGGTTGGCTCGTTCTGTCGGTTCCACCACATGATCATGAACAGCGCCAGCAGGAACGGACCGCCGATCAGCGCGAACAGGGGCAGCGGAGGAGTGCCCAGGAGGTAACGCCATGACGACATGACCACGAGCGGGGGGTAGTTGGGCGCTTCATAACGGCAGGCCTCGGCCATGGCCTGGTTGGTCAGAGGCGGATAGACCACCGGCGCGTAGCCCCGGCGCCGGTTGGTCCCCGATGTCGAGTAAGCGGGTATGAAACCCAGGGCCCGGGACTTGTCCATGGCCTCGGTCGCTTCGGGAACAAAAAGTTTCTTGAAATATACCTGGGCCAGGTTGTAGGGCACTTCGCCGCGGTCCGGGTGGACCTGTGCGATTCTGGAATAGGCTTTGGCGGCGCTGTCCATGTGGCCACGGAAATAGGTGTTGTTGGCCGCCCCGACCATGGCGGGAAAGTTGTCGGATTCGGTTTCCAGAACCTTTTTGAACAGGCGGGTGCTCTCCTGGTACTGGCCGCGCCGGGCTTCCTGGATGGCCAGGGCCACCAAAAGCCGGTTGGTGCGGTTTTGATCCTCGGAAGTTCCGATCCTGCCTTTCAAATCCTGGATCATGTTTCCTGACGGGGGCAGGGTGCAGGCCCTGTCCAGCAGGGTGACTTCACTGTTCGGATCCACCGTCGGCACGGCCGAACGCAGGACGGGCCAACCGGGGAAGACCAAAGCCAGGGCCACGATCCAGGTGCTCAACAGCAGGAGCCTGACCTTGCCGCGGGCATGGATGACCAGGGGAATCGACATGATCGCCAAAAATCCCATCCAGCCCGGTTTGAAAAGAACCAGGACCAGCGGCAGCAGAAACGGCAACAGGAATCGGGGCTGGTGTTTGGGATCCTTCAGGATGGTGGCTCCCATGTCGTGGGCCATTTTGCGCCAC
>JAUVII010000273.1 GCA_030592845.1 Candidatus Krumholzibacteriia bacterium | reverse complement strand
CAGGACGTGCTGCTGTTCATCGACAATATTTTCCGGTTCACGCAGGCCGGTTCCGAAGTTTCCGCGCTGTTGGGCCGCATGCCTTCGGCGGTGGGTTACCAGCCGACTTTGGCCACGGAAATGGGCCAGCTGCAGGAGCGCATTACTTCCACGCGCAGCGGATCGATCACCTCGGTGCAGGCCATCTACGTGCCCGCCGATGATTTGACCGATCCCGCGCCGGCCACGGCTTTTAGTCACTTGGACGCCACCACGGTGCTGTCGCGGCAGATCGCCGAGCTGGGCATCTATCCCGCCGTGGATCCGCTGGATTCGACCAGCCGCATCCTCGAGCCGGGCGTTCTCGGCCAGGAGCACTACGACCTGGCGCGCCAGGTGCAGACCATTCTGCAGCGCTACAAGGATCTGCAGGACATCATCGCGATTCTGGGAATGGACGAGCTCAGCGACGAAGACAAGATTGCCGTCGAGCGCGCCCGAAAGATCCAGAAGTTCCTGTCGCAGCCGTTCTTCGTGGCCGAGGTCTTCACCGGCATGACCGGTCGTTACGTGAAACTGGAGGACACGATCCGCAGCTTCACCGGCCTGGTGAACGGCGACTACGATCACATCCCCGAGCAGTGCTTCTACATGTGCGGCGCCATCGAGGAAGTGCTCGAAAACTACGAGAAGCTGCAGGCGGAGGGCTAAGCAGATGGCCAAGTCATTCAAGGTGATCATCGTCACCCCCGACAAAACCGCCTACGAGGGCGACGCCGTTTCGGCGACGATCCCCGGTCTGGCGGGTTACCTCGGGATCTGGGCCAACCACGCCCCTTTGGTGGGCGCGGTGGTTCCCGGTATGGTCACCCTGCGGTTGGATGACGCCGGCAATACGAAGTTCCTGTCCGTGGGGACCGGCTTCGTGGAAATCAGCGACAACGTGGTGAACCTGATGACCGAAACTTGCGAAACTTCGGACGAGATCGATGTCGATCGCGCCAAAAAAGCGTTGGAGCGGGCACGCAAACGACTGACGGATATGGAGAAGGATCTCGATCGTGAGCGTGCCCGCTTATCCCTGGCCAGGGCCGAGGCGCGGGTTCAGGCGACCAAAAAGGGAAAATAGCGTAGATCGGTTTTGAAGATTGATTTTGCCGCCGGGTCCTCATGGGCTCGGCGGTTTTTTGTGGGTGGCGTTGCTAGGTCCTGCTCGGATATTGGATATCGAAGCAGGAAAACCCGCCGGCGGGTTTCCATGCATGGATATTCATATAACCCTGCAGAAAGTACCCCCCGGGGGGTACCCAGAGCTGGATAATACTGTGGGAATATTGGATAACCTTGCGATAAAGTGGCCCCGGGGGCACCACCAGGCAGACCAGGGCCTCTACCGATAAACCGCCTTCATACTCCCCCAAACCGCGTACTCTTCCCTGTTGAGCGGTTCATATTCCACCGTCACGGTGATGTGCTCGATACCGATTTCGGCTAAACACGTCGCCCCACAGCCCGCGAAATCCCCCATCAGTTCCAGGCGGAGAGTGGCAGTCCCGCTATCCTTGAGGAAACCCCAGTTTTCCGGGGCGACCTCCTTGCCGGTGCAGGGATGGTAACAATCGGGATAGCAGTCGGCGAACTGCAGGGGAGCCACAAAATCGTAGCCGGTGGCCGGGCCTTCAAGGGGGGTCCACGAATTGATGTGGCGGTATTCCAGGAAATACGCGTGCAGGGTCTGGTAGCAGGAAAAGTTGTCGCATCCGCCCTTGCAAATGAGCATGGACCCTTCCTTGGGCACACCCTTCACATTCAGGGTGACGCCCTGGATAGCGGCGACATTAGCCCCAAGTTCGATGGTGATATCGCAATAGGCGGGCAGAAGCTGGCCCCGTTGCCACTCGATCTGATCAATGTCCAGGGACATGGATGCTGCGAGACAGGTTGTCGGAACAACCAGGGGGGCAATCAACGGGGCAACCAGCAATGTCGTCGCCATGATGGCGAGGGACAGTCGGGCGAGACTGGCCTTGTGCATGTTATGTCCTTCCGGGCGTCGAAGTAACACAAGCGCTTCCCGTATAATAGCACATGAAATGCTGAAGGTGGACAAATTCCGCGCAAACCAGCCCGGAGCAGGGGATTGCGGGTCCGGGACGAAGGCCTTAACCTGATTGTCCATATGGGGCTGGGATCTCACCATCAGGAGAGTTGTCATGTTCAAAAGAGTTTGGTTATTGGCTATTTGCGCCGTTCTGGCGGGGATGGTGGTTTCGGGCTGCAGCGATTCGGATACGACAACTCCTCCGCAGTCCACGTCAAAGATCCGGGTGGTCCACGCCTCGCCGGATGCTCAACCCATCGATGTCTATATCGGCACTGCGACCACCCCCTGGCTGGAAAACCTGGAATATGGACAGGCCAGCACCTACCTGACCCATAACTCCGGCACCGTGACCCTGGTGATCTATGAAGCCGGAGCCGACCCCCGGCTTTTACCCCCGTATGTGACCGAGTCGATCGACCTGGCTGCCGGGGCGAGCCTCACGAATGTGATGGCTGGACTCGTCAAATCCGGCGCCGATGAAGACAAGGTCCGCCTGATCACCTACGACGACTTTTTCCAGACAACTCCGGCCGCGAACGCCCGCACCGTTCACGCTGGCAGCGACGCGCCCACCGCGACGGTGATTATCGGCGACACCGCGCAAACTCTTGCCGATAATTTGCCACGCTGGGACGAGTCGGGACGTGGCGGTGTTTCCTACGCAGCGGGTGTGGCCCGGGACGTCGCGGTCATGGCCGGAGGCGGCATCACCAGTTTTCGGGTTCCCGCGCTCGATCCCGAGGCGACCTACTATTTTATCCTGACGGGATTGATTGCGGGCCAGGCCGCCCAGGCCGCGCCGTTCCACCTGCTGGTCGTGGGTCCCGGCGGCGTAGTGGATCTGGAAATCTTCGGGCCCCGTGATTTTCGCCTGGTGCACTCCGTTCCCGACATCGGTCCGGTCGACACCTATATGGTCTATGGTCTGGGCGACGGTTTCGAGAGAGTCCAGATCAAGGACAACCTGGCCTACGGTGAAGCCACCCTGTATGGCCAGACGGAAATCCGTCAGGTGATCATTGATCTGTATGGTGTGGGCTCCGATCCGAGTCAGGACCAGCCCCTGTTTTCCCAATCGGTCCACATCCTCGACGAGGCCAACACGACCACGGTGTTTGCCGCGGGATTATTCACTTCCCAGGACGACGCCGACCATCTCCGCCTGTTCTCACTGGCGGATGACTTTCCGGTACCCGTAGCGGGAATGACCGTCGCCCGGCTGGTCCACGCGTGTCCCAACCTCGAATCCCTGCGGGTCGATTTCGTCGATGACGGCAGCGATGAAGCGACCATGGACCGCTTCACCGGCAATGGTGAAGGCGCGATCTCCCTGGCCGCCGATACCGGGCTGACCATGGTTGTCTGGGAAGGGGCGGGGATCGTTGATACTTTCACCACTCCCGTTCTGGCCGCGGACAAGAAACACTATCTGGTGCTGACGGGGATCAAAAACGGGGCGCCTGGATTTGCGCTGCTGACGGTTACGCAGGATCAGTCGCTGGGGTTCACGGACCCGAATTGAGAGAAAGAACAACCAGACAAACAGGAGGAAAGAATGAGGTCAAAAGTCTACAGCGGAACCACGGATCCCCAGGCTTGGATTCAGCACCCCACGGT
>JAUVII010000022.1 GCA_030592845.1 Candidatus Krumholzibacteriia bacterium | reverse complement strand
TCGACACCCTGTTGGGCACCTTCGTCCTCCCCTTCAAAAAGCGGCAGGAACGGCAGGTCATCAGCAAGGCGCCGAAATTCTATCTTTTTGATCCAGGCGTGGCCGGGGCCATCACCAAACAGACGATAGCCGAGCCGAAGGGCGAAGTGTTCGGCAAGGCCTTCGAGCACTTCATCTATCTGGAGATTCTTGCTCATCGCTCCTACCATGAGATCGATTATGACATCAATTATTGGCGGACCAAATCCGGCTTGGAAGTCGATTTTGTTTTGGGCGGCGGCGAGGTTGTCGTTGAAGTAAAGGGCACCACGATGGTTGACCGCAGGGATCTGCGCGGCCTGAAAACATTTGTAGCAGACTACGCGCCGAGGCAAGCCATCGTCGTATGCAACGAGCGTGAAGAGAGGGTCCACAGCGGAATCAGGATCATGCCCTGGCGACGGTTTCTGGAGGAATTGTGGGGGGATGGGATAATACGCTGACAGAAGCATCGGTGCAGCCAACGTGGGCCTCGGTGGCGCATTTTCATCTGAACGGGAAGGAAGTCATCAGATTGCCATTATCGGCAGATGGCAAATCACAGAACTATTAATCTTTAATGGAAAACAGATACAATTTTTCGTAAGAATCACTTACGACATAAACTCGAGCATTGTCAAAATCTACGGCAATCCCTTCCGCTTTGTCTACGTCGATGGGATACTCGGTCAGTACGCTTCCTGTAAGGTCGCACTTATAAACTTTTTCATTCTGATCGCTTACAATCCACAAGTGCTGATTTTGGGATTCATAATAAATGCCGGAAAAATCAAAAGCGAAAGTAATGCGTTTATATGTCAGCAGATTAAATTCGTGGTCCAGTTCGATCAACACACCCGGGTTTTTTTCTTTCAGGAGAAAGAAATGACCATTTGCGGTGTTTATTGTTATTCCCTCCAGCCCGCTGTTTCCTGCAGCTCCAGTGACATCTATCCGTTGAAGTTCATTTCCCAGAGTGTCCAACTGTACGATTTGTGACAGATTTTCTTCCGCTACCCAGATAGTGCTGTCCCCGGGGTCAACAGCGATTCCCTCAAGATCATTCCCGGTATAGGCAAGTGTTTCCAGTACGTTACCGTTGAAATCAACTTTGTAAACCTTTCTGGTCCGGTCACTGACTGTCCAGAGAGATTTATTGTCGATTGAAAAACACAATCCTGAAGGTTCGTCTACCTGGATATTTGCCGTAGAAATCAATTCTAATCTGGGTTCTACCTGCGGTGGTGGGTCTGTCACGGTGGGTGTTTCATCCGAACACGCCAGAATCAAGACAAGGCTCAGCCCGATAAATACACGGCCATTAAATCTGCATAGTTCACTTGTATTCATAATATGGGAGATTCAGAAATAAGGAATGAGGGTTTCGAACGCAATTTTAGTTTTGCAACCATTAATCTACGGTTTCTACGCCATCATTCCAACGAAATATTAAATAGGATCGGAAAAACAACCGCTGTGACTGCAGTCCATCGTCAAAAGTCGATGAGTGCCATCTCGACCACGGCCACGAAAATGGAATTATCGGTGGGGACAAGTGACATCCCGGTTCAGTCGCTGCGATCTCCAACCACCTTCATGCGGCGGCCCACCGCTTCAGCTATGGGGCGCATACTCTCCATGAGATCCACAAAAGCGGGAAAATCCAAACTCTGCGGTCCGTCCGACAACGCCATTGAGGGCTGGGGATGGGTTTCCACCATGATGCCGTCGGCTCCGGCGGCAACGGCGGCCCGCGCCATGTCCGCCACATAGGCGACATGGCCCACCGCGTGGCTCGGGTCGACGATCACCGGCAGATGGCTGGATTCCCGAATGACAGGCACGGCCGAAAGATCGAGGGTGTTGCGCGTGGAGCGTTCAAAGGTGCGGATGCCCCGTTCGCAAAGCATCACCTGGTTGTTGCCGTTGGACATGAGATATTCCGCGGCCAGCAGCAGTTCTTCGATGGTCGACATCAATCCCCGTTTGAGAAGGACGGGTTTGCGCTGTTCCCCGACGGCCTCCAGCAGGGCGTAGTTCTGCATGTTGCGGGCCCCGATCTGCATAATGTCGGCGTACCGGGCCACCAGGGGAACGGCGCTGGGGGAGACCACTTCCGTTACGATGGGCAGACCTGTTTCCTGACGGGCTTCGGCCATGATCTGCAAACCCTCTTCTCCCAGTCCCTGGAAACTGTAGGGAGAGGTGCGGGGTTTGAAGGCCCCGCCGCGCAGGATGTGCCCACCGGATTTGGCCACATGCCGGGCGGTGGTCAGGTACTGGTCCCGGGTTTCCACCGCGCAGGGTCCGGCCATGACCACGAACTCGTCTCCACCGATTTCGACGTCGCCCACATTGACCACCGTGGGAGCGGACTGGAAATCCCGGCTGACCAGCTTGAACTTGCTGGACACCGGAGTGATCTGGTCGACTCCGGGCAGCAGGGCCACATCGGTCAGATCGTCGCCCGCGGCGTCCATGACTCCGATGACGGTGCCTGTAGCTCCGTGAGACGGCCGGGGATGGAAACCGCGCTCCTCGAGGGTGCGGATGACCCTGCTGAGGTCCGCCAGGGTGGCCTTCTGTTTCATGACGATGATCATTTCCTAATCCTTTCCGGAATTCATGGCTGCATTCATTTTCGTCAGGAACCCGGCGGCCGCTTTTACGGCCGCGGGTCCGGGTTCCGCCGCGTCAATGGTCCGGATCAGGGCGCTGCCGACAATGGCGCCATCGGCGCAGGCCGCGACCCGGGCCGCGTGCGAGGGGTCGGCGATACCGAAGCCCACGTACAGGGGAAGGGGGTTGTCCCGGCGGACCCTGGCGACGTAATCCTCCAGATGATCGTTTGTTCCCGGCGTTGATCCGGTAACTCCGGTGGTCGCCACCAGATACAGGAATCCGCCGGCGGCCGCCGCGTGCTCCGTCAGACGTTTCCGGTCGGTGGTGGGGGCGACCAGGTCCACCAGGTCGATGTCCCTGGCCAGCAGAAGGTCCCGCAGACCGGCCGATTCCTCCAGCGGCAGGTCCGGTACGATGACCCCGGCCACCTCGGCTTCCCCGCAAGCGTCGGCAAAAGCCGCCAGTCCCATTTTCAGGAGGGGATTCAGATATCCCATCAAAACAACGGTCAGGTTGTGTTCACGTGACGCCCGGGCGGCCAGGTCCAGGGTTTTGCGGAGAGTCATGCCCTGTTCCAGCACCCTCTGGGAAGCTGCCTGGATGACCGGTCCGTCGGCGACCGGGTCGCTGAAGGGAATCCCGATTTCCACCAGAGGGCACCCCGCGTCCGCGGCGGCCCCCATGACACCGGCAAAGGTTTCGATGTCGGGGTAGCCCGCGGTCAGGTAGGGGACCAGGGGTTTGCGGCCTTCCCGGCGCAGACGTTGAGTGAGGGAGGACAGACGGGTCATTTCGCGGCCTCCCCTGCTTCTGCTGTGTCCTTGTCGCCTCGGCCGGAAAGATTGATGACGATCACGGTCCCTTCGTCGGACGTTCCTGCCAGGTCCCGGGCATAGGCAAGAGCGTGGCTCGATTCCAGGGCGGGGATGATTCCTTCAAGCCGGGCCAGATCGGCGAAGGCCCGCAGGGCCTGCTCGTCGGTTACCGAAGTGTAGGTGACGCGGCCGGTGTCCTTCAGGTGGCTGTGCTGTGGGCCCACCCCGGGATAGTCCAGCCCGGCGGCGATGGAGTGCGCGGGCAGGACCTGACCGTCGTCATCCTGGAGCAGGTAACTGAACGATCCGTGCAATACCCCGGGTTCGCCAAGGCAAAGCGCGGCGGAGTGGCCGGCATCCGATCCTCCGGCTTCCACTCCGTACAAGGCCACTTCATCGTCCAGGAACGAGGAAAAAATGCCGATGGCGTTGCTGCCCCCGCCAACGCAGGCCACCACGGCGTCAGGCAGGCGTCCTTCGGCGGCCATGATTTGCCGGTGGGCCTCCTGGCCGATCACCGCCTGGAAGTCGCGCACCATGGTGGGGTAGGGGTGGGGTCCGACGGTGGATCCGATGATGTAGTGGGTCCCTTCCACGTTGGCGACCCAGTCACGGATGGCCTCGCTGGTGGCGTCCTTCAAGGTGCGGCAGCCGGTGGAAACGGGCACCACCCTGGCGCCCAACAGAAGCATCCGTCGTACGTTGGGTTCCTGCCGCTCCATGTCCACTTCCCCCATGTAGACCGTGCATTCCAGGCCCAGGAGGGCGGCCACCGTAGCCGAGGCGACCCCATGCTGACCTGCCCCCGTTTCGGCCACGATCCGCTTTTTGCCCATGCGGGCGGCCAGCAGACCCTGGCCCAGACAGTTGTTGATCTTGTGGGCTCCGGTGTGGTTCAGGTCCTCGCGCTTGAGATAGATGCGGGCCCGTCCTCCAAAGTCTTTTTCGAGGCGTCGGGCCCGGTAAAGGGGAGTGGGCCGTCCCGAATAGTCGGCCAGAAGTTCGGCAAGGGCAGCCTGGAATTCGGGGTCGTTTTGGGCCCGCAGGTACTCGGCTTCCAGTTCCCTCAGACAGGGCATGAGGGTTTCGGGCACAAACTGACCGCCGAACCGGCCAAAGCGGCCGGTACCGTCAGCGGGCCCGATGGCATTTCTGGAATTCATGAATTCGCCTCCCTGATGAAATTCCTCAGGGCCGCGTGATCCTTGCGGCCTGGTTCACTTTCCACTCCGCTGGATACGTCCACACCGAAGGGGACGCAGTCGCGCACGGCTTCGGCCACGTTGCCCGGTTCCAAACCACCGGCCAGAAATACTTCGCGGCCTTCGGTCCGGATCCTGATGGCGGCATCCCGCAAAGCCTGGTGATCGCAGGACCCGAGGGCTCCCTTGGGACGGTCCACCAGGAAGTAGGCCGCCGCATCGTAGGCGGCCACCACGGCGCTGGTGGCTTCGGTTGGGCCCAGGGCCTTGATCAGCGGCAATCCGGTGGCCGCGGCCAACTCCCGGCACTCCCGGGGCGATTCGTTTCCATGCAGCTGGATCAGATCAAGTCCGCAGTTCTCCGCCGCCACCATGACCGCGGCGGGGTCGGCGTCCTGGAAAACACCGCACAGTCGGGCCCCGGGCACGGCGGCCCTGATTTCCCGGGCCCGTTCGTGGTCAATCTGCCGGGGACTCGGGGCAAAGACCAACCCCAGCAGGTGGGCGCCCGCAGCGAAGGCAGCTTGCGCGTCGGCGGCGTTGGTCAGACCGCAGATCTTGATCCGCAACGCGTCCTCAGCCTCTTTCCCGGTTAGCTCCGCCACTTTTCGTCCCGGATCGAAGCTCAACAGCAGGGCGTGTCCCACCAGAAAAGCGTCGGCCCCGGCCCGGCTCATCCGGTCCACATCGGCCCGGCAATCGAGGCCGCTTTCGCTGACCCGGAGGACATCCCGGCCCACCAGCGGCAACAGGTTTTCGCCATGGGCGAGATCGGTGGTCAGCGTGGCCAGGTTGCGGTTGTTGATGCCCACCAGTTTGGCGCCGGCATCAAGGGCCTGTTCGATTTCGTCCGCGGCGTGACACTCCACCAGGACCGACAGGCCCAGGGCGGTGGCTTCGGCATGAAGGCCGCGCAGGGAGTCGGGATCGAGCATGCGGGCGATGAGGAGAACCGCGTCGGCGCCGCCGGCCCAGGCGGCCCGAATCTGGGCCGGATCGATAACGAAGTCCTTCACCAGAACCGGGAGATCGACGGCCGCGCGCAGGGCTGCCACATCACCGAGAGAGGTTCCGAAATGGGCCGCGTCCGTCACGATGGACAAGGCCCGCGCCCCGCCGCGTTGATAGGCCCGGGCAAGGGCGCCTGGAGGACCCGACTGTTGGAGATCGGGGTTGCTCGGCGATTTCCGTTTGATCTCCGCGATGATGCTTTTTCCGCCGGTCAAGGCAGCCTGGAAATCCCTCAGGGGCATTTCCGCGGGCCGTGCCGGGGGGGCGGTTTCAAATTGCCGGTGGAGGGCTTCAACCTCGGCTTCCTTGGCCGGCCGAATGCGGTCCAGAAAACTCATGGAGCCACCTCCGCATGGGAGGCCCTGGCAAATCTTTCCAGAAGTTCCCTGGCCCCGCCGGAGGCGATGGTGTCCCGGGCAAGATCCACTCCCTGCCGGACATTTTCAGCCATATTCCCGAGCACCGCGACAAACCCGGCGTTGAGAAGAACGGCATCGGTCCGGGGTCCGCTTTCCCCCTGGACGATGGCGCGGATCATCCCGGCGTTGGTCGCCGGATCTCCTCCGGCCAGGTCATCCGGGGCGCAGATTTCGAGCCCCGCCTGTTCGGGCAGGAATTCGAAGGTGCGCACTTCGCCCCTGGCAAGGGAGGCCACGGTGGTGGCTCCCAGAAGAGAAACTTCGTCGAGTCCGCCGGCCCCGTGGACCACAAAAGCCCGCCTTGATCCCAACTCCCGCAGAACATTGCACAGGGGCTCGCATAACGCCGGGTCGAAAACCCCAAGCAGCTGACGATCGGCCGCCGCCGGATTGGTCAGGGGGCCAAGCACGTTGAATACCGTCCGGACACCAAGTTCCCGCCGGACGGGCATGGCGTGTTTCATGGCGGGATGCAGATCGGGCGCGTAGAGGAATCCAATCCCGACGTCATCGATAAGCGCGGCCCCCCGGGTGGGTTCCAGATCCAGGTTCACGCCCAGGGCTTCCAGCACATCGGCGCTTCCACAGCGGGAACTGACCGCCCGGTTGCCATGTTTGGCCACGGGAATGCCCATGGCCGCGGCCACCAGGGCGGTGGCGGTGGAGATGTTGAAGGTTCCGCTGCCGTCCCCGCCGGTTCCGCAGGTGTCCAGCAGTCCGGTTCTTTGCGGAGTGATGTTCAGCGCCCCATCCCGCATGGCCCGGGCGAAGCCGGCGATCTCGGCGACCGTCTCGCCCTTCGAACGCAAGGCGGTCAGGATGCCCGCCAGACGGAAGGGCGGCACCTCACCGGCCATGATGGCACTCATCAGGGCGACGGCTTCTTCCATCTGCAGATCCCGGCCTTCGATCAGGGAGGCCAGGATCGCGGTGGAGTCGATGGCAGGTTGGTTTCCGCTATTCCTAGCCATTTCCGCCTCCGTTTTGGCGGGCCATCCGCAGGAAATTAGCCAACAGCCGGCTGCCCTCGGGCGTGAGAATTGACTCGGGATGGAATTGCACTCCCTCCACCTTGTCGGCGCGGGAGCGGACTCCCATGATCTCTCCGCCGGAGGTGTAGGCGGAGACTTCGAGACCGGCGGGAAGGTCTTCTTCCCGGGCGATCAGGGAGTGGTACCGGGTGGCGGTGAAGGGGTTTGAAAGACCGGAATAGATTGTGACGCTGTCATGGTAGACCCCGCTGGTTTTTCCGTGCATTACGCGGTCGGCCCTTCCGATGCGGCCCCCGTAGGCGGCCACGATGCTCTGGTGACCCAGACAGACGCCCAGGATGGGCACCTTTCCCCGCAGGGCGCGGATCAATTCCACGCTCACACCGGCGTCATCGGGAGTCCCCGGCCCGGGGGAGATGATCAGGGATTCAGGAGAGAGAGCCAGCACCTCGTCCACCGTGATCTCGTCATTGCGGCGCACGTCCACCTTGGCGCCCTGGGCAGCCACGGCCTGGACGATGTTGTAGGTGAACGAATCGTAATTATCTATCAGCAAGTGCATGCGGTGTTCCTCCTTATTGACCCTGGCGGGCGATGCGGACGGCCCGGGTCAGTGCCCGCGCCTTGTCCAGGGTTTCCTGGTATTCCCGTGCGGGATCGGAGTCGGCGACGATGCCCGCTCCGGCCTGGATGCTGTAGCGTCCGTCCCGTATCAACAGGGTGCGAATGGTGATGCACATGTCCATGTCCCCGGTACGTCCGAAATAACCCACGGCGCCGGCGTAGGGGCCGCGTCTAACGCCCTCCAGTTCGGTGAGAATTTCCATGGCCCTGATTTTCGGAGCTCCCGAAACGGTGCCCGCGGGGAAGGTGGCTTTCAGGGCGTCGAACATGTCGAGGCCTTTCTCCAGCCGACCCGAAACCCTGCTGACCAGATGCATGACATGGCTGTAACGCTCCACGGTCATGAAATCGTCAACCTGGACACTGCCGGTGCGGCAGACCCTTCCGAGGTCGTTACGGCCCAGATCAACGAGCATCACGTGCTCGGCCTTTTCCTTTTCGTCGTTCAGGAGATCTGAGGCCAGGGCGTTGTCTTCGGCGATGGATTCCGCGCGGGGACGGGTGCCGGCGATGGGATTGACCTCGAGCCGGTCCCCTTCCAGCCGCACCAGCATTTCGGGGCTGGAGCCGACCATCTGGAATTCCTGGAAATCCAGGAAGAAAAGGTAGGGGCTGGGGTTGAGCATGCGCAGGGCGCGGTAGATGCGGAAGGGCTCCACCGGAGCATCCCCGGTCAGGTTCTGGGACAGGACGATCTGGAAAGCGTCCCCCGCGAGAATATGTTCGCGCGCCCGTTCCACCCGGTCCATGAAGGTGTCCCGGTCCATGTTGGATGCCGGGTCATTTGCGGAATCGGTTTCATCACCGGCGGCGCTGCCGGTGTCCAGGCGGGCCCGCAGGACATCCTCGGGCAAAGGCTCCTGCAGTGCCTGCAGCACCGCGGCGATCCTGGCCGAAGCGGCAGCGTGGGCCTTGCCCGCGTCCTTTTCCCCGGGAAGGGTGACAATTTCGATTTCGCTTTTTACATGGTCGAACACGACCAGTGTCCGGGGAAAGAGAAACCGGTAATCAGGAAGATCGTCGGCCCCGGGGGGTGGAAGGTCAATCTTCTCGAAATAGCGCACCATGTCGAAACCCAGGAAGCCCACGGCGCCCCCGAAGGGTGGGGGAAGGACGCCTTCCGGGTCCTCACCCAGTTCGGTCCGGGCAAGTTCATCGCGCACCGGGCCCAGGGGGTCGGCGGGATCGACGGGATGGTTTTCGGCCGTTGATTCCGGGCTCTCCTGACGCCGGATGGTCACAATGCCGTCGCGCAGTTCGATGTCCGCGCCGG
Source organism: Candidatus Krumholzibacteriia bacterium (assembly GCA_030592845.1). GTDB lineage: Bacteria > Krumholzibacteriota > Krumholzibacteriia > LZORAL124-64-63 > LZORAL124-64-63 > JAGLCY01. The sequence continues at coordinate 19,980 of JAUVII010000022.1, read as the reverse complement.
CAGCCAGGCCGATAATGGAATGGCGGCCCATCTGCACTCCCTGCTCAACGCTTTCGAACAGGAACGCGGCTCCCAGGGACCGGAGTTTGATGAATACGGACACCGGGGTTTCCAGATCCGCGGGAATCACGGCCCTGACGGGCCCATTCCCACGGTTGTCGTCCCGGTCCAGGTATTCGGTTCTACTGGGCGAAATCATGATTGCCTCCAAAGTCGGTACGTCGGTCAATTCGCAAACAAAAAACCCGCCAACACAACGGTGGCGGGTTCGGAGACGGTTGGTCGGGGACTTAAGGGTCAGTCACCACTTCCTTCCGTGCACGCAAACGCGTCCACCGGGGCGCTCTGCCAGCGCCACAGGGACCATCGCCAATTCTGTTTGCGGGTGCACGGATTCAAGATCAAGTCTCCAAAAACTTGGGTTCGGCTTTCGATACCAGAAATGATCTTAAAACAAGACCGTGCCGGTGTCAATAGGGAGGCGGGAACATCGGGGTGGTCAGGAAACGGTTTCGCCCTGGGTTTCACCCGAGTGGTCCGACGCGGATTTATCGATGTCTTTCCGGTCGGAGGACTTTTTCTTGCCGGATCCGGACCTGCGAAGGTGGACCCGTTCCAACTCGGTGGTCAGGTCGTCGAGGGAAAGTCCGCGGCGGATGTCGCCTTCATAAACCAGGCTGATGGCCCGGGTTTCTTCGGAAACGACGATCACGATGGCATCGGATTGCTCGCTGATGCCGATGGCCGCCCGGTGGCGCGTTCCCAGCACGTAACCCAGCTCTTCGCGCTCGGTGATGGGCAGGATGACCGCGGCGGCCGCGATCTTGTCCTGGCTGATGATCACCGCGCCGTCGTGCAGGGGACCCGGAACGGTAAAAATGGATTCCAGGGTGGCGGCGGTGATTTCCGCGTCCAGAATAACACCCTTCTTGATCCAGTTGTTCAGCCTGACTTCACGTTCGATAACGATCAGGGCTCCCAATCCCCGTTTGGCGCAGCGCGTGACCGCGGCCAGGATTTCCTGTTCCTTGGGGATTTCATCCACGCTGCTGAACAATCCGAATCCACGGCGCAGCCCGAGATTGGCCAGGGCCGAGCGGAGTTCCGGTTGGAAAATGATGATAAAGGCGATGACCCAGACCGTCTGCAGGGTGCCGATGATGCGGCCGACCACGATCATGCCCAGGCTGCCGGCCAAAAACGAAAGCAGCAGCAGCAGGCCCAGGCCGACGAACATCTGGATCACGCGCGTATCCTTGATGAACACGATCAGGCGGTACAGCAGGTAAGCCACGATAAGTATATCGAGGATATCGATGATGGGGCTGTTGGTAATGCTATTCCACATGGTTGGGCCAAACTATCACCACGCCGGGCAATACTCAACCGGAAACGCCGGTCAGGTTTCGGCGATGCTTTTCATGACCTCGAGGAACTGGACAGTGGCCGCGACGTCATGCACGCGCACCACCGTGGCGCCCCCCTGCCAGGCCGCGGCCAGGGCAGCCAGGCTTCCGCCAAGCCGGTCTTCGACACTCGCGCCGGTTACCGAGGCGATGAAGCGCTTGCGGCTTGCCCCCAGCAGCAGGGGCCGGTCACCGGACACTTCCGACAATCCCTTGAGCAAAGCCAGATTGTGAACCAGGTTTTTGCCGAACCCGATGCCCGGATCCACCATGAGCCTGCCGGGCGCCACACCGGCCTCTTCGGCCAACCGGCAGCGGGCGGCCAGCCAGCCCCGGACCTCGGCAAGCACATCCCGGTAATTGGGGTCTTTCTGCATCGTGCGCGGCGTTCCCTGCATATGCATGAGTACCAGGCCGCAACCGGCGGCGGCGGCCAGAGGCATCATGTCGGGATCCAGGGAAGCCGCTGAGATGTCGTTGATGGCGTCGGCGCCCGCGTCCAGGGCGGCGGCTGCGGTCACTGCCCTGACGGTATCGACGGTCAGGGGCAGATCGGTTTCCCCGCGCAAGGCCTTCAGCACCGGAAGGAGCCGGTCCTGTTCCTCGTCCGCGGTGACCGGTTGGGCTCCGGGCCGGGTGGATTCGGCGCCAAGGTCCAGCAGGTCACAGCCGGCGGCGATCATTTTCATCGCCCGGGAAACCGCCGCATCCAGCCCTTTGGTTCTTGAACCCGGAAAAAAACTGTCGGGGGTCAGGTTGAGGATGCCCATGACCAGGGGGCGGCCGTTCGGGGAGACGACCATGCGGCCCAGGTCCCAGTCCGGCGCGACGAAGGGGGCCGTCAGGCCCCCTTCGGGTTTTTCAACGGGATTCATGAGTCGTCGCGGGGCGGGTCGGCGTCACCGGGGGTTTCGGTTTCCGTCGGTTCGGCCTCAGGTTCACCATCAGGTTCGGCCATGGTCCCGGAAGTCCCTTCCGCAGAGACTGACTCGTCATCCGGAGAATCGCCACCCAGGGAGTGATCGACTTCGAGCTCGAATTCGGGCAACTCCTGCCCTGTCATGAGCATTTCGAATTCCTCGGCGTCAATGGTCTCCCGCTCCAGCAGGGCGGCGGCCAGGGTCTCGACCTGCTCCCTGTGGTTTTCAAGGATATGGCGGGCCCGTTCGAACTGTTCGGAAACGATCCGTCTCACTTCGTCATCGATTTCCCGCAACGTATGTTCACTGAACACGTGCTGGCGTCCGATGTCGCGGCCCAGGAAGACCTGTTCGCTCCCTTCCTCGTAGGCGATGGGGCCGAGTTTTTCGCTCATGCCCAGGCGGGTGACCATGGTCCGGGCGTAGCTGGTCACGGCCTTGATGTCGCCGTAGGCTCCGGAGCCGATCTTGCCCAGGAAAAGTTCCTCCGCCATCCGGCCGCCCAACGCGACGCAGATCTGGTCCAGGTATTTCTGCTCCGAGATCGTGTACTGATCCTCCACCGGGAGCATGGCCGTCAGACCCAGGGCCTGGCCCCGGGGGATGATGGTCACCTTGTGCACGGGGTCCGATTCCCCGGCATGGAAAGCCACCACCGCGTGGCCGGACTCGTGGTAGGCGACCTCGCGCTTGATCTTGTCGGTGAAAACGCGGCTGCGGCGCTCGGGGCCCAGCATGACCTTTTCCTTGGCGTCTTCGAAATCGTCCATGGTCACATCGTCGTGATTCTTGCGGGCGGCCAACAGGGCGGCCTCGTTGACCAGGTTCTCCAGGTCGGCTCCGGCCATGCCCGGGGTGCCGGAGGCGATCTTCTTGGCGGACACGGATTCGTTGAGCTTAACTTTCTTCATATGCACCCTGAGGATGGCCTCACGTCCGACTATGTCGGGCATATCGACCACGATCTGGCGGTCGAAACGTCCGGGACGCAGCAGTGCCGGGTCCAGCACGTCGGGCCGGTTGGTGGCCGCCAGCAGGATCACGCCGTCGTTGGATTCGAAGCCGTCCATTTCGACCAGTAACTGGTTCAGGGTCTGCTCGCGCTCGTCGTGACCGCCGCCCAGTCCCGCGCCGCGGTGCCGGCCGACGGCGTCGATCTCGTCGATGAAGATAATGCAGGGAGCATTTTTCTTGCCCTGGTCGAACAGATCGCGCACGCGGCTGGCGCCGACGCCGACAAACATTTCCACGAAGTCGGAACCGCTCATGCTGAAGAACGGCACACCCGCTTCGCCGGCCACGGCCCTTCCCAGCAGGGTCTTACCGGTGCCCGGGGCTCCCACCAGCAGGGCGCCCTTGGGAATGCGGCCGCCGAGGCGCTGGTACTTCTGGGGAGCACGCAGGAAGTCGATGATTTCCTGCAGTTCGTACTTGGCCTCGTCACAGCCGGCCACGTCCTCGAAGGTGATCTCCGGGTTGTCCATGTTGAACATCTTGGCTTTGCTCTTGCCGAAGCTGAAGGCCTTGTTGCCGCCGCCCTGCATCTGACGCAGGAAAAACAGCCACAGTCCCAAAATCAAAAGGAAGGGGAGATAATAGGTCAGGAAATGGCCCCACCAGTTTGTCTTGGGGGGCTCGCCGACCAGCGAGGCCTCGGGGTTGGTGGCGGAAATCCAATCGGCGAAGTCGTCCCGGTCAGAGAGCAGGCGGGTATGGAACCGGTCCACCTCTTTCAGGGAGCCGTCCTTGACCGTCAGGGTCAACACCTCGTTCAGCTCGCCGGTAACATCCAGATTGGTCTTGGCGATGGAACGGATGTTTCCGTTGGTTACCTGTTCCTCGAAGGCGGAATAGGTCAATTCGTGGATGGCGGACCTGTCGATGTAGATCATCTGGTAGACCAGGAAGACCAAAAAGACCAGGAGAACCCAGAACCCCGCGGTCTTGCCGGGAATCTGGGATGGATTTATGCCCGGTCCCTTTTTGGAGCCACGGGGCGATTTCTTGCCGGGTCCGGAGTTCTTGCTACCAGGATTTGGAGTCATTAAAAATCGTTCCTTGGTTCGAATGGTTCACTTCGTTTGGCGACAGAGATAGTAACTGTCTGTTCGGTGGACGGCAACAAGCGGGTTCTTTCGGCGCGAGCGAGGCCCACCACCCACAGGATACCCGCTTCGTCCGTCACGACCAGGATTTCCGGGCGGCCTTCCAGGGGAATCCGTTGTTCCCGCAGAAGATCGCTCATTTTCTTGGATCCTTCCAGGCCAAGTGGCTGAAACCGGTCGCCGGGGCGGAAGTTCCGCACCCGCAGATTGCCTTTCAGGCAGGAAGCGGGGCAGGTCAACCGCCAGGTGGCTTCGTCGGCGGGGTCGCCAACTCCCTTGATAATAGGGGCGTTGGCCGTTTCCCCGGAAACCAGAATACGATAATCCGCGGCTGTCCGCAGGGGAGGCCGGAAAGCCGAACCCGCCACGCGCCGTAAATTGTCGAAATCCCGGCTCAGGCGCTGTCCGGCCGGGAAATCCAGCCCGGAACCGGATTGACCGGACCGGAGCCAGGCCAGGGCGGTATCCACATGGACGCGCTCCAGACCTGAAGGTTGCCCGTCATCCAACCAGGACCGCAAAACCCGGGGGGCCAGACCCTCGTCCAGGGCCAGGAGACGGGAAATACTCAACTGGTCGGGATCGTCCTGCGATCGGGTCGCGGTCAGGGCGGCCCTGGTGAAACCCTCCAAAAGCTCCATGTCCCCCTGGAGAAGTTCCGCCATCCTGGCCGGAACGATTTCACTTCCCGGGCCGAAGATACCCCGGGCCAGGGGCAATAATTCACGGCGAATGCGGGCCCTGACATTGTCCCCGTCCAGGTTGCTGCCGTCGGTGCGCCAGGGTTGGCCGCACTCTTCCAGAAAGGCCACGATTTCCGCGCGCCCCAGATGCAGAAGCGGATGAATGTACTGGCCGCTGACCGGAAGAATGCCGCGCAGTCCTTCCGGTCCGGTGCCCCTGAAAAGGCGCATCAGCACGGTTTCCACCTGGTCGTCCCGGTGATGTCCCGTGGCCACGCAACGCAGATGGGAGTTGTTCTCCAGGGTTTTGCTGAAAAACCGCCGGCGCAGGTGGCGGGCCGCTTCCTCAAGGCCCTGTCCGCGCGTGCGGGCGACGGGGCGGGGGTCATCCGCCGATTCGAAAAGTTCGACATCCAGGTTCGCGCAAAGGTCGCGGCAAAATGCGGCATCCCTGTCGGCATCGCCCGGCCGCAGGCCGTAGTTGAAATGGGCGGCGGCCAGGGGTGAACCGGTTTCCAGAGACCAGGTTTTGGCGGCCAGGAGCAAGGCGACCGAATCCGGCCCTCCGGACAAGGCGGCCAGCAGGCCGGGGCGCGGATTGTCACCGCAACATTCCAGCACGAGTTCACGAATCCGTTCGGAAACGGCCCTGCTGAATGAATGTGTGTTGAATGGGTCCAGGGACACTCTGCCTCCGGTCATGGACGAGGCGCTGGCGAGTAAGACGATGGATGCTGATGGATTGGCGAAATAATGGTGGTAGCGGCTCAGGGATTCGAACCCCGGACACTCGGATTATGATTCCGATGCTCTAACCAACTGAGCTAAGCCGCCACCCATACCATTCTGGTACCGGAAACATGCCCTAAGCCTGATTTTCCCGGCAGGCAGGGAATTTATCCCGTAAGTGGTTTCTTGTCAAGAAACCCGGATCCCGCTATCCTGCCGCCTATGGGTAAAAATATATTCAAACAATACCCGCCGCCTCCGGGTACGGTGGTGGAGCATGGTGACGCCGACGGCAGTCTCCTTGCCGGCCGGACCGTAACGATCATCGGTTACGGCACCATGGGACGTGCCCACGCCCTGAATCTCCGGCGCAGCGGGGTTGAAGTGATCGTCGGCAGCCGAACCGGATCCGCCACCGGGAAAATGGCGGGCGAAAGCGGTTTCACCGTATTGCCCGTGCCCGAAGCGGTCGCCGCCGGCGATGTGGTGATGCTCATGCTGCCGGACGAGGCCATGGCCGAAGTCCATGCCAGGGACATTGATCCGCACCTGAAGCCGGACGCCGCGATAGGGTTTGCCCACGGATTCGCGGTGGCTTTCGATCAGGTCAAGCCCTCGCCGGGCCGCGCCTGTTTTCTGGTGGCGCCCAAGGGGCAGGGGGATATGCTCGAGGCGGCCCATGCGGACGGCTCGGGCGTGCCGGGCCTGCTGGCGGTGACGGATAGTTCGCCCCCGGAAACCTGGGACCTTGCTGCTGCGTATGCCCACGCGACGGGTTGCCTGGTCGGCGGCGGTTTCGTAACCACTTTCCGGGCCGAATGCGTCAGCGATCAGTTCGGTGAACAGGTGGTCCTCTGTGGCGGAGTGATCGAGCTGCTCAAATCGGCTTTCGACGTCATGGTCGATGCGGGTTACGACGAGGCGAACGCCTATTTCGAGTGCGTGCACGAGTTGAAGTTGATTACCGATCTGCTGCACCGCCACGGCATCGAAGGCATGCGAAAAAAGATCAGCGGCACCGCGGCGTACGGCGGTTTGACGCGGGGGCCGCGCATCATCGATGACCGGGTACGGGAAAACATGAGGCGGATCCTGGCGGAAATCGAGTCGGGGGAATTCGCGGACGAGTTTCTGCGGAATCACGGGGACAAGGAAAAACTGGCCAGGGCCGAGGCGGACAGCCGCCTGGCCCGGTCCGGGCGGAAGGTGCTTCCGCGGCTTTATCCGGATAAGGCAACTGATTGAACACAAGGAGTAAACCGACCATGAACGATTCATTCTTCGGACGGATCGCCGACCTTTTCACGAATCCCGGGCGGCTCATGGAAAACGTGGGTGTCAGTCCACGCTGGTGGCAACCGGGGCTTCTGGTCTTGATCGTCATGATCGGATTCTCCTGGATGACCATACCCATCTCCGGCCCGGAGCAGGCGGAGCTGATGCGTGATTCCAAAATGATGCAGATGCTTCCCGAAGAGGCAGCGGACAAGGCCTTCGAGGACTCCCTCAATATCTCCCCGACCAAAAAGATCACCCAGTCCGGCATCGCCGGGTTCACCACCTGGATCATGGTCCTGATCTTCGGCTTGATCCTGGGCTTTTTCGTGCGGCTGGGCGGGGGTGTCGGCAGCTTCAACCAGGCCCTGGGCATCGTGTCCTGGGGCTCCCTGCCGGTATTTGCCATCAGTTCCCTGATTAAACTGCCGCTCATCCTCCAGACGGAGTCCGTTTTCAAGGTCAACATCGGTCTGGCCGCGTTGCTGCCGGGAGCCGAGCCTGGTTCCGCCCTTTTCCAGATCCTCATGGGTTACGGCGATTTTTTCACCTGGTGGGGCCTGTTTCTGTTGGTCATCGGCTTTGAAAAAGTGTTCAAGATGGGCCGTTCGGCCGCCGTGCTGTCGGTGCTGCTGCCCTGGGCCCTGCTGACGGCAATTCCCCTGGCGTTGAGCATCATCTTCATGTAGGCCTCGCGGCAAGGAGTTGCAGAGTGAAAAAGAAGATCCTCATTCCCCTGGCGGCCATCCTGTTGATCGCGGTGGTGGTGTCAATCCTCACTTCGGGGGACAAGACGGAGGCCAAGGTCGAGACCAAGGTGATCGGGTTGAAGGACCTGACGGCCATGGTCACCTGTTCGGGCACCATCCAGCCCAAACGCAAGGTGGATGTCAGCGCCAACGCCATGGGCACCATTGTTCTGTTGGCAGTGGTGGAGGGACAGCACGTTAAACAGGGCGACCTGCTCATGGAGATCGATCCCTTTGAATACGATGCCGCGGTCCAGGCCCTGGAAGCCACCATCAACTCCGCGCGGGCGGACCTGAAACTGGCCGAGGCTTCGCTGGATAAAGCCATCCAGGACCGCGACCGGGCGGAAAAATTGTTTGAAGGTGAAATTACCTCCGAGGAACAGGTGGCCACCGCGCGGACCAACGCGCGCATCGAAGAGGCCAGGGTGGAAGCTGCCAGACATCGCATCACCCAGTACAAGGCCAACCTGTCCAAGGCCCACCATGACCTGACCAAGGTGACAATCACCGCGCCGATGACCGGGGTGATCACCAGGTTGAACGTGGAAGAGGGCGAAAACGCCATCATGGGCACCCTCAACAACCCGGGCACCGTGCTGCTGGTCATCGCCGATCTGGGCACCATGGAAGCATGGGTGGAAGTCGATGAGACCGAAGTGGTCAAGGTGGAACTCGGGCAGGCGGCCGAAGTCGAGATCGATGCCTTCCCCAATCAGAAATTCACGGGCCAGGTGACCGAGATCGGCAACAGTCCCTTGCGGGTGCGCGCCGGGGCCAGCCGGGAAGCCGTCGACTTCGAGGTGAAGATCACCCTGGAAGGCACCCTGCCGAACATTCGGCCGGGCCTGTCGGCCAAGGCGGAGATCACCGTCGCCGAACGCGGCGATGCCCTCGCTGTTCCCCTGGGTTCGGTTACGGTGCGGGAATGGCCCCTGGATGGCGGGGATGTCCGCAAATATACCGGCAGCCGCGCCCGCAAACAGAAGGCAGCCCTGGAAGAATTCGGATTCGGAGTCACGGAGGACGACCCGGACACCACCGGGGCCAAAACCGCGGAAGTCAAACGCGAAGAGACCGAAGGTGTCTTTATCCTGAAAGACAGTTTTGTAAAGTTCATTCCCATCGGGATAGGCATCGCCGGGGAGGATGATTTCGAAGTCATCAGCGGCCTCGATGCCGGCCAGACGGTCGTCACCGGACCTTTCCGCGTCCTGCGGACCCTGAAGGACGGGGCCCTGGTTGAACAGTTGGGCGGCAAGGGCAAAAAGGGCCGCGGAAACTCCAATTCGGGCGACGGCGAAACGGAAGACTGATGAATCTCTTCGAAGGGGTTCGCATCGCCCTGGCCAGTCTGCGCGGTCATAAGCTGCGGACCTTCCTGACCCTGCTGGGCAACATCGTGGGCACCATGTCGGTCATCGCCGTGGTGTCCCTCATATACGGCACCGACCGCTATGTTTCCCAGGCGGTGCTCGACGAGGGCACTGATGTCTTCACCATCACGCGGATCAGCAATCTCCAGTCACTGACCGACTTCGATGCATTCATGAAATCCCTCAACAATCCCAACCTGACCCTGGACGACCGGAACTGGCTGGCCGATAGGATGGAGGAGGCTTCGGTCGTTGGAGCGTTGATCACACGTTCGGCCACGCTCCGTGCCGGCAGCCGGAAATTCCGCGGCACCCGTGTGCGGGGTGTCACCGAGGACTACTCGCTGATCGAAGATATGCCCCTGTTGTTGGGCCGCCACATCGCCCGGCAGGACGTGGTCAACTCACGACAGGTCGTGGTGCTGGGTTTCGAAGTGGCCCAGTCCCTGTTCCCCCGCCGCGCCGACCCGGTGGGCCGTGAGGTCAAGATCGGCGGCCGTCATTTCAAGGTCATCGGCGTGGCCGAAGACCGTGGCACCGTCATGGGCAACAACCGCAACCAGTTCGCGGTGGCGCCCATCACCGCTTGGCAGAAGGTGTTCGGGTCCGGGGGTTCCCTTGATCTCAAGATCGCGGCCAAGGACCTGACCAGGCTGCAGGAGGCCAAGGACGAAGCGATTTTCCTGATGCGCGTCCGGCACCGCCTGCGACCCCTTGAACGGGACGACTTCACGATCACCTCTTCGGAACAGTTGCTGTCCATCTGGGGCGGCATTTCGAAGGCCATTTACGGAGCCCTGATCCCCCTGGTGGGTATCAGCCTGGTGGTCGGCGGCATCGTGCTGATGAACATCATGTTGGTGTCGGTTACCGAACGCACCCGCGAGGTGGGCGTGCGCAAGGCCCTGGGGGCCCGGCGCCTGGCCATCATGTGGCAGTTCCTGGTCGAGGCCGTCACCCTGTCCATGGTGGGAGGTTTTCTGGGCATCCTGATAGGCCTGGGCCTGGCCTGGGGCATATCCCTGGTCTCTCCGTTGCCCTTCGCCGTCGCCGGCTGGTCGCTGGTCCTGGGACTGGTCACCACGTTTTTGATCGGCGGCGTGTTCGGTACCTATCCGGCCTGGAAGGCCGCCGGTTTCGATCCCGTGGAGGCGCTGCGCCATGAATAGGCCGCGTGTGGAATGGCACGACAGGATGAGCGAGTCCTGGCGGACCATCATCGGCAACCGGATGCGCAGTTCCCTGCTGATCCTGGGAGTGGCCATCGGCGTGTCGACCTTGCTGGCGATTTTCACCATCGTCAATGGGCTCAGCGGCCGCATCCGGGACGATGTGATCTCGGCGAACCAGCCTTACATCTACATTTCCCGCGACAGCGGAGTCGGGGGCGGCGACCCCGCGGAAAAGATGCGCCGGCCCCAGCTGATGCCCGAACTGGAAGACGCCCTGGCCGGGACCGAGGGTGTGGGCCTGATCGATTACGAAGTGAGCAACAGCAGTGGAACGGTTCTGAAATACAAGGAGGAAAAAACCCAGTTCGTTCAGGTTTTCGGATGCTCCCAGAACTTCCCCTCCATATTTTCGATCACCGTGGACGAAGGTCGTTTTTTGGCCGCCTTCGACGTGGCCGCCAGGAATCGTGTGGCCGTGCTGGGGTATGGACCGAGGAAGGATCTTTTTCCCCACCAGGATCCCATCGGCAAGACCCTGCGGATCTACGGTCAACCGTATCTGATCATCGGCACCATGTCCGAGCGCAAACACATCATCGGCCAACTCGGCGATAATTTTGTCTGCGTGCCCTGGAGCGCTTTTGAAAAAGACGGCCTGAAACAGGGATACGAGGACCGGAACATCGCCCTTTTGGTCGCCGAGGGATACGAAAGCGACGAAGTCATTTCCAACATCACCGGGACCCTGCGCAGCGAAAGAAGGCTGCGTCCCGGGCAGAAAAACAACTTCGACATTATTTCCAGCGAAACCTACGGTGAAATCATCGACAAGGTCACCGGCGGCATCGCGCTGGTGCTGGTGGTCCTTTCCTCCATCGGCCTGCTGGTCGGCGGCATCGGCGTCATGAACATCATGCTGATTTCCGTGGCCGAGCGCACCCGTGAAATCGGTGTCCGCATGGCCGTCGGCGCCCGCCGCCAGGACGTTTTGCTTCAGGTGCTGATCGAGGCGGGAATCCTGACGGGAATCGGAGGGGTCGTGGGTATCGTCATGGGTTATCTGGCTTCGTGGGGCATGACCCATCTGCTGGCCTTCCCCTTTGCCATCTCCCCGTTCGTGACCGTTGGGGCCGCCCTGTTTTCCATCTCCATCGGAATATTTTTTGGTCTTTATCCCGCCAACAAGGCCGCCAAAATGGATCCCATCGTGGCGTTGGGACGGGAATAGAAAAAGCCCCGGCGATTTTAATCACCGGGGCTTGTTGATCAATTGCAACCCAATCAGTCCGCCGCTTTCCAAACCGGAATCCGCCCGGGCGTATAGGGCGCGCCCGCGGCCTCAAGCTTGTCTTCCAAATCCTTGAGATCCACGGTCACCAACCCAGTCAGATCCTCCAGCACCGGCGCGAACAACCGGCCGGTCAACGCGAGATTGTCCCGCATGGTCTGTGTCGGTCCGGACGTGTTGTTCATCATGCCGTAGACCACCCAGCCCGCGCGGCTGCTGATCGACGGAGTGGTCGGTTCGCTCCTGCGGCGGATGGTGCTGTCACCGTTCAGGAGGATGCCCAGGTCCGCAAGGCGTATCGACAGGGCGTCGACCTCGCCAAGCAGGGACGTATCGAGAGCGGGCGTGTCCTTGATGGCCTGACGGATGTGACTCAGGCGACTCTTGGCGTCCCCAAGGGTGCGCGAGGCCCCCTGGACGGCGCGGTGGAGATCATCGGCTTCCTGACGGAAGGCGAGAACCCCGTCATGATCGGTATTGGCCATAGCGTTCAAGCCGAGGAGTTTGGTGTTGAACTCCACGGGACCGGCCAGAACGGTTTCTTCGCCCCGGACCCTTGAAGAGATCGTAACGGTGTACTGTCCGGGCATGACCAGGGGGCCGCCCCGTTCATCGTCCCAGGGAGATTGCGCACCGCCCTGTTTGAGATTCACCGGGCCGCTGTAGGGGTAGCGCAGATCCCAGGCCACCCGGTGCAGTCCCGCGCCGCCTTCACCCTTGAACCGCCGCACGACTTTCCCGGCCGTGTCCCTGATGGTCAGGACCAGGGCCGGATCGATCTCACGATCTTCTTCCCGCAGGTCGTCCCAGCTGGGGTAGTAGACCGGTTTTTCGGCCTCGACGAGTTCCTTTTCGTTCTCTTGCCGCAAATCCTTCAGGCTCTGGAGACCTTCCTTCAGGTGGTAGGTGATCACCGCGCCGAAGGGAGGGTTCTCGGCCATGTAGAAGGATGCCCCCTGGAAACCGGCGCCCCCGTAGCCCAAAGGTCCGGCGATGTTGTAGATCAGGGCGTCCTTGACCGGGAAGATGACCACGTCTTCTTCCAGAACCGCGGGTTCGAGGTTCCGCAGGGGAGAGTAGTCGTCCAGGATGTAGAAACCGCGCCCGAAGGTGGCGATCACCAGGTCGTTTTCCCGTCGTTGGATGTCCAGGTCACGGCAGGCGATGGTGGGAATGCCCGCCTTCAGCTGCGTCCAGTTCGCACCATCGTCACGGGTGAAGAAAACGCCGAATTCGGTGCCGACGAAGATCAACCGGGGATCCACGTGGTCCAAAGCGATGGAGTGCACCGTCCCGTTTTCGGGCAGGTTGCCGGCCAACGATTTCCAGGATTTCCCGTAGTCGTCGCTGCGCAGGATGTAGGGCGCGAAGTCGTCGCGCTTGTGGTTGTCGAAGCTGGCGTAGATGACGTTCTCGTCGAACCGCGAAGGCTCGACGTCGCTGACGTAACACCCGTCCGGCACGCCCTTGAAACTGCCGTGTTCGGTCCAGGTGCCGCCGCCGTCACGTGAAATCTGGATCAGGCCGTCGTCGGTGCCGGCCATCAGCAGGCCCTCGGTCACGGGCGATTCATTCAGGGCGATGATGCTACCGTAGAACGAGGTGGAATTGTTCTTGGCCACCGCGTCCACGCTCCAGACGCGGCCCATGACTTCCAGCTTGTTGCGGTCCACGCCGGTGGTCAGGTCCTCGCTGATTTTGGTCCAGCTGTTGCCCATGTCGTCGCTGCGGAAAATTTTCTGGCAGGCGAAGTACAGCCGCTTGTGGTCGTGGGGGCTGATGATCAGCGCCGAGTTCCAGTTCCACTTGAGGATTTCCCCTTCTTCGGGCTGGGGCTGGATATCCAGAATCTCACCGCTTTTGCGGTCATAGCGATGCAGATAACCGTGTTGCCACTGGCTGTAGACGATATCCGGATTGGTGGGATCGATGGCGGGTTCGAAGCCGTCGCCGCCAAGGGTCATGAACCATTCGCGGTTGCTGATGCCGTGGGAGAAAATGGTCCGCGAGGGGCCGCCCTGGGTGTTGTTGTCCTGGGTGCCGCCGTACACGTTGTAGAAAGGTTCGTCGTAGTCCACGGCCACCCGGTAGAACTGGGTCACGGGGATATTGGCCATGTAGCGCCAGTTGTCTCCCCGATCGAAGGATTCGTAGACGCCGCCGTCGTTACCGGTCAGCAGGTGGTCGGTGTTGCAGGGGTCGATCCAGAAAGCGTGTTCGTCAACGTGTTTGGCCTTCCAGCCCACCCGGTTGAAGGTTTTGCCGCCGTCTTCGGTAACATTCAGGAACGTATCCATGCTGTACACCCGGTCGGGGTTCACCGGATCGGCGATGATCTCATTGTAGTACTGGGGACTGCCGGCCACATAACCGCTCATCTTGGCCCAGTTCAGTCCGGCGTCGGTGGAACGGAAAAAACCGCCCTTGCCCTCGGCCGCTTCAATGATGGCGTAGATCGTATTGGGCGCGGGAGAAGAAAGGGCCAGGCCGATCCGGCCCATGTCCACGGTGGGCAGTCCGCTGGTCAGTTCGGTCCAGGTCGTTCCGCCGTCGGCGGTCTTGTGGATGCCCGAACCGGGGCCGCCGTTGATCAGGACCCAGACGTGGCGGCGGCGCTGGTAGCTGGCCGCGAAGATGACCTCGGGGTCGCGGGGGTCCATCTGCATATCGACCACGCCGGTGTTTTCGTCGATCTCCAGGACCAGTTCCCAGTTCGCGCCGCCGTCAGTGGTTTTGTAAACGCCGCGGTCGCCGCCCGGTCCCCACAACGGCCCCATGGCCGCGACGTAGACCACATCCGGGTTGGTGGGATGGACAATGATCCTGCCGATGTGCAACGACCGTTTCAGGCCCATGTTTTCCCAGGTGCGGCCACCGTCGAGGGATTTGTAGACACCGTCCCCGTAGGGCACGCTGCGCTGGCTGTTGTTTTCCCCGGATCCCACCCACACGATATCGGGATGGGAAGGCGACAAGGTCACGCAACCGATGGAAAAACTGTTTTCGTCATCAAAAATGGGCGTGAAGGTGACGCCGGCGTTTTTGGTCTCCCAGACACCGCCCGAGCAGACACCCACGTAGTAATGGGAAGGGTCGCGGGGGTCGATGGCGAAATCGGCGATCCGGCCCGAGGCCAGGGCCGGCCCGATGCCCCGGAAAGCCAGGGCGCTGAAATCGCCGCTGCCCCAGGGGGCGTCATCATCGGCGGCGATGGCGGCCGCGGACAGTGTCATCAGGATCAACATCAGATATAGGGGGAGACGGCGCATGGTCATCCTACTTTCGGGGGCTAATGATACTGTTCCCAACCGGGGAGGCTGGGGTGGAGAATATCAGGTCAATTAATAACAGGTCAGGGCCTGCCAGCCAAGAATCTCATGGGGCTTTGGGGACGATAAGGAAACTGGTTTTAGTCCCTTTTTCATGGAATAAACGGTGGCAGGACCCGCAAAGTGTCGTCAGGTTATCGGCGGAATTACCGCCTCCCAGATGGCGCGGTTTGAGGTGGTGGACTTCCAGAAAACGCGTTCGGCCGCACCCCGGTGCCTGGCATCGGTGGCGGTCACGGGCCAAAACCTGGCGGCGCACCCGTGGGGGAATGGTCGTGGTGTTCCTGCCGCCTACGGTGCAAATCGAGGCGTCGCATTTCATCCTTTCTGCCTCGGCCCGGCTCAATTCACGTTCACCCGAGCCGGTTTGAACCGTCATCCGCCCCCCTCTTTCATGGACATGGATCTGAACCGGGGGCCGACTTGGGAGGGGCCCCCGGGGGCCCTCTTCCCTGGATTCCACCAGGGCAGCCAAAGCTTCCAACATCATTTCGGCGCGGTCGTTGGGTGCGCCGCCCAATTTGTGGAGCCGTTCGACCAGGGCTGCCCGCCGCGCTTCCTGCTCCGGCGTCAGGACCAACTGGAATCGCACAGGAAGCTCATTTGGGGCGACAACCGTGGGGGAGGATGGCAACAGCTCACCCTGGCCGGGATCCACTTTCGCGGCCCGTTTGGCCTTTTTCACTTCGTGGATCAATTCCCCGCGGGATCCTTTGGCCGCCTTCAACCAGTAATCTTCGGTTTCCGGGGTGGCCACCCCGACAATTTCACGCGCTTTGGTATATACGAGTTTGCCCGCAGTCATGGCCTCGCTAACGGCAGGCAATTTTTCCAGTTGCCCGGCCAGCCGGATGAAATCCCGGGTCCGGGACTTGGAAAACCCCAAGCCCATCATGGCGTATTGGTTGATCGAGGAGTATCCCAGGCTCTTAAAAAGGCGGCGTACCTGGATTTCCGCAAACCACAGAACGGAGCAATGCCGGGCCTTTTCCAGGGCCAGCAGAGATTGTCGCAACGAGGCGTGGACTTTGATAGCGGATTGGTTCGGTTGGAATGCAACCTCGGACATGGTTTCCCCCCTCGGAAATAGTGTATGAATGATTGGGTACAATATACGAATAAAAGACGAAAATAGCAAGAATTAATTCACCTAATTAGGATAAAAATCAATAAGTTAGCGAATAATTAGGGGCCCCCGGGGGCCCTCAACTCAATATCGTCCGCAAAGTAGGACAATTCTCCCCCGATTCGAGGTACCTTTTTGGGGAATTGTACTTTCAGGTACGAATTTTCCCCTGCAATTCGGGCCCCCAGGTTAACTAAAAAAACTTCCCAACCAATTGGGAAATAACAATATAAATAACCTCCCGTCCGTCCAGGGACACCCCGGGCACCATCCCTGCAATAGAGGGGCAGACCAAGTCGCATACGAAAGGAAGACGCCATGAAAACCCAACTGAACAAACAGCACAGCTTCATGCTCATCATCGTGGTGGCCGGCCTTATTCTGGCCGCTCTTGCCTTTCTCAAGCCCGTACCGGCCGAGGCCGGCGTGATTGTCACTGCCCGTATCGGGAATGTGGGAATTTCGGTCTCTCCCGACAGCCCCCGTGGAGTCATCGTCCAGACGGGTCCCCGGTCGTACAGATACAACCCGAGACCCGCTTATGGCCATTATTTCTGGGTACCCGGACATTTTGAAAAGGTCCTCGAAATCAGGAATTGCCGGCAATACCACCACAACAACGGCTTCAAGCCCGGCAAGGGAAAGTACAAGCGGACCAAGCGGGACCACATGGTCGTCAACAAGAGGGGACGCAAGGCTCCCCGTCACAACCATTACCGCGAGATCTGGGTTTCCGGCCACTGGGAACGGATCTGACCTGACCTGCTCTGACCTGATCTGATAAAGCCTTATCCCCCAATCGCCCCCGCACTCAAAAGCGGGGGCGATTTTTGCTGCAATTAAATGGAAGACTATTTCTCGCCATTTTACATCCTTGGGGTTATTCTCTTGCGAAGATCAAATCCGGATAAGCGATCCACCCAGGAGTTCGCCTTGCGGATATCCCTATGGATTTCCATTTTTTCAGCGATGGTGATCATCGCACCGGCTTCCACACTGGGCGAGGTTCCCAACCACGCGGCGGTACTCATCTACCACCATGTGGACGAGGGCACTCCGGCCTCGACCAGCCTGTCCCCGGAATTGTTCGGGGAACATCTGGACTATCTGGCGGAAAACGGGTATCGCGCCCTGCCCTTGGCGGCGTTGGTGGACAGCCTCAGGGTTGGGGGGACGATTCCGGACCGGACAGTGGCCTTCACCTTTGATGACGGTTACCGGTCGGTCTACACGGAAGCCTTTCCGAGGCTCCGGGAACTCGGGTGGCCGTTCACGATTTTTGTCTGCCCCGACGCGGTGGACCACGGGCGGGGACCGGTCCTGACCTGGGATCAATTGCGGGAGATGGCGGCCGCCGGCGCCACCGTGGCGAATCTCGGCAGGTTTCATGAACATCTCCAGCGCCGCGGGGCCGGAGAGTCGGACGACGACTGGCGCACCAGGATCCATAAGGATCTCGTGGATGCCCAGAAAAGGATTGCCGAGGAAATGGGATCCGCCCCGGATCTGTTCGCTTATCCCTACGGGGAATGCGACGGGGATCTGAAGGAGTTGATCCGGGAGTTGGGTTGGGCGGCCTTCGGGCAGCAGTCCGGACCCATGGGTGAAAGCAGTGATTTTTCGCTGCTGCCCCGCTTTCCCATGGCGGGCCCCTTCGCGGCCATGAAAACTTTTGCGGAGAAGGTGTCGAGCCTTCCGCTGCCTGTGGAAAAAGTGGATCCGGCCGAAGCGGGGCTGCCCCTGGAGGGAAGTTCCGAAGAACGGAAACCCGGATTGCGGCTGACCCTCGGGCCCGGTGATTACCGGTCCGGCCAACTGGCGGCTTTCGCCAGTGGACAGGGTGCCGCGGAATTGATTTGGATCGATAAAGAGGCTGGGATTATCGAGGTGCGGGCGCGCCAGGCGCTTCGTGCCGGACGCAGCCGCTACAACATCACGGCGCCGGCCACGGATGGCCAACGCTATTACTGGTACAGCCACACATGGATCGTCGGGCAATTGCACGAGGATTAGTCGATGAGGAGAATGGCCATTATCGTGGCTGGCGCTGTTTTGCTGGCGGTCATCATTCCGGATTCCATCCATGCCGACCAGGGGATCGTCTCCCAGGGCCAGGGCTTGCGCTGGGCCCGGTCCGCGGTGACCCCGTTCAAGACCGTGGCTGTCGACCGGTCTTCGGGCATGTATGGGGGGCAGTACCGTCAGATGTCATTCGGCAGGCGGGAAGCCGCCATGCCGGATTTTAGCGACTACCGGGACGTGCATGCCAAGAAGCTGGGCTTTTTCGAATTTTTGCTGCCTCTTGTCGATGAGGAAAACGAGCGGCTGCTGGATCTGAGAACCCGCTTGAACAACATCTACGAATATGTGCGCTGGGACCGGGTCGTCGGCATGGATGACAGGCTCTGGCTGCACGATGTGATCGAGGAATTCAGGATTCCCGAAACCGATATCGAATCGGAGGAATTCTGGGAAGTTGCCCTGCGCCGGGTGGATGCCGTGCCGGATCATCTGGTTCTGGCCCAGGCCGCCAACGAATCGGCCTGGGGAACCTCGCGGTTTGCCCGCGAAGGTAATAACCTGTTCGGGCAATGGTGTTTTCGCCAGGGGTGCGGGCTTGTCCCCAACGACCGTCCCGAAGGGGAATCGTACGAGGTGGCGCGCTTCGCGTCGGTGAGTGAGTCCATCGGCAGCTACATGCACAACCTCAACACCGGCCGGACCTACAAGGAACTGCGTGAAATCCGCGCCGCGGCCCGCAGGAAAGGGCATGAACCGGAGGCGACGGATTTGGCCGCCGGCCTGATGAGCTACTCGCAACGGGGCGAGGACTACATCCTCGAGTTGCGGTCCATGATCAGGTACAACTCGGACGTGATCGAAGAGGCGCGGACCCTCCTGGAAGACGCCGCCAATTCCTGATCATCCGCCCGGACCACCAAGGGAATGGAACCCATCGAAAAGAAGACCGGCATGAGATTGACGCGGGAATACCTCACCCGCATGGCCGCCGACAGGATTCTTGTCCTGGACGGGGCCATGGGGACGATGATCCAGACCTTTGGCCTGGGTGAGGCCGATTTCCGCGGGGAACTGCTGGCGGATCATCCGGTCGATCTCCAGGGCAACAACGACATTCTCAGTCTCACCAGACCGGAGGTGGTCTCGGAAATCTACCGGGGCTATCTGGAGGCCGGCGCGGACATCATCACCACCAACACCTTCAACGGTACTTCGGTGGCCCAGTCCGACTATCAGACCGAACACCTGGTCCGGGACATCAACATGGCGGCGGCCCGGCTGGCCCGCGAAGCGGCCGAGGAATTTACGGCGGCCAATCCGGACCGGCCCCGTTTTGTGGCGGGGTCGCTGGCGCCGACGAACCGCACCTGCTCCATCTCACCGGACGTGAACAATCCCGGCCATCGCAACATCACCTTCGATCAACTGGTCACCGCCTACGGCGAGGAAGCCGAAGCCCTGCTCGACGGCGGGGCCGACATCCTCATGGTCGAAACGGTTTTTGATCCCCTCAACGCCAAGGCGGCGGTATATGCCGTCCGTGATCTCCTTCGCAGGCGCGGACTGCACGATTTCCCGGTATGGGTCTCCGGCACCATTACCGATGCCAGCGGCCGCACCCTGACCGGACAGACTCCCGAGGCCTTCTGGATTTCCCTGCGCCACAGCGACCCGGCGGTTTTTGGCCTCAACTGCGCGTTGGGCGCCACGGCCATGCGGCCTTTTGTGGAGGAAATTTCCTGGGCCGCGGACACCCTGGTTTCGGCCCATCCGAATGCCGGCCTGCCCAATGAGATGGGC
>JAUVII010000055.1 GCA_030592845.1 Candidatus Krumholzibacteriia bacterium | reverse complement strand
GGCCAGGTTGACGAACCGCCCGGCGAAGGCGGGGCCATGGAAAGACAGCAGAACCAGACACACAACAAGGGGATATACCTGTCGATTAGACCCATAACTCCTGGTGTGGCAATACATTGCTTTCATGGCGACTTTTTAGCCTGTGGTAAAATTCTTTGTTACAACAAACATACAAAACGGATGGCCGGGGACAAGTAAATTCCACCATGATTCGGGAATATTCGCGGCGGGATCAGTCGGTGTCGTCCCCGGAAACCTGAACGGCGATCTCGCTTTGTTCCTTCACCCAGGAAATGGCGTCCCTGATGCCCTTCCTCTTGATGAAGCCCATCAGGAATCCCGGAATGGGGCTGTTCAGTTTCAGGTCGCTGGAGAACCAGGCCCGTGACCAACCTTCCCTGTCCGGATGGACCTCCACAAACCAGGCGCCGACGCAATCGTCGAATTCGCTTTCCCGATCGTAGTCCAGGGTCCAGGTCAGCATGCCCTGTTCGGGCCAGAAGATATTGGTCAGATAGTATTCGTAGCTGTAGAAGAATCCGGAAATCTCCACGTGGGTGTTGATCGTGTCGCCGGCCTGATGGTAGACCTCGCACAAATCGACCGGTCCGACCCACTCGGGATAGTGCTCGAAACCCATGATCCGGCTCCACACGGTATCGGTCGGCGCGGCGATATCGATGACGCCGATGCCCGTGCCCCCTCCCTCTTCGTCCTCGATGGTCATCTGAATGAGATCGCCTTCGGCCAATTCCTCCAACTGCTCTTCATCCAGAACAATATCCATGGGGACGGGATCGTAGGGGGGCAGGATGCCCCGGTGGGGATGGGGCGTGACCTCGTCGTCCGCGGTCGCGAGGCCGGCCGCCATGGAAAAAACCAGTGAGAAAAGAATGACCCACACATATGCCACGAAAGAGCTGTTGGTCTTTTTCAAGGAAGTCCCCCGCCTTTTATTTTTCGCCCAGTGAATCGAAAACCATTTCCACGAACTGGTCCGAGGTCAGCCAGGCCTGGCCCCATTCGGCGTCGTAGGCGGCCGCCGGTTTGGCGGCCAGAACAGCGGCCAGATCACTGGAGGTTTTCATTTCCTCGGCAACGGCGCCGCGGACATCCAACAACATGGCCAGATAAACTTCGAGATCGGCCCGTTTGGCCAGGGGGCCGTGCCCGGGAATAATTTGGGTCTGATCGTCGCAAAGTTCAAGGATGGTGCGGACACCGGTAATAATTCCGTCGATGCTGCCGCCGGCGGAAACATCGATGTATGGATACAGGCCGGAGAAAACGACATCACCCGAGTGGATAACGTTGGCCTTGATGAAGTGGATCACTCCGTCACCGTCGGTATGGGCGGCCGGCACGTGGAAGACCACGATTTCCTCGTCGTTGTAGAAGAAGCTGATCGAGTCGGTAAAGGTGACCACCGGAAGGGCGCCGTCAGGGGACGCGGGGGTGGTGCGGTCGAAAAATTCGGTGAACTGTTCGGTCGACAACCGGCGCCGCACGTTGGCGTGCGAGACCAGCAGGCTGCCCGAGGCACCGAAGTTTTCGTTGCCGCCGGTATGATCGCCGTGCCAGTGGGTGTTGAACACGAACTTGATGGGCCCGTCGCTCAACTCGCTGACGGCCGCCTTGATCCTGTCGGACAAAGGGGCAAACTGGTCGTCGATAAGGAAAACCCCGTCGTTGCCTATGCACACGCCAAGATTTCCACCGGCTCCCTTGAGCATGTGGATGCCGCCGCCGAGGTCCGTTGCTTCAATCTCAACGTCAGCAAAATCACCCTGGGCAAAAGCGGTTCCGGCCAACAGGAAGCAAAAAATGAAAGATGGCCGGGTTTTACGCAGCGGCATGGTTCACCTCGGGATAAATGGGGAAGGACAGGCTAGGTCCATGATAGGATAGGGTTGCTTTGGCCGCCAAGGAGCATGATAACGACTGGCCCGGGAGGATGACCGCCTTGTCCCACAATTTCACGCGCGCACTGTGCCGCCGTCCGGGTCCCGACCTGGCCGCTGGAATCACCAACGCCGGTATGGGCGTCCCCGATTTCAATCTGGCCTGCGAGCAGTTTGAAAAGTACGTGGCCCTTCTGGGTGAATGCGGCTTGGACGTGTCGGTCCTCGAGGCCCTGGAAGGATTTCCGGACGCCCACTTCGTCGAGGATACCGCCGTGGTCACCCCCGATGTGGCGGTCATCACCCATCCGGGCGCGCCTGCCAGGCAGGGGGAGCAGCACACCATCGCCAAAGCCATGACCGAGCACCGTACCCTGGCCAAAATCGAATCGCCGGGCACCCTGGACGGCGGCGACATCCTGATGATCGGCACCCACTTTTTGATCGGCGTTTCCGACCGCACCAACGAAGAGGGCGCCCGCCAACTGGGCGCGATCCTGGAATCCCACGGCAACACCTGGCAACCGGTTCCCGTTGGCGCAGGCCTGCACTTCAAATCGAGCGTGAACCTGGTGGGGCCCGGTACACTTCTGGTGACCGAGACCTTTGCCGGTCGTCGGGAACTGGCGGATTTCAAGCAGATCATAGTGCCTCCCGAAGAGGAGTACGCCGCCAACACCCTGTTGATCAACGGGCGCCTGATCATGCCGACCGGGTATCCCGAAACCCGGGCCAGGCTGGAGGAATTGGGCCAGCCCATCACCGAACTGGATACCAGCGAGTTCCGCAGGATGGATGGCGGGCTGACCTGCCTGTCGCTCAGGTTTTAATTGAAATTTTATGAAGCTTGGGATAATACCAGTTAGATGTATTCAATTTTCTCGACGCAATCGGAATAGGATCCGCCTGATGATGCGACATGTAACTCTGGTTCTGCTTTTTTTGACGCTGGTGGCGGCGCAGGCATCCGCCGATGGCGCCATAGGTGTCTACGGGGGCCTGAACAACGCCAAGCTCTCGGGGGATACACCCCCCAACACATCCTACGGGGGCAAATCCGGCCTGGTCTTCGGTGTGATGGGCGAATTCCGCATCGCCAAGGACGTGATGCTGGGCCTGCACCCCATGTACATCCAGAAAGGCGCCACTCCCACCATCGCGCCCCTCACCGATGATGGAGATCCGATCGAGACCGATCTGAGCATGGATTACGTTTCCCTGCCGGTCCTGGTCAAAATCGAATCCGGCAACGGGGTCACTTATGTTACGGGGGGCCTGGACCTGGCCCTTTTGATGGACGCGAGTCTGACCACTCCCCTGGGTGAGAGTGACGTCAAGGACCTTCTCCAGGACATCGACCTATCCATGGTTTTCGGCTTCGGCGCCAAGATTCCCCTGGGGGCTCCTTTATTGACTCTCGAATTCCGTTATGCCCAGAGCCTGCTCAACGTCGCTGACATGGAGGTCGGCCAGCAGGATCTTCCGGTTCGTTTCCGGTCCAGTGGTTTCCAACTTCTGGCCGGACTCCTTTTACCCCTGGGAACGAGGTGATCACCCATGTTTACCAATAAATATTCCATGGGTGTGAAAGCCTTGTTCAGCGCGGGCAGACCATTGGGGATTATAGCTGTCCTGGTGCTTGTTGCCCTGACCCTGACCCCGTCTGCCGGTCGGGCGGAAGAGGATTTGAAGATTCCCCACCTCAATGGCCACCAGTTCACGACCAACACTTTGACCGGTGATCCCTTCATCAAAACCTACATCCGCAATACACTGGGGATCGGGCAGTCGATAGATCTGTTTGTTCCCATTCTGGAAATCGATGGCGGCAAGGTGTACGGATTGAAGGGCAATCTGCTCAAAGCCATCCTGGAGTTCGAATACCAACAGGCGGTGAAGGACTGGGTAGCTTTCAGGGTCCAGGTGAGGGTGACGGGTCGTCTCGGCACAGGTGCCCAATCGCTCCTGGCCTCAGGGGTCACGGCGAACACGGGTTTCGAGTTCGGTTGGTTGTTCAAACTTGCCGAGGGTGAAAAAACCGCTTTGTCCGGAACCCTCAATCTCTGGAACAACAGCGCCACCGTAGTTGATTTCCTCGGGTTCGTGGACGGAGTCGTCAACCCTCCGATTCCACCTTTGGTGAAAACCGTTCCCACGACCCGCGGCGGCGGCGGCCTGCGTTACGCCTGGGCGGCCAGCGACCTTGTCGGCTTCATTTTCAAGGGTGATATGGGCATGGGGGAGTCGATAGATCGCAGAAAAAACTCCGATGAATGGTTCTTCAACTTTGCCGCCGCGACGGATTTCGATCTCAAAACCAAAACGGCTGTGCCCCTGGGTCTTGCTCTCGGCTACAAGTTTGACACATTTCCCGAAGTGGGAGAGGAACTCGCCGATGCCAAGCATGATCTCGTGTTCCGGATCTCCTATACCGGAACCACGGATTTCCTGCTCAGCCTCGATTTCACCTACGGCTGGTTCCAATTGAAGGACGAGGCCGAAGCTACCAAGTTCACCTCCACCCTGCTCAATCTGAGGTACTATTTCTAGCCCGGCTGATCCAGGCTGGCCACCAACGTCTTGAATCGCTCCTCTTCCCGGAGCGGGTCAAGGTCAGTGTCGTTCATCATCCAGTCCTTGTAGGCCGCGCCCACCTTCACCGTTCTTTCCAGACAGTCGATGGCGTCTTCGATCTGCCCGATCCCCGCCAGGTTGCAGGCCACGTTGTACAGGATGGCCGGATCGTCGGGGTCCAGGGCGAGCGCCCGCTTGGCCCACTGCAGCCCTCTTTTTTCCTGCCCCAGCCGAATCATCGCCCCGGCGCCCATGTAGCAGGCGCGGGCATCTTCGGGATTCAAGAGGATGGCTTTTTCCGCCAGCTCCATGCCCAGCCGGTTGGCCGCCTCTTCTTTCCGGGTGCGGCCGAGGGCATGATGGATCTGGGCCTGAAGGATGGGAATCTGGTAATCGTCCGGACTGGCTTCGTGGGCCTTGTCGTAGTAGGTGACGGCATCTTCGTACTTGCCCTGGACTACGAGGTCGCGGGCACAGAAGTAGTAGGCCTCGAACAGGTTGGGGTCCAGATCGATGGCGGTATTGAAGGAGCGGATGGCAGCTTCGTGGTTTTTGCTCAGCGACAGGGCCAGACCGCGCGAAGCATGGCCTTCGGCCAGGGCCGCGTCCAGTTCCAGGGCGCGCGCGCTGTTGCGGTCGGCCTGCTCCAGGTTTTCCGGACTGCTGTTGATGTACATGAACAGGTACGAATAGGTATCCGCCAACCCGGCGTGGGCCGAGGCGAATTCAGGGTCGATGTCGCTGGCCTGATAGAACATGCGCTGGGCGATCTGGATGTTGCGTTTTCCCCAGCGGCGGAAAAATTCCCGGCCGCGGAGATAAAAATCGTAGGCCGCCGGGTCATTTGTCCGGATCCCCACCAACTGGTTTTCACGCCCGGGATCGATGGTCAGCCGCAGGGCCTTCACCACGCTTTGCGCGATCTCGTCCTGGACCTCGAAAATATCGCGGGGTTCGCGGTCGAAACGCTGGGACCAGATGTGGCAGCCGTCGGAAACGTCGATCAACTGGGCAATGATCCGCAAATGTTTGCCGGCCTTGCGCACACTTCCCTCGAGCAGGGTCTGCACCCCGAGCTTTTGACCGATTTCCCGGGGGTCGCCGCCCAGATCGCGGTACTGGAAGGAGGACATCCTCGAGACGACCTTGAGCTGTTCGACTCCCGCCAGGGCATTGATGATTTCCTCGGCAATGCCGGTGCAGAAATGTTCCTGGTCCTTCTGGGCGCTCATGTCCGCAAAAGGCATCACCGCGATGGAATGAATGAGCCCCTGGCCATCCTGGTCGACCTGATGGCGGATCTGCTCGAGTTGGAGGCGAAGCTCGGAAACATCCTGGAACCGTTTGCCGGGTTCCTTGTGGAGGCAGCGCTCGATCAGGTGGCTGAGCTGGAGAGGGCAATCAGGATTGATGACAGACGCCTGAGTGGGGGAATCCTTGATGACGGAAGCCAGAATTTCGGTGGCGGTCCGGCCCTTGAAGGGACGCTGTCCCGCGATCATGTGGTACATGACCGCGCCCAGGGAAAAAATATCGGAACGATTGTCCGCGGGTTGGCTGCGCACCTGTTCGGGGGACATGTAATTGGGGGTGCCGAGGATCAGCTCCTCGGCCAACAGGGTTTCGGTGCGGGCTTTTTCGATGTCGATGTCGGCGCCGGCCCGCACCATCTTGGCCAAGCCGAAATCCAGCACCTTCACCTGGCCCGCGTCCGTGACCATGATGTTGGCGGGTTTCAGGTCCCGGTGGGTCACACCCTGGGCATGGGCGGCCTCCAGGGCGTTGGTCAGGGGAATGGCGATTTCGAAGAAAAATTCCAGGTCGATGCCCTGGTCGGTAATGATATCCGACAGGGTTCGGCCCTCGATCAGCTCCATGGTGATGAAATGGGTGTCGCCCACTTCCTCCACCGAGTGGATGACCACGATATTGGGATGGTTGACCGCGGCGATGGCCCGCGCCTCCTGCCGGAATCGCGCCAGCGCGCTGGCGTCGGCGGCCACGTCGGCCGGCAGCACCTTCAGGGCGATGGACCGCTCCAGCTTGGTGTCCCGAGCCAGGTAGACCGATCCCATGCCGCCTGATGCTATCCGGGAAACAATTTTATACCGGGAAATATTTTGGCTGATCATATCGCTCTCCAACCATTGGTGCTGTTGGCGAGACAGGATTCAGAAATGCGGGGCAATGAGGGGGGTAAATGAATATACTCATTCGGCAGGAGTTTGTTACATGATGATCCGGAACCGGGATTTGAAACGGCACCCTTTCCCGATTCTTCAACCGATACGTACCGCTTCCACCTCGTCCGTGGTCAACGGTTTCTTCTTGCCCAGCCGGCGTTTGCCGTCGCTGGTGATCAGGTAGTTCATTTCGTTCCGGATCCCGCCGAAATCACGCCACCCATCAAGGCGGTCATAATCCAAAAATTCCGCGAACCTGTTTTCGGACCGCCACAGATCCATCAACTGGGGAATGAAATAGATGCCCGGTTCCACGGTCAGGACAAATCCCGGCTCCAGGGTGCGGGCCAGGCGTAGGGATTTCAGGCCGAATTCGGTACTCTTGGGTTTCCCTCCGTAGCCCACGTGGACTTCTCCGAGGTTTTCCATGTCGTGTACGTCCAGTCCCATCATATGACCGACGCCGCAGGGAAAAAACATGGCATGGGCGCCGGCGGCCACCGCGTCTTCAAGGTTGCCCTTCATCAAGCCGAGGTCCTTCATTCCCACGGCGATGGTCCGCGCCGCCGCCAGATGCACATCCAGGTTGGGTACTCCGGGCGCGAGGGTATCGACCGCCGTCTGGAACGAGGCCAGAGCGATGTCGTAGACCACCTTTTGCCGGTCGCTGAAATGTGTATCGACGGGGAAGGTGGAGGACAGGTCCCCCGCGTAGCCCATGCCCGTCTGGGCGCCGCAATCCAAAAGGAACAGGTCGCCGCTGTATAGGATATTCCCATGATGATGGTTGTGCAGGATTTCGCCGTGAACCGTGGCGATCACGGGAAACGAGATGTCTCCACCCGCGGCCAGGGCGATCCGTTCCACCTCGGCGGCAATTTCGGACTCGCGCACTCCCGGACGGGCCATGGCCATGGCCGCAAGGTGCATATCAACCGAGGTATCGACGGCCTTTTCGATCTCAGCGATTTCCCCGGGACTTTTCACCGAACGCATTTCCACCACCGCCTGGATCAAGTCGATCGAAGCCTGATCGTTCACGCTGTCTGGCGGAATTTCCAGCAAGTCGAAAAGCATGTGTTTGTGTTCCGGGCGGAAGGGAGGTGTGAAGTGGATCGTCCGTCCGGTTGCCACCGCCTTCTGAAGGTATTCGCCCAGCTGGTTCACCGGTCTGGTGTCGGTTACTCCCACCAGGCCGGCTCTATCGGCCACCGTCGGCAGGTGGCCCATCCACACGATGTGGTCGATGGTCAGTTCATCTCCAAAAACAATATCCTGATCATCTTCGAGGTCAATGATGGCCGCCAGGTCGGGTTGATTCAACCCGAAGTAGTAGAGGAAGGTGCTGTCCTGCCGGAACCGGTAGCAGTTGTCCGCATAGTTCATGGGGCTTTCGGAATTCCCGGGCAAAAGAACGATTCCGGAATCCAGTTTCCCTCTCAGTTCATTCCTTCGCGCCACATATGTTTCCCGGTTGAACATCCGGTATCCTTCCTTAAATCGATCCGTGCCACAAGTGATCAGGTCGCGCCAGGTCATGATCCCGGCTTCACCGCTTCGGTGCAATGACAAAGGAACTCCATGCGATCCGCTGTGTGGACTGGACATGGAGAGCCACAACAAGCACGCGCTCGGACTTTTGGAGCAATTTAAGGGTGATATTGGCCATATTCGCATTTTCGGAGAAAACGGCAAAAAACCCAGATTAATGTTGTAAATAATCAAAAAATAAGATAAAATGTTATTTAACTCAAGCTGGATCAACCTTGCGGCTTGAGAAAGACAGGAGGTTCATCCCATGAGAATCCTGATCACAATTGCCTTGGCCTCAGTTCTGGTGCTGGCCGTTTCCACGGCCGGCGCCGCCAATCTTCCTCAGCAGTCGGGTAGCACTGCGACCTTCCGGGATAATTCCAGATTAATGGGCAGTCCGGGCGTAACGACCCTGCAACTGTCGCCCATGTATCTGGAGATCCAGCAGGTGCTCGACCAGGCCGGCGAAACGGAACAGCTTCTGCTGGCCGAGTTGGCAGCCTCCACCGAGGACAAGGAAGTGGAGCGCATCATTCACCGAATCGAGCGTTTGGAGGTGGACCGCACACTGATCATCCTGAAAATCCAGATCCGCTACGCGCGCATGGACGGACGCTGGGACCTGGAACGCAGTCTGCGCGCCAGGATCATCGAGATCCTGGAAGATCAGACCTATGCCTTGAAATAGGGGACCGGGATCGGTTATCCGATTTCGACCTGAAAAAAGGGCGGCCACCCTGTTTGGTGCCGCCCTTTTTTCATTAATCCGATCTATTTGTTTTTGGCCTTTTCAAAGGCTTCCGAGAGAGCGGGATCCGAAGCGATTTTGTAAATCTCAGCTTCGTACTCGTCGACGGTTATGGAAAACTTTTCCAGGATGGCGGCGGTACTCGCGGGAGCCTCTTCGATAGCGGCGGCAATGGTGGCAATCCTGGCCACGAGGGCTTCCTCAGTGGCTGACAGGGAGGCGGTGGCTTCGGTGGCCGCTTCCTTGACGGTTTCAGTTTGTTCGGCAGCCGTTTCCTGCTTGTCGCCGCAGCCGGCGATAAGAACCGCCAGCATTAATACGATCAACAGACCGACACCTCGGTTTTTCAAAAAGAAGTTCATCTATTTCCCCTTGTCTTTATTGCCACCCTTGCCGTGGCCCTTGTTTTGTTTGTCGCCCTTGTCTTCATTATCATCGTCGTCATCGTCACCATCGTGGCGGCCCTCTTTGTCCTTTTTGTGTTCCTTTTGTTTATCTTTTCCGTCCATGTGCTTTCCGTGGCCTTTGCCTTTGCCGTGGTTGCGATGTTCCTCGTGAATGGCGGCCGCCAGTTCTTTCCCACGCAGACCTTCATCCAGTTTGGCCTGGACGAAAGCACCGAAATTGTCCACCGGTCCGGACTTTTCCACCGCGGTGGTGGATTCGGCCAGGATCTCTTCCGTTTCTTCGGGCGACATGCCCCGTTCACGGGCATCATCCAGGACAATTTTGACTTCTTCTTCAGGAATTCCGGCTTCACGCGCTTCCCGGCTGGTCTTGATCAGTTCCGCGGCTTTTTGGACCCGTTCAAGAACCGAAAGCTCCTCGGAAGATTCGGGGTTTTCCTGGGCAAGAGCCAAAAGGGGAAGGACCATCATGACCACAACGGCGATCAAAGTCAGTTTTTTCATAAAAACTCCGTTTCGTTGATGTTTGTCATTCCGGGGATATTACCAATTATTGTGAAATTGCCAAAACATTTCCCCAAATACAGTTGAAAATGCCGTACTCTTTTCACAAAGAGAAACCACTCGTTCGAAAGAAGGATCTGGCAGAGAAAAAACTCATTTTCACAAGGGGGATCAACATGAAGATCGTTAACGTACTCGCCTCAAACGGAGCTCGAATCCTTTTGACGTTAATGGCCGCCTGGCTCTTTGCCTGGCCAACCATGGCCGCGGAAATCCACGATTATCCAGCCGAACCCGACCTCATCGAAATCATGTTCATTCAGGAATCCCAGGTTCGTCTGATCGGTGGTTTGCCCCAGGACCTTTCCGGTCTGAACGCAACCGAGGGAGTGGATATAATTTTGGACAGCCACGGAGGCGGTGAGTGGCTCAGACTGACCGACATTCCGGAACCCGTTTTGGATGATTTGGCGGCCAACGCCGAGATCAACCTGGGTGAGCCGGTCTATAACCTGAACAACATCTACCGAATCCGGTTGCTTGCCGGACCGCCCCCCGCAGCAGTTGCTTTCGATCTGGAGAACCTGCCCGGCGTGCATCTGGCCTATCCGGTGGCGTTGCCGCCCGAGCTGCCGGTGCCGGGGGATTTCACTCCCAACCAGAACTACCTTGACCCGGGCTACAGTATTCCCACAGGGGTCGACGCCCGCTATGCCTGGACCCAAACCGGCGGCGACGGTTCCGGAGTGACCATTTGCGACCTGGAATACAGTTGGAATTACAATCACAGTGACGTGTCCGGTGCGCTGGGATCCCAGATCAACCTCAATGTGGCCGATCCGTTCGCGGACACCAACCACGGTACGGCGGTGATCGGTGAACTGGTTTCCGACGCCAACGGCTGGGGCACCACCGGTGTTTCCTACGGTGCGAACCTGATGACCTGCGGAACCTACTATGGTCTGCCCTCTCCAACCTGGAACATCGCCGGCGCCATCGCCATCGCGGCGACCAATCTTTCCAACGGCGACGTCATGCTTCTGGAGCAGCAGTGGAATTATTCCGGGTCCACGGGATATGTGCCGGTCGAGTGGTATCCCCACACGACGCCCGCGGCCCAGACCCTGACCGCCGTTTACGCGGCCATCCAGAATGCCGTCGGCAACGGCATCAGTGTGGTCGAGGCCGGTGGTAACGGAGGAATCAACACCGACACCATGACTTGGTACGGAAATTCGGGCGCCGTGATCGTCGGAGCCGGCGGCGCCTATCTCGGAGGAACCTACCCCAACGGGAATCTGCAGAAACTGGGATTTTCCAGCTACGGATCGCGTTTTGATCTGCAGGGCTGGGGTGAAAACGTGATCACCACCGGTTATGGTGACCGCCACAGCTCCGAAGGGGTGAACCTTTGGTACACCAGCACATTCAGTGGTACCTCGAGCGCGTCACCCAACGTCGCGGGGGCCATCGCCTGCATGAACGGGTATTACGCGGCCAATGTCTCGACGACACCGATGACGCCCGCGGCCATCCGCAACACGCTGGTGTCCACCGGCACCGCGCAGGCCACGCCTCCGGCCGGCAATATCGGGCCGCGGCCCGATCTTTACGCCGCCATTCAGACCCTCATCGTGGTTCCCCCTCCTTTGTGGACGGATGTGACCACGGGCTCGCTGGCCAACACGGGAATCGGCAAGAGCGTGGCCTGGGGCGATGTGGACAACGACGGCGACGATGATCTCTACATCACCAACACCCAGAGTCAGAACCATCTGCTGCGCAATGACGGCGGTGGGGTCTTCACCGACATCACCACAGCGGTCGAAGCCAACATGATGTTCGCGGGCGCCGCGGAATTCGGCGACGTCAACAACGACGGTCTGTTGGACATCTACTGCGGGAACTGGGGAAACAACAACCGCCTGTTCTTGAACAGCGGGCCCGGTGCATGGATGGACGTGGCCATGCCTCCGGTGGATGACATGCAGGACGGATCGGGTGTCGCCTGGGTGGACTACGACAACGACTCCTGGCTGGACATCCATGTTTCGACCATGAATGGAGGCATGGACAAGCTTTTCCAGAGCCAGATGGGTGGAATGTTCCTGGATGCCACGGCGCCTCCCATGGATTTCATGATGGACTCGCATGACGCGGCCTGGGGCGATTTCGACAATGATAAGGACCTGGACTGCTACGTGGTGAATCAAATGGGCGCCAACGAACTGATGCGCAACGACGGAATGGGGATGTTCAATATTGTGCCGGACCCCGTGCTCAACGATATGGGAATCGGTAGCGGCGCCGCTTGGGGCGACTTCGACAACGATGGTCTGCCGGACCTCTATCTGACCAATCAGGGCACGTCCAACCGCCTGATGAAAAACATGGGGGCGCTCTTCACTGATGTCACGATCGGTCCTCTGGGTGACACGGGAATCGGCATGGGTGCCTCGTGGGCCGACTACGACAACGACGGCGACCTTGACCTGTATCTGGCGAACCAAACCACTGCCAACCGTCTCATTCGCAACGACGGTGCGGGAACCTGGACCGACGATACCAACGGGCCGCTGGGCGATGTCGGTCCGGGCCAGGGCATTGCCTGGGCCGACTACGACAACGACGGCGACCTGGACATTTACCTGATGAACGCGGGCAGTTCCAACAAGCTGTTCCGCAACGACATCAACAACGGCAACAACTGGGTGCAGTTCCAACTCATGGGAACCAACTGCAATGCTTCGGCCATTGGAACCCGGGTGAAAATCGTCAGTGGAGGCCAGGTCCAATGGCGCGAACTCGGTACGGCGGCGGGTTACTGCTCGCAGAACTCGTTCCGGGTTCACTTCGGCCTGGGCGCGGCCACCGTGGTGGACAGCCTGGTAATCTACTGGCCCGGCAACGGCGTGGAAACCTATCTCGGCCTGCCGGCCAATCAGGTGCTCGCCTTCGCCCAGAGTCCCTGGTCGGATGTGGGTGACGGGGAAACCCCGGTGGTGTGCCGTCTGATGCCCAGCGCTCCGAACCCGTTTAACCCGATGACCACCATCCGTTACGAACTGACGCGGGCCGGACCGGTGAAACTGGACATCTTCGATGCCGCCGGTCGCCATCTGCGCACGCTGGTTGATGGCGAAAAACAGGCCGGGCCGCAGGATGTCGTCTGGAAAGGAAAAGACGATGGGGGGCGCAGCCTGCCATCAGGAGTCTACTTCGCCATGATGCGGGCCGAAGGCCATACGTACACGACCAAACTCGTGATGACGAAATAGGATTCACCAACTTTAACCAACCGGCCGCCCCGAAAGGAGCGGCCGGTTTCATATGGAGTTGTACGTAATCCGGAACGGCCTGTCTTTGATGCAATACAAATGAAATCCCCTTTATTAAAAAGGAGTTATCAAAACTCGTTGAAAATGATAGAGTTATAGGAAGATGAATAGTTGGCACCCTACTTGCCTAATATGATCATCAGTTTTGAACTATCTCGTCGAAGGGGAATTCAGTGAAAATATTGACTGTCTTGGCAATTCTGTTGGTTGCGTTCGCAGGCCTTACCCTGGAAACAGGATCGGCACGGGCCCAATCCATTTTTCTGGAGCCGAACAGCGGCGGGGGCATTCATTTGGAAGCTCTGAGGCCAAGCTTTGAAAACCTCAATCTTGGCAACACCTCCTTTGCCTTTTATCTGTCAGGCAGGGTCGTGGTGGGGCAGAACTTGCGGCTCAAAGCGGAACTTCCCTTCATCTACTTCAAGGAAGATGAGGGTGAATATTACTATGATCAAAATGGTTTTTTCGTTCAGCCCCCCAAGTCAGGGGAAAGTTTCGGCAATCCTTATGTGGGCCTGGAGTTCGGTGAACCGGAAAAGGGATTCCAGGGGGAAGTCGGGTTCCGGGTTCCGGTGGTCCAGAATTCCGATCTCGCCACCGCCATCGGGATGCTCACCGATCCGGTGGAAAGGCTGGAGGCCTTTGGTTCCGAACTTCTGCCGCTCTACTTTGGCGGCAATTACCGGTACAAATCAAATACGGGATTTGGTATGCGCCTCCGGATGGTCCCGGTTTTCTGGTTGTACCTGGCTGATTCCAACAACAGCAATAACAATGATGTGTTTGTTCTCTACAGCGCCCAAGCCTGGTATGAAATTGAAAAGATTGGAGTGGGCGGGGGATTCAGCGGCCGGGTCATCGCCACCGGTGATGACGATGGTTTCGGGGAGCGTTCCCTCCATCAGTTCGGGTTTTTTGCGAATTTTGCCTTCGGACGGATCATGCCGGGATTCCAGGTTCGGTTTCCCCTGGACAGCGACCTCAAGGACTACGGCATGAACACATCTTACAGCCTC
This sequence comes from Candidatus Krumholzibacteriia bacterium, assembly GCA_030592845.1. Taxonomy (GTDB): domain Bacteria; phylum Krumholzibacteriota; class Krumholzibacteriia; order LZORAL124-64-63; family LZORAL124-64-63; genus JAGLCY01. Next base: position 3,559 of record JAUVII010000055.1, on the reverse strand, counting down.
AGCATTGGAGTAAAGCTGTGATGATCGGGGAGTAATATTGAATTTTGGAGGGGGGAAATGAGATGCAAAAAAACATACGAATTCTGGCGCTGGCCCTCAGTCTGGCCATCCTGGCGAGCCTGACCGGTTGCGCCACTGGTGGCGGTGGCAGTCGCGGCAGTCTTTCGCAGGCCACGGCCGAGTCCGCGGGGCAGAAGGAGGCCACGGACCGGGACGAGGGCCGGACAAGAACCAAAAACGATACCAACACATCCAATACCAGCAACTACTCATCCAATGACGATGACGATTATTATTATGAAGAAGAAGAGTCCGGTGGCGGGGGTGGGTTCCTCGTCGGGATGATCATGAGTCTGTTTTCCAGGGACGATGACGACGAAGAGTCTCAAGAGGCCCCCGATTACTACCCCCACCTGACCGACTACAGTGAAACGGGGAATCGGACCTGGGCGAACAACGAGGAAGTCGGGTTATACGACGCGGATGAAAGCGACGGTGATGATGACGGCGGCGGCCTGGATATCAAGAGGGGTAACCTGAATTTCTGGTATTCCCGGTCCCAACTCGCCGGCGACGCCATCAAAAGTTTCTCCACCTTCACCGTCATGTTCTCGGGGTACACGGGGCCCCGGTACCGCGCTCACGCGGGATTGTATTTCGGGCGGGGTAAAGCCGGCAGCCAACCGAATGTCAGAGATGGTCTCCGCTGGATATCCGAGGCGGGCATCGATGTCGGCAGCCGGGGTTATTTCACTCCCGATCATTCCCTGCTGGGCGTGTATATGCTGGTGGGGTTGCGCGCCGGGATCCTGTACTGGTCCTACAATACCGCCCTTGATGCGACGGCGGCGGATGGAACCCCGGAGAAAATTTCCAAGGACGGCTTGGGGATATTCACACCCTACATTGGGCTGGGGACCTCGCTGTTGCAGTCGAAGACCTTTCACCTGGGGGTCAATTTTACCGTGGGGGGACGCTTGACGATCAATCATACCCTTGAGGGCTACGAAAATGATATATTCAAGCATGTCGCGGAATACAAACTGAACATCGAGGCCAGCATCTTCTTTTAGGCATCTGACGGGAGGGCTCCATGGCTCACCGGACAATCAAATCCGGGTACGACAACCTGGTCGATCGCCTGAACCGGTCTCCCCAGGGCGCCCCGCCGTCCAAACTGCTCAATCGCATCCTGGCCTTGCTCATGAACGAGCGCGAAGCCTCCCTTTTGTCTCTCCTGCCCATCAAACCCTTCACCGCGGAAAAAGCGGCGAGGGCCTGGAAGCTGCCGCCCGCCCGGACCCAGGCCATCCTGGAGGAATTGTCGGGACGCGCTTTGTTGGTGGACGTTGAGCGCAACGGCGTTTCGGTTTATGCCCTGCCTCCGCCCATGGCCGGCTTTTTCGAATTTTCCCTGATGCGGACTCGCGGTGATCTGGACCAGAAAGCCCTCAGCGAATTATTCCATCAGTACCTCAACGTGGAGGAGGATTTCGTTCGGGCCCTCTTCACCGAGGGGGAAACCCGGCTCGGCCGGATATATGTCCAGGAACCGGTTATCAGCAGCGACCAGGCTGCCTATGTCCTGGATTACGAGCGGGCTACCGAGGTTATCGAAACCGCCAGCCATATCGGTGTGGGGATGTGTTACTGCAGGCATAAGATGCAGCATCTGGGCCGCGCCTGCGATGCGCCCCTGGACATCTGCATGACCTTCAACGGGTCGGCGGAGTCGCTGATCAAGCACGGACACGCCCGGGACGTTGAAACGGCGGAGTGCCTGGACCTGTTGGATGAGGCGTATGAACGGGGCCTGGTCCAGTTCGGGGAGAACGCCCAGGAGCGTGTGAGCTTCATCTGCAACTGTTGCGGCTGCTGCTGCGAGGCGCTGACCGCCGCCCGACGGTTCGCACACCTCCACCCCATCCACACCAGCAACTACATCGCGGAAGTCGATGTCACCGACTGCACCGGCTGCGGCAAGTGTGTCGAAGCCTGTCCGGTGGAGGCGCTGTCCCTGGTGTCGTCCAACGACGCGGACCGGCCGAAGAAAAAAGCGGCCCGGCTGGATGCGGATGTCTGTCTGGGCTGTGGAGTGTGCGTGCGGTCCTGCTCGAAGGAGAGTATCCGGATGGCTCCGCGGGCGGCCCGGGTCATCACGCCGGTCAATGGGGCCCATCGGTATGTACTGATGGCGGTGGAGAGGGGAAAACTGCAGAACCTGATCTTCGACAACCAGATCATGGCCAGCCACCGGGCCCTGGCGGCGCTGCTGGGCGCCATCCTTAAATTGCCCCCGGTCAAGCGGGCGATGGCCGGTGAACAGATGAGGTCGCGGTATCTGGCGGCTTTGACCAAACGGGCCTGATATTGGTGGGCTTCCAGAATGACACGACAATTTTCTCCTGTTTGTGGACCGTGCCCGGACAAGGAGAAGGAATCTGTCACCTAATTTATTTGAAAGAAGGGAGACATTAGTTTCCGGACACTACAAGGTGTCAAAACTCATTAGAAATGTCACATATCTTAACTCGTTAGAAATGTCACATTCTCGTTGGTTGCGCGGCAATTTCAAAGGCCGTCGGCAACACTTACCCTTCAGTCTGAAAGCTCAGCCTTTCTCCCGTCATGAGATCTGTTCCATGGATGATTCGGTCCGGGTTTGTGTGCCTTCTGGGGCATTGGTGTTCCTGGTTTCACCGGGGGTCGCTTGGCGTTGCGCCCCTGTTTTCGGGCCAAGACCTCATGCCGGGTAATGGGACAAAACTCCAGGGCCTTGTCCTTGAAGATGAGGTGTTCACTACCATCGAGCCTGGTCCGCATGATCACCTTGTCTTTGGGCTTGGGCAGCGGGCGGTTGTCGCTGAGGATCTGGTAGAAGTTGCCTTTGTAGCGGATGGTCCAGTCGTTCTGGACCGTACGCGGCTCATCAAAACAAAAGACGTCCTCCAAGTTGAGCCAACTGGGAACGGGGCGGTGGTAGTTTTCTTCTGCCAGCGGTGCCACGGCGAACTTGGCGTTCAAGTCTTCACAGAATCCATTTTGGAGAAGCTTGTCAGACGTGGTGCAGGTTGTAATGCCGCGTAAGGCCAGTTCTTTGACGAATCGGTCCTGGTAGGTGCCGTTGGACCGTTCCACTCGGCCTTTGGCTTGAGGTGAGTGAGCCGCGATGATCTCGATCCCCAGCTTTTGGCAAGCTTGACCGAAGGCCGTTTTGGGCTCTTCCTCAGCCAACAGCTCCTTCAGGGTGGGTTTGCGTGTCGGCAGATAGACGTTCTTCTTGTCGGTGTAGAGCGAGAGCGGGATGCCGTATTTATTTATCCAGCGCCACAACAGAACCATGGCCGCTTCGGTTGTTTCCTGATGATCCATCAGCCCCATCGTCCGCCCGGTTGCATCGTCCACCATGTTCATCAGACATGTCCTGCCGTACTTTGGTCCGAACCAGTTGTGGTGGCTGCCATCCATTTGGACCAGCTCTCCAAAGTGACTGCGCCGTTGGCGTCGCGTGCGATGGATCTTGTGCTTGCGTTGCTTATGCCAATCGCCTTCTTCAAGC
>JAUVII010000061.1 GCA_030592845.1 Candidatus Krumholzibacteriia bacterium | reverse complement strand
CTCCCTTGGGGTTGAAGAAGTCGTAATTCACCGTATAGGCGTTGCGCAGATCGCCGGCGAAATTACCGACCTCCTTCTGCATGAAGCTGTATTCCTTGTGCTGGAAGTGGATGTCCACCGTCGCGGTCAGGCCTCCGACAAGGCGATAGCGCTGGTTGGCGTACAGGGAATAGGCGTCCTTGTCGCCGGTGTATTCGTGGTACTTGAACTGGTCGGTAAAATCGTCCGGCGTGAAGCCTTCGGCCCAGAGCACGTCGCCCCAGTGACTCGAATGGAAGGTATAGAAATCGCCTCCCACCAGCAGCCGGCCGCGATCCTGATTCCATTCCAGACCGGGCACCCACCCCGCGTGGTCCTTGCGCACCCATTTCTGGCGGATCAGGTCGAGTTCGTCGTCCGGAGCCACCCCCGTCAAATGATCCAGGGCATAATCGCCGGCCCGCCGGTCTTCCTTGTAGTTCTCGTAGAACCCCTCGCCGTTTATGTAATAGAGCCGATTGGTCAACGATACGTTGTCACTGAAAAAGACCGTGTTGTGGAGTTCATAGTGCGGTTGGCGAAAGTCGTCCACGGCGTTGTGATACGTTTCCATGTTCGCCGTGCGGTTGGTGGCGAGAATCGAGGCGGGAACGGAATCCCAGGCGTGATGGGTCAGCTCCTTGCCCGTATAGATGTTGATCCGGGTCATCGTATTGTCGGTTTCGTACTGGCCGCTCCAGAAAACACCCCAGCCCTCGTGACCTGATCGATCGCGATAACCATCGCTCTCCTGGCGGGACAAACGGATCATCGATTTGAACCCCTTGCCCAACTTACCTGTCTGGTAGCTGATCATCTGCCGCGAAAAACCGTAGCTGCCGGCGTTCAGGGAAAACATCCCGCCGGGCTTATCCGTCAGATTCGCCGAAACGATGTTCACCGTGCCCCCGATGGCCGTCATGCCACCGATGGAATTGGTGATGCCCCGCTGCACCTGGATGTCCTGCACGCTGGCCGCCAGATCGGGCATGTCCACCCACCAGACCTGATGATCCTCGGGATCATTGAAGGGAATCCCGTTGAACAGCACACCTACGCGCCGCTGGTCGAACCCACGGATTTTCAGGTAGGTGTAACCCAACCCGCTGCCCGCGTCGCTGTAGGCGAACACGCCGGGGATGCCCTGCAGAAGCATCGGCAAAGTGAGATCGGGTTCCCTGAGCTGCAGTTCTTCATTGGTGATGTTGGTGACGTTCATACGGGTGTCGTCATCGTACCGGCTGGCGGTCACGATGACTTCACCGCCTTCATAGGTTTTGGCGGGTTCGGTTTCGGCAGCCGCGGCGGCCGCGAAAACCAGAAACAGGACGGTAAAAAATGCGGGTTTCATTGCTGGCACCTCGAAAGGTTGGCCAGGCGGAGAAATGGATAGCCACAAAAAACGGCGCCTCCGTTGATATGGAAGGCGCCTTTAAGCGGCCCGTTTCCCTACGCCGGCATGATCCGGTTCAGGTTCCAAGGGTTTATCTCAGGCTGCATCCCATTTTTTGGCGGGGCAGCCACCCCCAACGGTCAAATCCAGGATAGTCGCCGGGTGGGCTGGTGTCAAATGGCCAGGTGGTTCATGGGCTGACGATGTGCTGTGGTTGTATTGGGGAGATGTCTCCCGTACTGCCGCCCCCTTAAATCCCCGCTCATGCCACAACCGATGGCAGGCTGCGCAAAGCGTTATCAGGTTATCCGGATCGTTGGCGCCTCCCTGACCACGCGGTTTGATGTGATGCACTTCCAGAAATCGTGTTCGCCCGCAACCCGGAGCCCGGCAACTGTGTTTGTCCCTTGCCAGCACCTCCCGACGAACCCGTGGAGGGATGGTCGTGGTGTTGCGGCCGCCGTGTTCGCAGACCGCAGCGTCGCAAAGAATCCGTTCGGATTCGGCCCGGCTCAACTCCCGTTCCCCCGCGTCGGATTGCACAGTCATTCGTCCCGTTTCCATGTTTTCATGGACATGAATCTGCACCGGAGGACGGCTGGGGAGGCACCCCCGGGGGCACTTTTGACCTTGTAACTCCCTTGTTTCCAACAGGGAAGCCAGCGCTTCCAACATCAACTCCGCCCGGTCATTAGGCACGCCTCCCAATTTGTGGAGCCGCTCAACCAGCGCTGACCGCCGCGCTTCCTGCTCCGGGGTCAGGTCCATCTGAAACCGCACCGGCAGTTCCCGCGGCGCCACAACCAACGCCGAGCCAGGCAGCAACTCACCCTGACCAGGATCCACCTTGGCCGCATTTTTGACCCTCTTGACCTCGCGGACCAAATCCTTCCGCGTTCCTTTGGCGACCTTGAGCCAGGTGTCCTGGGTCTCGGGCGTGACCACCGAAATAATTTCCCGCGCCTTGGTGTAGCCAAGATCCCCCGATGCCAAGGCCTCGCGCACCGCGGGCAGTTTATCCAACTGGCGTGCCAACCGAATGAAATCGTCGGTTCGCGACTTGGAAAAACCCAATTTCTGAATGGCGTACTGATTGATGGACGAGTAACGCAGATCCCGAAACAGTTTGCGGCGCATTACCTCGCCGAACCACAACACGGCGCACTGGTGGGCATCATCCATGACGGCCAGGGATTGGTGGAGGGATGCGTGGACCTTGGCGGCGGGTTGGTTGGGTGAATAGGAAATTGCGGACATGGTTTTCTTCCATATTCGGGTGTTTGGGGAGGTCCAAACAATATACGAATATATGACGAAAATAGCAAGTTTATTCTTACCTAATTAGCATTGTTTTCAATTGGTTATGAATTTCACCAATCAGCGGGACATCCCAACAAAAAGAGCCCCGCGGGACACCATCAACTACCCCTACTGCGCCGCCTCGGTCCCCGGATAGGTCGTCATCGAATAGGGAATGTGCCCGCTGTCCGCGAACGCCACCAGTTTCATCGAACCATCAGCGCGCACCTGAACCACCGTCAGGCTGCAGTTGGCGATACTCATCTGCAACCAGGCCAAAGGATCCACTCGCAGAACCCGGGTTGCAAACCAACGAATCACATTCCCGTGGCAAATGACGATGTCATACTCGTTCTCCACCGCGGCCGGAACAAAAATTCGCGCCCATGCCGCCTCCAGGTTGGCCTCGCAATCGGCGGCCTCCCCCGGCTCCATGTCCGCCATGACATCCTTGCGCCAGGTCGATGGCGTACACTCTCGGATATCGCGTTCCAGGGTCAAATTGAGCTCCGGAAACGACGAAGCGATGATCTCACCCGTCTGCCGCGCCCGCATCATGGCGCTGGCCTGGATGGAGGTGAACTTCAGCGGCATCGCCTTCAAACGGTCGGCCACGATACGGGCCTGCTGCCGGCCCAAAGCCACCAACCCGCAACCGATATCCTCGTCGCATTCGGAATCGTGCTCGTATTCTCCATGGCGGATCAAAAACACGGTGCGCACCGGCTCATCGCGATCAGGCAGGACCGCGATGGCAGGCAAGGCTGCGAAAAGAGACAATAAAACGAAGCAAAAAATCAGGCGGCGCATGGAATCTCCCGTGGTTGGGGTTGGTCGTCCGGAAGATTCTACACTATAGTTCCCGGAACGAACATAGTCCGGCTTTCCGCCAGCCCTGAAAGGCCTACTCAGCCATGATCCATATTAAAACCACCCCGAAATCCGTGGACGAAGTGACCCGGGCCCTCGAAACCGTCGTTCCGGCCCACCAGTTCGGCCTCCTGCATATGCACGACCTCAAGATAACCATGAACGATAAGGGCGTGGAATTCGCCCCGGAATGCCGGGTATTCGAGGTTTGCAATCCCCATCACGCGGCCGCGGTGCTCAAGGAGGACATTCGGGTCAACATGGCGCTGCCCTGCCGGATCTCCGTTTGGGAAGAAGACGGCGAGACCAAGGTGGGGACCCTTTTGCCGACCCAGCTGTTGGGCGTTTTCGGCGACAGTCAAACCTTGATGCAAACCGCCGCCGAGGTGGAAACGACCATGCTGGCGATCATCGAAGAAGTGATCTGAACACCGAAAATCCACCCCAACCACCACAGGCTAACCTGATGCTGCCATCATTTTTCGTATCGGATCTCCATGGTCGAACCGGGCGCTACCAAACCCTGTTCGATCTGGTGCGCAAGGAAAGTCCCCGGGGAGTCTTTTTCGGCGGCGACCTTTTGCCCCACGGGATGGACACGGCCTGGCAGACCTCGCCCGACCAGCACGATTTCCTCCAGGATTTCATCCTGCCGGAGTTGCGGCGGCTCAAAAACGATATGGGCGAAGACTATCCCCAAATTTTCGTGATCCTGGGAAACGACGACCCCCGCTTCCACGAAGAAACCCTGCTTGAAGGCGAAACCGAAGGCCTGCTCCACTACGTTCACGGCCAAAAAGTCGCGTATGAATCCTTCATGGTGTACGGGTATTCCTGTATTCCGCCTTCTCCGTTCCAACTGAAGGACTGGGAGCGGTACGACGTTTCAAGGTTCGTGGATCCGGGGTGTGTTTCTCCCGAGGAAGGCCGCCGCACCGCCGGCCCCGTCGGCCGGGAAATCAGGTTCACCACCATTGCCGAAGAACTGGTTGGATTGACTGGGAATGACGATCTGACGCGCGCCATCTGCCTGTTCCATTGCCCGCCCTACGGCTGCAACCTGGACCGGGCGGCCCTGGACGGCAAAAAAATAGACCACGTCCCGCTGGATGTTCACATCGGCAGCATCGCCATCCAGAAATTCATCGCGAAAAAGCAGCCCCTGCTGACCCTTCATGGCCATGTCCACGAAAGCCGCACCCTGACCGGGGAATGGCGGGACAGGTTCGGCCAAACAGTTTCAATTTCCGCGGCCACCGAAAAACCCGGACTGGCGCTGGTGCGTTTCGACCCCCACGACCCCGGCCCGGCCAGCCGGGAAATCCTCTAGTCCTCCCCCATGGGTAGTTCGTAGGCCGCGTCGGTGACCGCACCGATCTTCACCGCGTAACTGGACCTGTTTTTTATGTCCTTATCGGTGATGATATGGACGTCGAGCAGGCCATCGGTTCGGTACCCGGTCTTCAGATAGTTGACCTCTGAAAGGCAGCGGCTCCACCCGTCCAGCCAGTGCAGCAACTGGGATTTCTGCTCCTGCCCACCCCGAAAGTGCACCATCAGGTCGATGTCGCTGGCCGGGCCGGCAATGGCGTTTTTTACACTCCCGATCAGGTACATGGACACCACCCCGAACGTCCCCTTGTCCACGTCCCTGGCAATTCTTTCGACCATCTGTTTTCGCCACAGCCAGTACTGGATCGGCTGGAGATTGTCCTGTTTTCCGGGCAGGGGCGCCTTTTCCAGTTTGAGCCCGGGCTCGGCAAGGCAAGCCATGGCTTTGTCCAGGTCGGCGTTCAGAAGGATCTTCACGATCCTGCCGTCCGTCACCTTGGCGGTATCGATGACCCGGACTACGTCCGAGAGTTCAGCAAACTTCGGCAAGAGTTCACCCAGGATGTTTTCGGCCCCGAGCAGGAAGCGATCCCCGAACCGGATTCCCTCGTCATCGGGATACAAGGGCAGGTAGCCGATGCCCGCCTCCACCAGGTCCTGGAAGAAGTGGGTGCCGAAAGAAACATCGGGAACGTAACTGCCCTTCTTGCGGGCGATCTCGATCAACATGGCGGTATTATTGATGTCCGCGTAGGTCACACTCACGCCCAGCTTGATATCCCCCCTGCTACCCCAGCGACCGGGTCCCATCAGGATGAATTTTTTCCGCGGCAGGATCTTGTTGAGCTTACCGATCGCCCGGCCCACGGCCTTCATTTTCTCCCTGGTTGCCAGTTCGCCATAACGTTCCGGGTTCACGTAAACCAGATGGGTAATGTCCTCCACGCGCCCGTTGCTGACGAACTTGTCGGCCGTAAAGATGATGTCTTCTGCGGGAACATCTTGGGGTATGGGCGCAGGGGGGGCCAATTCCGCCTGGCTTTGCGGCCGGCACTGGAGCAGGTAGAGGTGGTCTCCGTCATGCGCGAATTCCACGTCGACAGGAGTCTGCAAAGTGTTTTCAAGGACCTTGAGCAGTCCTTTCAACTGGGGCAGGAACTTCCTGTCCGAACGGACTTCGTCGAAGGTGGGAAAGATCCGTTCCTTCTCGGGATCCAGCAGAATGCTGACCGGTTTGACGAGCCGGCCATCCTTCAATACCGAAAACACCAGGGGAAGACCTTTGTACCGGCCTTCCAGTTCCTTCAGCATCCGGTCGACCTCGACCGTCTCGAAGGTATTGGTTTCCAGGTTGATCACGTCCATCTTGCTCGGTGAATACCTGACGATTTCATCGACGGCGACATTGACCCGCAGCTCGGGCTGCCCCGGCACGATGAGCACCGGGTAATCGTCACCCGTCCGATCGACCGCCCGTGTCCCCAGCCCCGGGACGAGCCTCACCAGACCATCGTCGCGGGTGATCCTCGGCGACCAGCGGAATTCGTTTTTCGAGAAGGCCACCCCCGCGAAGGCCGGAAAGAAATACTTCCCGTTCTGGGTTCCCACCACTTCCTGGATCAGGATGCCCATCTGCTCATCGAATTCCAGAACACCTCTTTCCGCCCGGTACTCGATGGGGTCGGGGCCGAACATGGAAGCGTAGATTTCCGAAACGGCGTCCAAAAGGGCCTTGAGGCATTCCTTTTTGCTGCCCTGATTGGCCAGGAACAGGCTTTTGTATTTTCCGGAAAAGGCAGTGCCGACCCGATCCTCCAACAGACTCGAACTGCGGATGATGATGGGCACGCCGTCGAAATCATCGAGGGCCGCCGACATCCCGTGGACCAGACTGGGAGGAAAGGATGAGTTCTTGAACAACCGGATGATGTTGGGGTAGTCGCGACGCACCTCGTCGATGGTCTTGTATTTCTGGTGAAGCGTGTCTTCCAGGTCGTTGTAGGCGATGAAATCGAGGACGGCGTCGGACGCGATGTGCCAGGTCCGGGGAATCCTGATTTCTGAAAGAAGGTTCCAGTCGACACCGTTGGCGGCGCCCATCGCCTCGTCCGCCGAAACACTGGCCACCTGCGAACGCGCAACCTCCCGGCCTCTCAGAATACAGTGGGCCAGCAGCATTCCCGCCGCCTTGCCGCCCAGCTTGCCGTGGCATTCGATGGGCATGATGATCCTGTCCATCAGATCCCTGAAGAACGCGATGCTCACATGGTCCTTGGCGGTTTTTACGAAATCAAGCTGCTCCGTCAACACCCTCTGGGTCAGGGAAACCCCCACGCTTTTCATCGTTGAGTCGGGTAGTCCCGCCCCGTCCTGGGCTGCCTGCTGAAACCTCCTGAGGGCTTCCTGGATCTCGCTGAGGGTGGAGCGGGGGTTGTCCAGGACGTTCAGGAACGCGGCGGCCTTGTCTTCCTGGATCCATTTCTGGACATAGAAAATGATTTCCTCACCGGTGATATATTTGGCGGCGAGCCGGAACGGCCCCCCGTCCAGCAACAGGGTGTTGTCCGTGGCGCTAAACGCCTCCGGCACGTTGGTCTCACCGGTTCCCAGTTCCTCCGGATCGTATTCCTTGTCGATCTGCTGCAGCATCGCCTGGGATTCGGAAATGCCGATGGAGCAGAGGAAGTTGAGCATTTTTCGTGAAATGCGCAGGAAAAGGGAATCATCGGTTTCCCGCAAAAGGTCGATGATGACCTGCCAGTTTTCTTCTCCGGGCTCGTTGGACATGGTTTCCAGCTCTCGCCACTTCCTGCCCATGCTCTGCAGTTTCTTGAACAGGAGATAGTGCCCCAACCTGTCGGCCAGGCTTTCGAGCAATTGGACTTCCTCTTCAAGGAATGGACCGGTGTCCTCTTCGGGACATTCCTTCGTATAGCAGACCCGCATACTGCCAACGGCCTCACCCTGCACCAGAATGGGTGTTTCCTGGGAACAGGCGGTCATCCTGAATCCCCTGGATTCAAACACCTCTCCTTCCAGTTCGATGGACGCAACGCAGAATTCCGGGAACTGCCAGCCCGGACCGATGGCTTCGACGACCTGCCTCATCACTTCCGGCAGGGGCCGCTTCACGTCGTTGAGCGCTTTTTCGACCTCGTAGAGACAACGTAATTCTTTTGCCCGTTCCTGCAGATCTCCAATGAGTTTTTCGGTTTCCTTCATGACTCGTTCCCCGCGGTGATGACACCCAGACCCGCCAACCCGTCCATCCTCACCAACAGCGGCTGCGTCAACCCGACGTGTTTGAGGAATCCTGTTTCCTGAACCGTTGCTTGCTCGTTCAGCCAGTCCCAGTCTATCCGGCTGCTTCCGCGGCCCCTGACCGTGAGATAGAAAATCCCGAAACTGATCAGGTTATGGAAAAAATGCGAGCCCTGACTGGGGTCCGGATTCAGTTCCCGGAAGGATGATTCCACGATGACCCTCGCGCCGCTGATCTGACCCCAATCCACCGGAATGCCCAGCCAGGGATCGGCACTGCCCCAACGCCCGAAACCGATCAACAGGTAGGGCCTTTTCGCGGCCTGAAGGGAGGCGTTGATTTTTTCCACTTCCATGGCGATCAACCTGGTCTTCGACAGCTGAAAATCCTCCGGTTTGATGAAGACGATGTCGTAGATGTCGTTTTTCATGCCGTGACCCAGGCCGTGTTCGGAGGCCAGGACCACGCCGGGGGCGTTCAGTTCCAGGGGCGAGACCCTGGATTCCCCCTCGGGAATAACCATGGCGCGCATCTGCAGAAGGCATAGCCGGTGTTGGCCGGACTCGTCGCAATCCACCGCGAACTCCAGTTCGACCGGACACCCCGCCGTCCTCTCGGCCAGGGGAAGGATCTTGCGCATCAGGTCGTTGAAGGCCAGGGTTTTTCCCACCAGCAGGGGTCCGAAATCAAGAATCCGCGGGCCCTTGGAACCCAGCCCCAGGCGCAGCCTGTCGGACTGGTGGTCGTAGGTGGAAACCAGATGTTCCAGCACCCCGTCCCTTTCCCCCTGGGTGAGATCCGGGTTCAACAGGAACTCGGTTTCGCCCATGGGATCCGGCGGCGGAGGCGAACCCATGTTGACGGCCCAGAACGTGGTCTGGGTGTTGCGCATTCTGTCCCCCACGTCGTTGAACGGCGGCGGCGCGGCCGGGAATGGCGGGGAATATCCCCACGACAATTCGCCGTCGACGATCTGCCGCCCCAACCCCAGGGCCAGGTTCACGACGCCGTCGGTGGGTTTGGCCCCCCCGCTGGGATAGTAGTTGAAGGTCCGGGCCACACCCGAGAGCCTGGGATAGAACCGGTCCTCGTGACGGTTGCCCACCACTTCCTGAATAATCAGGGCCATTTTTTCAGTGGAATGATCCAGGCCCGATCCCTCGAAGTAGTTGTTCGCGGTCTTGAAATAGGTTGAGGCATAGACAAAGCGAATCGCCTCGACCAGGCGCTGGAAGCGGGTGTCCACATCCGGCTGGTTGTTGGGGATCATTTTTGTGGAATAGACCCCCGCGAACGGATGGTCCAGGGCATCTTCCAGCAAACTGGACGACCGGACAGCAAGCGGCGCCTCCACCTGGGAAATGAAATCCCGCAGGTCGCCGAGGTACTCCGGCGGCACCGTGGCCTTCTGGAAGGCCTGGGCGATCCGGGCATCCGAAGCGTCCGAAAGCGCCAACTCCCACAGACCGTTGAATTCCATGAAGGAATCGAACATCCCGGTGGGCAGAACGACCATGCGCGGAATCGTTATCGTGAAATCAGGAAACTCTTCCGGCGAGATCCTGGACAGCAGGGCATCGGCCATCAGGACCAGTCCCTTGGCTTTGCCTCCGATTTCCCCCCGGCCGATTCTCGAAACCACTTCTCCCGAATCCCAGGTGCCCCGACTGAACACGGGCAACGGCTCGTCCCGTTTGACGTCCATTAGATCCATCCCCTGTCCCGGCACGCCATGGCGACCCGGTCAATGGCCAACATGTAGGCCGCGTCCCGCATGGATACGTCCCGCTTTTTCGACAGATCAAAAACCGCGTAGAAGGCCGCGGTCATCTTGACATCGAGCCTGCTGAGAACATCTCCCAGCTCCCAGTAGTAGTTCATGTTGCTCTGGACCTGTTCAAAATAACTGCAGGTCACGCCTCCGGCATTGGCCAGGAAATCGGGAATCACGAAGATGCCCTTTTCCTTGAGGTACGGATCCGCTTCGGGCGAGGTGGGGCCATTGGCGCCCTCGGCCAGGACCTTCACCCGGTCACTGATCAGCTTCACGGATTCCGAAGTGATCTGGTTCTCGATGGCTGCTGGAATCAGAACATCCACATCCTGTGATAACCACACCTCGCCGGGCAGAACCTTGTAGCCAAGATCCTTGGCCCGGGGAAGGTCAATACCCCCGAAATGATCCGTGATGGACCTCAATTCCTCGAGATCGACACCCTCGGGTTTGACGTAGCTGTAGGTCACTTCGTCTTTCTGGTCCCAGCAGGAGACGCACACCACCTTGCCGCCCAGGCGGTGATAGAGTTCGATGGCGTGCTGGGCCACGTTCCCGAAGCCCTGCACGCTGGCGGTGGTGTCCTGGGGTTTGATTTCCAGTTCCTTCAGGGCCTCACGCAAGGTGTAGACAACCCCGTACCCCGTGGCCTGGGTGCGGCCCAGGGATCCGCCCATTCCCACCGGCTTTCCGGTGAACGCTCCCGGGTATCTTCCCCCGGTCATGGTTTCGTATTCATCCAGCATCCAGAGCATGTGCTGGGCGTTGGTCATCATGTCGGGGGCGGGAATGTCGCGGACGGGGCCCACGTTGCTTGAGGCCTGCCGCACCCACCCCCGACACAACAATTCCTGTTCGCGGGGACTCAGGTTGTGGGGATCACAAATGACCCCGCCTTTTCCGCCGCCCAGAGGCAGATCGGCGACGGCGCACTTCCAGGTCATCCACATGGACAGGGCGCGCACGGTGTTGACCGTCTCCTGGGGATGAAACCGGACCCCACCCTTGCAGGGGCCCCGGGCATCGTTGTGCTGGATTCTGTATCCCGGGAAAACCTGGACGGTTCCGTCGTCCATCCGGACCGGAATGTTGAAATGATATTCCCGCTGGGTGGAGCGAAGCATCTGGCGGGCTCCGGCATCCAGCCCGATCAGATCGGCGATCCGGTCGAACTCGGCCTGGGCCGTCGCAAATGGATTGAAGGCGGTTTCTTGGGACATTTCAGTTCTCCTGGAAACGGACAATGACAAATAGGGAAGCCCCTCGGGATTTCATACCTCAAGGGCAAGTTACGAACCATAAAGAGCGTTTATCGATGGATTTTATCTCGTTTTAAGGCAATTGGTTACGATATCAAGGCGATGATTTCCGAAGAGGATCGAAGCAGAACTGCATCACTACGGTTCGGCACTGACGCGTTACCGCTTCACCGAGCGGCCATCGACGCGGGGAGAGACCAGACCCAGTTTCCTGATCTTCCGCTGCAGGGTCGTGCGATGGATGCCGAGTTCCCGGGCGGCGTTTTCGCGGTGCCATCCGTTCCGTTCCAGAACCTGCAGAATGAAGGCCCCTTCCACCTGGGGCAGCCCGACCTTGTTGTCCGGGCCCACTCCTCCGTCCATCAGACGCAGGCTGCGCGGCAGATGTTCGACGTCGATCACATGGTCTTTGCACATCACCCAGGCATGTTCGATGATGTTTTCCAACTCCCTGACATTACCCGGATAGTTGTGTTTCATGAGGATTTCCAGCACGGACGAGGTCACCCCGGTCACATGTTTCTTGCCGGACCGGTAGAACTTATCCACGAACGTGTTGACCAGCAGGGGGATGTCGCCCTTCCGGTTCCTGAGCGGTGGAATTTCCACGTTGAGGACATTGATACGATAGTACAGATCCCGCCGGAAAGTCCCCTGGGCGACCATTTCCTCCAGGTTGCGGTGTGTCGCGGTGATAAACCTGATGTCGCAGGCAATGGACCTTTGATCGCCCAATCGCTCGAACACCTTGTCCTGAAGAACCCGCAACAGCTTCACCTGCATATCCAGGGGGATGTCGCCGATTTCATCCAGGAACAGGGTGCCGCCCTGGGCAGCCGCGAACCGACCTGGTTTATCGCGCACGGCGCCGGTAAAAGCCCCTGCCTTGTACCCGAAAAGTTCCGATTCCAGAAGGGATTCAGGCAGGGCGGCGCAATTTACCGTCACGAACGGACCGCTGGCCCGGGCACTCAACTTGTGAATCGTTTTCGCCAGGAGGTTTTTCCCCGTCCCGGTTTCGCCGGCCACCAGGACACTGGTGTCGCTCCGGGAAATCGTTGGTAAAACCTCGAACAACTGTCTCATGTTCGGATCGCCGGTTACAATGTCCTGGAAGGGCCTGGGGCTTCCGAATTCCTTCTCCCGCATTTTTTCCGGGTTCAGGTTCTGCAGGGTGACCACCCCGCCGGTCACTTTGGCGTCCTTGTCCCGGAACACCGAAGTGGACATGGAAACCGGAATGTGACGGCCCAGGGAATCCTTGATCTTCGTCCGCAGGTTAATAATGGGTTCGCCGGATTCCATGGTTTGCCTCAGAGCGCATCCGCCCCTGCAGGCGACGCCCCGGAAAACATCACAACACGGTTTGCCCAGGGCCCGGCGCCGCGGGATTTCCAGGGTGTCCAGGGCCGCGTCGTTGACGGCGGTGATCCTCAGGTCTTCATCAACGGCAAAGATCCCCAGCGGGATACTGTTGAACAGGTCCCCCAGGAATTCAGGCCCCGTCGAAGCGATAGCTGGTTCGGCGCTGATGAATTTGTTCAGATCAAACATGGCAACCTCCATGGGAACTCCACCTTATCTATCGGCAAAGATAGGGATTGGATTGCGTTTGGGTTATAAGGTATTTTTGAGTATATTTTGCCTAGGTTTTATAGGCATTTTGGCGCATTTCGATGCAAAACCGGAGCAATCCACCATGAGTGAGCCCAAAAGCCGGAGTTTCCAATCCATGATGCGGTTGATGGAAGAGGGTTTGAACAGGTTCGGAGCCCAGGATGGGGGTTCGGATCCCGAGAAGCGTCTGGGCCTGGTCTCCCATTTTCTCCAGGAACGGGTCAAGGAGTTGTCCTGCCTCTACGGAATTTCCGAGCTGATCAGCACCCATGGCAATGACCTGGATGAAATCATGATGGGAATCGTGGAAATCATCCCCCGGTCCTGGCAGTTTCCCGAAATCACCGCGGGGCGCATCGTGATCCAGGGGCAGGAGTACAGAGGTGAAAACCACCGGGAATCCCCATGGGTTCAAAGGGCGCCCATCCGCAACGAGCAAATGGAAATCGGGTTTGTCGAAGTTTGTTACCTCGAGAAAAAACCCGAATCCGACGAGGGGCCGTTCCTTAACGAGGAACGCCTCCTCATCGACGCCATCAGTGACCAGACAGGAAAAGCCGTTGCCCGGATCCAGGCCGAGAAACAGCTGCAGGTCGAACGGAGTTCGCTAAAAAGTCTCAACATCGCGCTGAAGGAAGTGCTCAATAACGTTCAGGGAGAAAAAAGGGCCCTCGCCGCCAGCGTCCAGGCAAATGTCGACCAGGTGATTTCACCAATCCTGTACGCCCTGGACCAGGCCTCGCCCGCGGAAATTCCCGGCTACACTTCCCTCTTGAGGCAGCACCTCAATGAGATCGTTTTTCCCTTCACCAGAAACCTGTCCACCCAGTTCAAGGACCTGACGCCGACCGAGATCCAGATCAGCAACATGATCCGCAGCGGGTTGTCGACCAAGGAAATCGCCCGTCTGAGAAACCTGTCCCCTCATACGGTCAGCCGGCACAGGGAAAACATCAGACGGAAGCTGGGGCTTGCCCATGAGGACATCAATCTGGTCAGTTTCCTGAAGGCTTACGGCGATGAATCGATCACTCCACCCGAGTTTTGAAACTCACGCTGAAGCCGGGATGGTTCACGCCGTCCGAAGCGGCAAACGCCCCCTTGGGAACGACACGCATGTGGGTCACCAGGGGGTCGAAACCGGTGGCATCGGGCATCGGGATATAACCCCAGGTAGCGCCGCCGTCGCTGGAGAACTCCAGGTCATCCGTCAGGTCCGCCAACCCGCCGTAGGAATAATTCATCCCCCCTGGGATCACGCCATCCGTGAATTCCACCGGGCCCGAACCTGCACCCGCCACGTCACCCACGAAAACCGCGGTGTTCACCGGAATGGGATCGGTCACCGTCAGGGCATCGACGTCGGCCGCCCCCGGGCCGGTATTGACCGCGGAAATGACGTTCAGGACCACGGCGCCGGGAATGGCCTTGGGGTTGGCGAGCAGGTTCACGGGGTCCGATTCGGTCACCGTCGTTTTGCTGACCAGGATATTGGGGACCAGCGCGGTTACCGTGGTAACGCCGCCGAATTCCGAGGTCGATCCCCCCACGGTGGCCGTCGTGGTCAGAATGGTGCCGGTAAGAACTCCGGCCGGAAGCGGGATGACGAACTGGAACCGGTTGGTATTGTCCTGCCCGACCGGTACTCCGTTCACGGGCAGCGGTCCGTAGATGCTGGCGGATCCATCAAGGTCCAGGGCCGAACCCTCGGTCAGGGTGGTGACGAAGGTTTCCCCTTCGCCCAGACCCGACGGGTCTGCTGCCGCGACGAATACCTCGATCACGGAACCGGGCCTTGCCCATCCGCTCAAGGTGAGATTGCCGCCAACGTTGAGCGCGGTCTCCAGCACCGGGAAGTTCAGCAGGCCGTTGCCGCCGGCATCACCATCGCCGCTGTCGTTCAGGGTGAAAAATGGTGCGGTGCCACTTCTGTCATTGTCGCCGCCGCCCAGAAGATCGATGCCCACCTGGCCCGTGGCCGCCCATCCGCCCAGGTTGGTGATGGTGCCATTATCGAAAATGGCGTTTTGCGTGATCGTCACGGCGCTCGCCGCCGCGGCCACCATCACGCCCGCGCCGTAGTTCTCGGACAAGACGTTGCCCTGAACCAGGTTCCCGCTGTCGAGAATCCTTACACCCGCGGTTTCGGCGCCGCCTGTCGCGGCGATACCATTGCGCCGAATCGTGTTATCCGCCAGGGTAACCGAACCCGAACCGCCAAAGACATCCACCCCCGCGCCGCCGTTCTCGTGAATCAGATTGCCTGAAACCGTCACACCTGAACACCCGTCCAGGCTGATTCCGTTCTGAGATCCGCCGGCTTGGGCATTGGCGAAGACCTCGTTGTTTTCGATCAGCCAACCATCCGAGCCAACACGCGCCTCGATTCCATGTCGGGAACTGAAGCCGATCAGGTTGCCACGGAGCGTTCCGCCGGTTGCCCCCGCCAAAGTAATGAGAGGAACTGATCGCCATGCTCCCGGATCGGTGAAGCCCCCGGGACCCGCGCCCAGTACGTTCATTTCGATAATGGTTCCGGCACCCGATTCAACCAGGATGTTTCCCATCACCGCGCTCCACCCGAAACTGGAAAAGCTGTGGAGGGACAAATTGCGCACCGTCGTCAGGTCGGCCTGAATACGAAGGCCGAATCCGGTCCCGTTGGAACCGGTGATCTCCAGTTCCGGCCCGGCAACCGTCGCCAAAGCCCCGCCGCCGGCTCCCACGGCTCCCCCGGTTCCCAACACACCGGGATTCGAATCCAGGATGGATGTCCCGTTCGCCGCGTCGTATGCCGTGCCGTCCACCGTCGTACCCGGATCCACCAGTGCAGGCAGAAGCGCTGTCAGGGAAACCCGCCACCACTGCCCGCCCCCGCCCGAAGCGTTGGACGCCACCGCCGGCACGAACCGCATGACGTTGTCGCCGACCACGGCGTTGGCGTTGACCAGGAACTGACGCAGGCTTCCCTGCACCACCGTGTTGTTCCCACCCAGCGTGTTGGTCACCACGTTGAAGCTGAATCCGAAATCCACATTGTTGGCATGGGCACCGGTTACATCCGCCCGGCCCACATGCTGGTAATTATTGTTGGCCGGATTGGTGCTGCCCGTATTGAAAACGTCCGAAACTCCCGGTGTCACTCCACCGAAACGAGGCCCCACATCCAGGGCGATGGTGGAAGGGTCATCCCCCACGGTCTGCTGGGCCCATACGTTCGCCAGGCCAAAACCGCCGTTGAATCCCGTCCATGGACTCATGCCGCGGGATTTTACGGCCACCAGGTAATAATTTCCGGTGGCTTTGGTCTCGACCTTGAAGTTGAAGGATCCCGAGGCGTTGGTCGTTTGTTGCTGTAGGAAGACATCACCCAGGTCGATCAACCCGTTGTTGTTCCTGTCCCTGTACAGACGCACCTGTATGCCGCCGGCTTTCAGGTCGCCCGCGATGGAGCCATCGCCCAGAATGTCCTCGTATACGGTTCCGCGCACGTTGCGCCGCCGGGCCTCGGCCGTATCAGCGTACAGGACCGATCCCATGACCACGGCCAACAGCAGCAGAACCCGCAGCAGGTTTGGTTTTCGCCTCATCAT
>JAUVII010000005.1 GCA_030592845.1 Candidatus Krumholzibacteriia bacterium | reverse complement strand
CGGGATGAATCCGATTTGCTCGAATCCGGTGAGGTTGATGCCGTGTTCCATGCCGGCGAGCCCAGAGCTTATATCGAGGGCCACCCCAAGGTGGGGCGCCTCTTTCCTGACTATCGATCGACGGAGCGAAGCTACTTTTCAAAAACAGGCATCTTCCCGATCATGCACGCAGTGGCCGTCAAAAACAGCCTCGTGGAGGAAAATCCCTGGCTTATCGAGGCTGTGTTCAAGGCTTACTCGAAATCCAAAGAGATGGCGTTTGAATACATGGCCAAAGCCGCCTGGCTTAAAGACTCACTTCCCTGGTTTGGTCAGGAATTCGATGAGACCCGGGCATTGATGGGGAACAACTACTACTCCTACGGTATCGATGCCAATCTTAAAACCCTGGAAGCGTTGT
Organism: Candidatus Krumholzibacteriia bacterium; assembly: GCA_030592845.1. Classification (GTDB taxonomy): domain Bacteria; phylum Krumholzibacteriota; class Krumholzibacteriia; order LZORAL124-64-63; family LZORAL124-64-63; genus JAGLCY01. Next base: position 54,244 of record JAUVII010000005.1, on the reverse strand, counting down.
TCAGATATTCCCATCAACAGGGACTTTGTAGCCGCGAACTCACGGTCGAAGATCTTTTTGTCCCGGCGAGTTTGGGATTTGCTGAGCCTCAGGCATAGGGCTGAACCTTTGAAATCGTGTCCGGCAAGATCGATGCGTTGCGCTGCGGTTCCGGGCACATTGGGGTATTGGATACCAATGCGAAAAATGGGGCTGGTGGCCGCTGTCAGTTACCAGATAAATCCCAGGATGAATGTTCGATACTTTGCCAACTGGACGACAAAGCTTGACTATGCCGATGGCGATCATCGCATTGAGGTGAATTATCAATTCTAGCGAAGAGGACAAGAAAATGAGCGAACACCACACCTTCTTTAACGTAATCACTTTGCCTGAAGGAAAAGAGGATGAGGCCATTGTCGCGTGGAAGGCCGTCGGCGATTTCATGGAAGGCCAAGAGGGCTTTTTGGGGTCGATGCTCTACCGCAATCGGCAAGAATCCCGGACGTTGATAAACCACGGTCGCTTCACCGATGCCGACAGCTTTTTGGCCTGCGTGCGCAACAAAGAGTTCCAGCGCCTCTCACAGGCACTGACCGACCTCGGGGTCAAACGCATCGCCGGGCTCTACGACCAGGTTCAGGCCTTTGGCGGCGGCGCGGACTGGAGCTGAGCCCCCCATCGCCGCCAACCGGAACGCTCATTTCCTGTTCCGAAGATAGTCTCTGATCTGCTGCAGGTTATAGGCCGCGCGCTCGTGGTCCGGCATACCCTCCACCGCGATGGCCAGGTATTTTTCGGCCTCTTCGTATTTTCCCATCTCCCCCAGCAGCAACCCCAGGGAATAGGCCAGATCGTACGCCTCGGGTTCCGCCTCGAGGGCCGCCTTCAGCTGGGTTTCGGCTTCTTCGTTACGGCCGAGGGAATTCAGCACGACCGCCAGGTTGGCCCGGGCGGGAATGAAGAGTCCGTCGATGTCGATGGCCGTGCGGTAATACATCTCGGCCTTTTGCGCTTCACCCATCCGCGCGTACAGGTTGCCCAGATTGAACCCCGCGAACGAGAAGTCGAGGGAGTAAGCCATCGCCACCTCGTATTCCGCGAGGCTCGTGGCCAGGGCTTCCAGTTGGTAGGGTTTGAGCATTTCAGCCGGGGCATCCGCCAGACGTGAGGCAACCATGATCCGAACCGACCGGACCGGGTCGAAGAGAAGAGGCGCGAGAAGATCCACGAATTCCTGACCCGTGGCTGCCGATGCGTTGTTCACCGCGGTGTATCGAACCAGAGGGTCCTCGTCGGCCAGGGCCCGGGCAAACGCACGCGTACTTTCGGGCGAAGGATAGTTGGGCAGAAGCGACAGCGCCGTGGCCCGGACCATGGCCGGATAGAGCATGTCGCCCGCCAACCGGATCAGGTCGTCCCGGGCTTCCGGCGTGCCCACGCGACCCTCAGCCAGGGTGGTGCCGTAGTGGGGCTTCCTGGCCAGGCCGTACCACTTTTCATAATGCTCCACCGACCAGGCGACCGTTTTGTCGCCATGGCAATCCGTCGTGTTGCAGGCGTTGGGACTGCCGGTCTTCAAACTGAGATCGGGACGGGGAACCCTGATGCTGTGGTCGGCCCGTTCATCGATCACCATGTAAGCCTGTTCGGGCATGTGGCATTTGACGCACAGGGCGCCGTCGCTGGGCTGGCCTTCGTGGATCTTCTTGTGGAAGTGATGGTCGTAATTGTCGTAGGTCTCCCCCAGATGGCACTGCAGACACAGATCGTTGCCCTCGAACTTGAGTTTCAGGCTGTGCGAGTCGTGGCAGTCACGGCAACTCACGTCGTTCGCGAACATCTTGCTTTGCACAAAGGATCCGTAGACGTAGACCTCGTCGAGAATCTGCCCATCGGCGTGGTACAAACCCTGGTCAAGGGTCGTGGGGACCATGTTTTCCAGCAGGTGGGGATCGGCGTGGTCGTAGTCACCCAGGATGACGCGCCGCGCGTGGCAGGGCGCGCACAAATTAACCAGTTCGACCGTTTCCAGGTCGCCCGTGGGCACAGCCAATCCGTAATCATCCACCTCGGGCCGCGCCATGGGCTGGATTTTCGCCCACTCCACATGGCCGGATCCGGGGCCGTGGCATGATTCGCAACTGACGTCGATTTCGAACCAGGTGGTGTTGAAGGTCCGGGTTTCGGGATCGTAACCCTTTTTCAGATCGGTGGAATGACACTCGGCGCACATACCGTTCCAGTTTTGGCCGCCGCCGGTCCAACTCAACCAGTCGTCATGGGGAATATCGGCGTCGGGATACAGATCGAACCAGCGGTCGTCATCGGTATCCCAGGCGATGGTCAGGCATTGCAACCTGCCCCCGGGAAACGGGACCAGGTACTGCTGAAGGGGCTCGTGGCCGAAAGTGTAGGCAATCTCGAAGTCGCCCATTTTCCCACCGGGGCCCGCGGTGTGGACAAAGAATTTCCCATCGCGCCGGAAGAAACGTGAAGTTACGCCCTTGCTCGAAAAAACCGCGTCATCGAAGTCGCCCAGGACTGTGCTGTCGGCAGCCACGTCCATGGCCTTGTCGTGGTCGCTGTTCAGCCAGGACTGGAATTCGGTTTCGTGGCAGGTGCGGCATTCGTTGCGGCCGACATAGGTCGGGGACGCCTTGGTCAACGGGGGGGCCACTTCACGACCGGCGCGCAGAACATACAGAGGGATCAGCAGTACGATCGCCGCCAAGGCGCTTAAGCCAATGATCTGCCATCTTTGAAGATCCCTGCTCATGGCATGGTGACCTGCGCGGTTTCAAATCCCTGCCGCTTGATGACTCCGCTGAGGTCCACCTTCACTATCCCGTTTTCGATCCTGACGGCATACATGTCGAGGGCCCGGTCGGCGGGTGGACTCAGTACCTCACCGGTGATATCGAACACCGAGGCGTGGCAGGGGCAGGCGAACTGCTGATCCTCTTCGACCCAGGGCACCGTACATCCCAGATGAGTACAGGTGCGGTTCAAGGCCAGAAAACCACCGTCGGCCAGCCGCGCCAGATAGAACGGCCCGGCGGGAAACGCGGTCACCGAGCCGGGTTCGAACCGTTCCACGGGACCGGCGGTGTAGATCGTGCCGGCTGCCGTGTCCCGCCGCCGCCGTTTGCGGGGGCGCAGCATATCGAAACCGATCCACAGGAATTGCAGGGTGGCCAAGGCGCCCAGCACCAGCCAGGCCTTGCGGAAGAAGTTCCGCCGGGGAAGATCCGGTTCCCTGGTTTCTTTTGAATCGATATCGCTCACTCGCTGCTCCCTGTTTCTACCACGGCCAGACCAGGGCCATCCCCGCGCCCCGGAACCAAACACCCGTTATCGTCAGAACCGCGAACGCCACTCCCAGCAAGACAAATACGGCCTGGTCGGCGTCTTCACGAGTAGCGTTCAATTGTTTGCGAAGGACCATACGGAACCCAACCACCACCGCGGCCAGGACAAGACAAGGCAACAAGCCATGGCTGATGACCGACGGCGCCCACGCGGTCGTCTGCAGCCACATCTCGTCGGCGACGATCAAAAGCGGCGTAACGACCAGCCCCAATACCGCGGCAATACCGACGGTCCTTCTACCGGTCGGCGAACCAAACAGCACTCCCGTCTGGTCGACTTCCCGACGCCGGTACGGCCACCAGATCAGACCGGCCACCGCAACCAGGGGAATGACCAGGATCGAAAACACGGGATGGAAATGGATCTGCAGTTCCTGGAAGCCCACGAAGTACCAGGGAGCCTTGGCCGGGTTGGGGCTCATGCCGGGGTTGGCGGGTATTCCCAGGTCGGGTGCGAAAAAGATCGCCAGCACCATCACCACCGCCACCAGCACCGTACCCACGACCAGTTCCCTCAGAATGAGATCGGGCCATCCGCGCGCGAATTCCGGATCGGCTGGCGCGGGCTCACCAGCTTGCCGCGGCACTACCACTCCGCGCGCCTTGCGAACCCGCCAGAAATGGAATCCCATGAGCACGGCCAGAACGACCGGCACCACCGTGGTGTGCAGTGTATAGAAGATGATGAGCGTGGTCGGCCCCACTACGCTTCCACCTCGCGCGGCTTCCTGCAACCAACCGCCCACGCCCGGCACGTAGCCGAGCATCCCCGTGCAGATGGTCACCGCCCAGTATGAAAGCTGATCCCAGGGCAAAAGGTAGCCGGTGAAGTTGGACGCCAACACACAGGCCAGCAGAACGAGCCCGATCACCCAGTTGAGCTTTCGCGGTCCATCCTTCGCTCCGGTAAAAAAGACGCGCAGCAGGTGCAGCAGCGCCACGGCGATCAGCAGGTTGGCGCTCCAGAAATGGAGGCCGCGGATCAAGGGTCCGAACAGGGTTTCGGTTTGCAGGCCGATGATCGAATCATGCGCTCGGTCCGGGGTCGGTTCGTAGGCCAGCATCATCAGGGCGCCGGTCAGGATCAACAGGATCACCAGCACCGCGGACATGCCGCCCAGGCCGAAAGTGTGGGTATAGCGGAGCGTGGCGGCCGGAAGGCGGTTGGGCCGCATGTGCAGGAAGAAATATTTTCTGACGCGCGCCTGGTCCGCCACGATGACCTTTCGTGGAATCAATATTATGGAAACATGATTCGGGTTCGTGAATCGAGCCGGAATTGTATCATGAGGGAATGTTATTTTCTCTACAGTTGTTGTTTCACTTGGTCTTCAGACTCTCGAACAGCTTCTTCAACTCACCAAACTTCTCCGCGTAGTCCTTCCGGCTGCGCTCGATCACCTCGTGCGCTTCCTCGCGCCCGTATACATGCGAAATCTCGGCTTCCCGTTGGTGGGCCCCCGGCGCGTCCTTGTAGGTCAAAAAGTAATGTTTGAGGCGATCGATCTGGGCCGGCGGGCACTCGTGAAGGTCGCGCATATGACCGTAGACGGCATCGCCCCGCATGACCGCGATGATCTTGTCGTCGGCTTCCCCGCTGTCGATCATTCGCAGTCCGCCGATGGGCGTGACCGGTAGCAGGATGTCCCCATGTGTAATCGCCTTTTCGGTCAGCACGCATATATCCAAAGGATCGCCGTCGCCCACGATATCGGTCCGGGAAGTCTGCTGCATACAGAACTCGGCGATGGAACTACCGCAATAGGTCTGGGGAATCAGCCCGTACAAGGTTGGATAGACATTGGAAAATTTCTGTGGACGATCGACCTTCAGATGCCCCGTCGGCTTGTCGAGTTCGTACTTCACCGTATCGGAAGGAACGATCTCGATGTAGGCGTTCACGACATCGGGCGCATCATCCCCGATGGAGATCCCATGCCACGGATGGGCGCGGAACAAGCGGTGAAAAAGATTCATGTCGATATTCATTGGTAGCCTCCGGTATGATGATCCGGATGGATTGGTACTCTGATTGCATCTAAATAATAGATTGTTTCCCCTGGAATTTCATTGAATTACTGAATTTCAGGGGTTTGGCGGGCGTGATCCGGGGGGAGATCAACCATGTCCAAAATATTTAGTACGGCCCTGATTATAATTTTATTCAATGCTGGGGAAACCATACCGCAGGAATCCCTGCCCGATTCCCTTCCCACGGAATCCGTCCAACTGAGCAAGACCCTGGACAACGGAATACAGGTTGTCGTCAAGTCGATGCCGAACGCGGCGCTGGTCAGGGTCGGGGTCTTCTATGCAGCCGGCAGTGCTGTTGAGCCGGACAGCCTCAGGGGCCTGGCCCATTTATCCGAACATCTGCTGACCGAAAGCAGCCTCAACCATCCCGATGGGGGATTGATCCGGAAACAGACCCTGTATTCGACCTACCGCAATGCCCGCACCGGTTCCGCTTTCATGCAATTCGACACCGAATGCCTGCCTGTATTCCTGCCTGAGATCCTTGAGTTGGAGGCGGACCGGATCCGGGGAGTAACCACCGATTCCCTCAGCTTCGAAAGGGAAAAACGGGTGGTCATCGAAGAATTGGCCATGCGAAAACGTCTGCCCCCCACCCAGGAATTCCTGGAATCCGTTTTTCATGCCTGCTTCTCCGGACATCCCTTCAGCCGTGACGTGGGTGGATCCGCGGAGACGGTCGCGGCAATCAGCGTGGGCGATTTCCTGCTTTTCCAGGAGAACCACATCCGGCCCGAACGATCAGCCATCGTGGTCAAAGGGCCTCTGGATCCAGAAAAAACCCTGGCCGATATTGAAAGGATATTCGGATTCGGTCCACCAAATGTTACCGTATTCCAGGAGACCCCTCTCTATCCTCCCGTTGCCGCGGCCCAAATCATTACTGACTCTCAGGAACATACCGGCCTCCAGCTTTGTCTCGCTTTCCGTGTTTCCCTGAAGGAGGATTATGACGCCGCCCTGGTCTGGGTCCTGCCCCATATCATGGAAAAATCCGGCTTGCGTCTTCATGCCCGGAGCGTGCCGGGTGAAGCAATCGTCATGCTGACTTCCCGGTATTCCTATAGCCGCCCCTCCACCAACAACGAGGATCACTGGGGCCGTATCTACTATGAATTCGATCCCGATCAACAGAGCCTTCGCAGTATGGGATATCAATGGAAGGGCATTTCCGAAATGGTCCTTGAATTGGGGGACCCGGAGGTATTCCAGAAACGAATCCAGGACGCGGTCGATGAATTGGTGAGCACCCGCCGGAACCCCGGAATGTCCATCGGACTTGGCTCCGCGCTGGTCAACGGCAATGAATACATGACCATAGGCCGAATAAGAAAAATCCTCGAAAACACGGGCCCCGAGGAATTCAACCGGTTTATGGGGCAATGGATCCACCCCGACCTGGCCGTCGTCGGGGTAAGCCATGGCCGGGATTCGGAAAGGCCCGCGACCATTCGCATGGCAAAAACCACACAGGCGACCGGCTCCATGGGAGCCGAATCCAATCTGGCCAGCCTGACCCGGACGGAAATCGAACCCGTGCTCAAGGCCTACGGCGAGGCCGATCTCATCAAGTTGAGTCGCTACGAATTGGAAAACGGTATTCCCGTCTTCCATCTCCTGATCCCGGATTCGGATCATTGGGCCATGGCCGGTTACCGCTCTTTCAAGGGGATCAAGGACATGCGTCCCGGAAAAAAGCCGGGCATTACACGGATATTCAACCTGGTCGTCAACTACGACCCCAAACAGAAACGTGACCCGGATCGGGACTTGCCCCCCAGAAAATTGCCTTACGATCTCAAGTTTCGTCTGGGGTGGAACAATTCGGAATTTTTCGCGCAGGGTTCCGTGGATAAAGTCGAGCGCATCATCAAAGCCGTGGACAAAAGAGTCGCGAGCCGTGAGTTCAACAGCATGCGCTGGTATTCGGTAATCCGGTGGGGCGAAGAGTACCTCAGGGAAACCCGCAACCGGAAGATTTTCCAAGCCCGCGCCTGGAGAAGGGAACAGATATTCGGGTCAAATCACCCCTCGGTCGGTATGTGGGCCCCTGAGCCGGAAAAGTTCAAAAAGCTCAATTACAAGGATCTGGTCAACCTTCAAAAGGACTATTTTCAGGAAACCGGCAACCTCGTTTTGATGGTCGCGGGCAGAGAATCCCTGGCCAAGGTAAAACCCCTTCTGAACCGGACCTTCGGCCAATACGATTCCTGGCGGCCCGCTAAGCCCGTTGAGCTGCCCGAGGCCATGGTTCAGGGTATACACGGCAAGGTAATCCCGGACCTGACCCGCGGTGATGTCATGCTGGATATTTCCTTCCCCCTGGTTCAGCCCCGATCAGGCCCGCAGGCGACAATTACCGCACTTGTTCTGGAGAGCGCCCTTAATCAAATCCTTACCGACCGTTTGCGCGAACAGGAGGGTCTGACCTATTCCGTCGATGCGGAGGTTTACTCATCGACCGGATATCAGATGTGGGAGATATCCGTCACATGCCGACCGGGGCAGTCACACGTCGTTTTAGCCTGCACTCGCCATGAACTCGCCCGCATCATGGAAACGGGGTTTGACGACGATGAAATCGCCCGGGCCCGACTTGATTTATCAGGGTGGGCCATCAGTAATTTCAGTGACCATGAATCCGGTTTGAGATCTCTCCGCCACCTGGCGGCCTTTGGGGATATTCCCCTGAAACCTCTTCATGAAATATCCATGGTTAAAACCGAAGAGGTCAATGCCCTGGCCCGGTGGGCCATCGACCCCGGAAATTTTGTCTTCACGGCCACCGGTCCCCTGTTTGAAGAGGACATTGAAAAATTCGACATCAATTAGTATGGCGTACCCTCTTCGAAATCTTTTTTGGGAGAATAACTCGGCGCTTCGGGCGTGTACCCGATGCCGAATTGCAGAATATTATGACCCTCCGGAAAAACCAGGATTCCGATTTCCGGTCTGATGATATTACCGCCCCGGCGGCCAATGGCCAGTCCCGCCGAAAAGGCGTAGGGAACCAGGCCTGTCTCTTCAAAAAACACGTACCGGGTGTGGGATAGATTGATTTCCACCAGTTGCGAAATCGGCAGTGAGAGGATGGCCCGCGGATAGAGGTGGGTGGTTTCCAAAGTGTTCTCGCCGGCGAACATCAGGCGCGCCGGGATTTCGACAGCCAGCAAATCCTGCAAAAGTTCAACTTTGGTCCCCAGTCCGAGCATCCCCCCGATGCCCCCCAGTTCACCATTCCTCTGAAAGGCCATGATGGCCCCGCCCACGGAAAAATCCACCCTTCCGTTGGCCACCGGAAAACGCCCGCCGAATTCCATCATGTACCAGCTGTAGTCCTGGCTTTCCTTGGCATCGACGCTTTTCTGCAACGTAACCGATCCCGACTGCTGGCCCGGTTCGACCACCCGGGCGGACTGGAAGGGAGTGGAGGTCAGACAGCCGGACAGAAAAAGAAAAAGGACCATGAAAGGCAGGCAGGATTTTTTCACGTGGAAGTCCCCCTTGTTTCGAATCCCATAATGCTCCGGCAGCCAGGTTCCGACCGCCAAAGTTCAGGGGTATCGCCATTTAACAAGGTATTCTCGAAAAGTGCCCGAAATTGTTTCCCAAATCCAGGATAAAATTGATTCTCATTATTGGAAATATATTCATAACATATTGATCACTAAGGAGATATACCTGTTATTTCTTTAATTTGGACCTTTACATCCAGGTTCTGAATTGTTTAAATCCCTAGATCGAATCTGGGGATTCCCGCCTTGAAGCTGAAAGAGGTTTGCCATGGCTCTCACTCGTCGTGATTTCATCAAACAGGCCGCCGCGGTCAGTGCCGCCGGCGCCATCAGCATGAAGATCCCCGCCTCGGCCATGGCCCAGGCCCAGGAGACCGAAAAAGGCTGGAAGTGGGACAAATCGGTTTGCCGTTTTTGCGGAACCGGTTGCGGGCTGATGCTGGCCACGCGCAACGACAAGATCGTCGCGGTCAAGGGCGACCCCGCCGCCCCGGTGAACCGTGGGCTGAATTGCATCAAGGGATATTTCAACGCCAAGATCATGTACGGCAAGGACCGCCTCACCCAGCCCCTGCTGCGGGTCAACGCGCAGGGTGAGTTCGACAAACAGGGCAAGTTCAAACCCGTCAGCTGGGACAAGGCCTTCGACGTGATGGCCGCCAAGTTCAAGGAAGCCTACGGCGAACTGGGCCCCACGGGCATCGGCGTGTTCGGCTCCGGGCAGTACACCATCCACGAAGGCTACGCCATGTCCAAGCTGGTCAAGGGTGGCTTCCGCAGCAACAACCTCGACCCCAACGCCCGGCACTGCATGGCCAGCGCGGTGGTGGGTTTCATCCAGACCTTCGGCATCGACGAGCCGTCCGGAAACTACGACGACATCGAATACACTGACACGGCCGTGATGTGGGGCGCCAACATGGCCGAGATGCATCCCATCCTCTGGTCCCGCATCACCGACCGCAAGCTGAGCAACCCCGACCGGGTGAAGCTGATCAACCTGACCACTTACACCAACCGCTGCAGCAACCTGGCCGACATGGAGATCATCTTCAAACCGCAGACCGATCTGGCGATCTGGAACTACATCGCCAATGAAATCGTCTACAACCGGCCCGAGACCATGGACAAGGAGTTCATCGAACAGAACACCGTATTCACGACCGGCCACACCGACCTCGGCTATGGAATGCGGCAAGACAAAAACAACCCCAAATATGCCGCCATCGAACTGGACACCATGAACAAACAGTTCAGCAAGGTACTGAGTGAGGCCGAAGGCAAGACCCTCGCCTACCTCGGTTACAAGGCCGGTGACACGATGGAGATGAAACACACCGCCCCCGGGGATTGTTTCGCCCACTGGACCATCGGCTTCGAGGAATTCAAGAAAGGCCTTGAACCCTACACGTTGGACTTCGTGGCCGAATTGTCCAAGGGCGACCCCGACGAATCCCTCGATGACTACAAGGTGAAGCTCCAGGCCTTGGCCGACCACTATCTGGAAAAGGACCGCAAGGTCGTCAGCTACTGGACCATGGGCATGAACCAGCACACGCGCGGAAGTTGGGTAAACGAACAGGCCTATATGGTGCATCTGCTGCTGGGCAAGCAGGCCGAGCCCGGCAACGGTGCCTTCAGCCTGACCGGACAGCCCAGCGCCTGCGGCACCGCCCGCGAAGTGGGCACCTTCGCCCACCGGCTGCCCGCCGACCTGATTGTGGCCAATCCCAAACACCGCGAATTCAGCGAAAAAATCTGGAAGCTGCCCGCCAAAACCCTCAATGGAAAGCCGGGTTCGCACTATACGAAGCTGCTGCGGGACATCGAGGACGGGAAGATCAAGTGGGCGTGGGTGCAGGTCTGCAATCCCTGGCAAAACACGGCCAACGCCAACCACTGGATCAAGGCCGCGCGCGAGATGGACAACTTCATCGTTGTTTCGGACGGTTACCCGACCATCAGCGCCAAGGTGGCCGACCTGATCCTGCCCAGCGCGATGATCTTCGAAAAGTGGGGTGCCTACGGCAACGCCGAGCGCCGCACCCAGCACTGGAAACAGCAGGTCACCCCTGTCGGCGACGCGATGCCCGACATCTGGCAGGCCTTCGAGTTCGCCAAGCGAATCACCCTGAAGGAGGTGTGGGGAGAGCAGAAGATCAACGACAAGCTGACTCTTCCCGACGTCCTGGCCGACGCCCAGGCCATGGGTTATTCGCCGGACGACACGCTGTTCGACGTCCTGTTCAACAACGAGGACGCGCACAAGTACACCTGGCCCGATCCCATCGGCGAAGGATCCCTGAACACCCTGGCCGAAGGCGACAAGCGCAAGGTCGCGGGCTTCGAGGGTTATGGGTTCTTCGTGCACAAGTACCTGTGGGAGGAATACCGTAAGTTCGGCGTGGGTCATATGCACGATCTGGCCGACTTTGACACCTATCACAAGGTGCGCGGCCTGAAGTGGCCCGTGGTCGACGGCAAGGAAACCGAGTGGCGCTTCAACGCCGAGTACGATTCCTACGTCGCCAAAAAGGCGCCCGGACAGAAGTTCGCCTTTTACGGACCCGCGGCCAAAGCGCTTCTCGCGGGTGACCTGAAGGGCCCCCACAAGGGCGACAAGGTCAAGTACGACAACAAGGCCAAGATCTTCTTCCGGCCCTATATGGATCCCCCGGAAATGCCGGACAAGACCTACCCGTTCTGGCTGGTGACCGGCCGCGTGCTCGAACACTGGCACACCGGAACCATGACCATGCGCGTGCCCGAGCTTTACCGCGCGGTGCCCGAGGCTGTGTGTTTCATGAATCCCGACGACGCTGCGGAGCAGGGCTTCACCGACGGCGATGCGATCTGGATCGAAAGCCGCCGCGGCCGCGTGAAGGTGCACATCGAACTGCGGGGCCGCAACACCATGCCCAAGGGCACGGTGATGGTGCCGTTCTTCGACGAACGCGTGCTCATCAACAAGGTCTGCCTGGACGCCACCTGTCCCATCTCCAAGGAGACGGACTACAAGAAGTGCGCCGTCAAGGTGACCCGGGCCTAGCCCGATATGGCCGCGGGCAAGGGCATTGACCGCCGGGGCTTTTTGTCCCGTTTGACCGCCGCCGCGGTCGGTGGCGTGGTATGGGGCGGATTTGTCACCGAAGGCAAATCCGCCGCGCTGGTCCTGCGTCCGCCCGGCGCCCTGCCGGAAAAGGTTTTTCTCGGCAAGTGCATCAAATGCGGCATCTGTGTCGAAGCCTGTCCCTACGACACCCTGTTCCTGGCGGGACCCGGCACCGACGCGCCCACCGGCACGCCGCGCCTGCTCCCGCGAGATGTTCCCTGCTACCTCTGCACCGACATCCCCTGCACCGCCGAGTGTCCCACCGGCGCCCTGGATGTCAGCCTGGTAAGTGATGATGGCGGCCGCACTCTCGACGTGAACAAGACCCGCATCGGTCTGGCTGTCATGGATTACGAAAACTGCATCGCGGCCTGGGGCCTGCGTTGCGATGCCTGCTACCGGGCCTGCCCCCTGCTCGACAAGGCCATCACCATCGAACACACCCGCAACGAGCGCACGGGCCGGCACGCCGTGCTGCTGCCCAAGGTGCACCCCGATGCCTGCACCGGCTGCGGCCTGTGCGAGCGGGCCTGCGTGGTGGAAAAGGCGGCCATTTTTGTTCTGCCATTGGAGGTGGCCCTCGGCCGGGTGGGCAACAGCTACGTCAAAGGCTGGGAAGAAGGGGACGAAAGCAGGATCGACGGCACCACCGGCCCGGCCGACGAACTGGACAGCCACCCGTTGGACTACCTGAACAGCGGAGACCTGCAGGATGACTAGCCTCAGGACAAATCGTTACCTGATCGCCCGCCGCCTCGTGCAAACGGCGGTGATGGTGCTGCTGATCGGCGGCAACCTGTGGGGCTGGACGGTGCTGCGTGGCAATCTCAGCAGCTCGGTCGTGCTGGGAACCGTGCCGCTGGCCGATCCGTTCGCCGTCATCCAGTTGCTGGCCGCCGGAGGCCTGCTGGCGACCGATGTCCTGATCGGCGCGGCGATCACCCTGGCTTTTTACGCCCTGCTCGGCGGCCGCGTGTTCTGCTCCTGGGTCTGCCCCATGAACATGGTGACGGACCTGGCCAACCGCTTGGGCCGCCGTTTCAAAACGGGCACCGGATCGCGGCGGGTTTTCGGCCGCTCGGCCCGCTACTTCATCCTGGGTTTGGCCCTGGTCCTGTCCGCAATCATGGGTGTGGCTGCTTTCGAAGCGATCAGCCCCATCGGAATGCTTCAGCGGGGTCTTGTCTTCGGCATGGGCGCCGGCTGGCTGGCCGTGACCGCTGTTTTCCTTTTTGATCTGTTGATCCAGAGGAACGGTTTCTGCGGCCACGTTTGTCCCCTGGGCGCCTTCTACGCATTGGTCGGTCGCACCGCCCTGGTGCGGATTGATCACGATCACGAAAAATGCACCAGCTGTATGGATTGCCTCAAGGTCTGCCCTGAAAACCAGATCCTCGAGCTGGTGGGACAGGCCAGCGGATCGGTCCTTGACGGAGTCTGTACGAACTGTGGCCGCTGCATCGAGGTCTGCCCCGACGCGGCTTTGTCTTTTTCCCATCGCAAACACGCCATGTCACTGGAATCGGGAGGTTCATGATGTCCAGAATGTCCACTCTCTGCCTGTTGATCGCCCTGCTGTGCCTTGCCGGCTGTTCGGCCAAGGAAGCCCCGGTCGCCGAGGCTCCGCCGCCGCCGGAAACCCCAGCTCCGCCGCCGCCCACGGAAGTCACCGACGATGAGTTGAGCTACCGGAACGAGCCCCTGCTCGACGATTCCGGCACCCCCGAGGCGGTCTTCGACTCTCCGGATCCAGGCGATTCCCAAATGGGAAACCGGGCTTTCGAAAACGCGCCGCCGGTCATCCCCCACAATACCGACGGCCTGTTGCCCATCACCACCGATGAAAATTCCTGCACCGACTGCCACCTTCCCGAAGAAGCGGCCGATGTGGGCGCGACCCCGGTGCCGGCCAGCCATCTCTACGACATGCGCAACAACAAGCAGTTGGATGGGCTGAACCCGGCCAACTACAACTGCACTCTCTGCCACGCCCCCCAGGCCAACACCGGCGAACTGGTCGAGAACACTTTCGAGCCCTATTACCGGGCCAAAGAGCAGAAGGAGCGCTCCAACCTGCTGGACATCCTCAACGAGGGTGTGGAATAGGATCTGACGATGGATTGCAGCCGGCGTGACCTGCTGAAAGGTTTGATGAGTTCCGACTTCTGGGAACGGCCCGCGCGACCGGCCGTTCTGCCCGAAGGCGTGGACATCCTTCTGGACAAGGATGCCTGTATTGCCTGGGGCAAGGGTATCTGCACGCGCTGCGAGGACGCGTGCGGCGAACACGCCCTCTTTTTTGTCGGCATGATGAACCCCAGGGTGCTTCTGGATCGATGCACCCTGTGCGCCGACTGTGTGGATGTGTGCCCCACAAACGCCATCGTGGTCAGAAGTCCGAAAACCGAAGCACAGACCGGAGAATCCGCATGAACATATCGAGCATCGTGGTCAAGACTCTTCCCGAAAACCTGGCGGCGGTAAAAATCAGTCTCACCGAAAGCGGTTTGTGCGACATCCACTTCAGCGACGAACTTGGCCGTATTGTCGTCACGGTCGAAGGTGACAGCAACGAGGACGAAACCGCCAAACTGAAGAAGATCCAGAAGTTGCCCCATGTGATGAGCGCTGATTTCTCCTACACATTCACCGACGATGATCCCGACTGACCGACCTGTTTTCGGGAACCAACACCAACGAAATCGGGTTTCTAATGTCATGTGGGACAAATGTGATAGAATATGCAGACGTTCCTCGTGGTCGTAACTATCTGAAAGGGACCATCATGAATGCCAAACGGGTTTTCCCCATTTTCATCTTCATCCTCGCCATGATGACCGCATCGACCGGCTTCGGGGACGAATGCATGGACTGCCACAACGACCCCGGCTTCAAGGTCCAGCATCCCAAACTCTTCAACTACTTCACGGAATTCGACGCTTCGGTCCATGGGGTGGCGGGTCTCAGCTGTGTGGACTGCCACGGCGGCGATGAAAAAACCCGGGACCTGGATAAAGCCCACGTCGACGTTTTGAAGCCGGTCAAATTCGACCAGATACCGGTGACCTGCGGCCAGTGCCATGTCGAACAGCGCGACGCTTTTGTCACCAGCGACCACTACCGGATTCTCGAGAAGGACGGCACGGCGCCCAACTGCGCCACCTGCCACGGCGCCATGGAGATGGACTTCATCTTCGTGACCAGGGTCAAAGCCACTTGCGTTTTCTGCCACAACGAGGAATCGGGAGTTTTGCCTGAGGTACCCGGGAAAGCGGATCTGGTCCTCAACAAGATCAACATCATCAAAGGCTACCGCAGTTTCGTAAACACCCACGGCAAGGACCGGGATCTCGCCGCCGAACTCAACGAATCCTACGACAAGCTGACCGCCAACTGGCACAATTTCGACCTGGCGAATGTGGAAGCCCAGACCAACGAGTTGCTGGGCGAATACAGGAAAGCCAAATCGCAGGCGTTGAAGGATCGGAAGAAGTAGATCGTGGAGACAACCATGAATCCCCAGGCCCTCCGGAAAACCTTTCTGTCCCTGGCTCTGCTGATTCTGTTTCTCGCCGGCTGCAGCGACGATGACCCGGTCAGCCCGAGCACACCACTCTGGCGTGAGGTCGACCTCGGCGCCCCTGCTTCCAAACGGATTGTGGCCGTGGATTTCAATGGGAATCACGGGATGGCAATGGGTCTTGTGTTCGGGAAATCCGGCGGGAAGGACTGGGGAATAACCCATGAGTTTTTCCGCCTGCAGGCCGATGGAGGTTGGCTGCCGTTCGACCTTACGAATATTTCCGCCAGCATTGTTTTTCTCGACATCTCCATCAACCCGGTCGGCAGTCCGGTCCTGGTTGGCATTCAGGACTCCGGTGATCCCGGCATCGTTCTCGACTTCAGACCCTCCAAACCCGTTTACACAACCTATTCATCCCGAGGCCTGTTCACCGTGGACGGCAATGATTCCTTCATGGTGGCCGGTGGCTATGCCCGGGGCGGCGACCTGTGGTCCAGCACGGAAGCCGGGGTCTGGAATATTGACGGTTTGCCTCTGACCGGAACCAACGATTCCGGCTTTCAGGATGTCTGTATCCTGGGCGACCGTGCCGTCGCCTGCGGCTTTGACGACGGCGCCGACACGCTGCAGGTCATCCTGACCAGAACCGCCTCCTCGCCATGGGAAAAGATCCGGACCGCCGGGCCATCCACCCGCACCTTTTACTGTATCGCCCTCGGCGATGACGGCGCCATCTTCGTGGGTGGCATCGAAGGCGCCGGCGGCATGTCGCCCAAGGCCTTCCTGGCCCAGCGCACCGCTGACGGTCTGTGGGCCGACCTGGTCCTTCCCGACCCCGAACTGCTCCACGGCGTCAACGACATCCTGATCGCCGACGACGGCAGCATCTACCTGGCCTGCATGGGTGAGGGCGAAGAGACCCAAGCCAATCTTGTCCACGGCAGTTCGAAGGGAGTAAGCAAGGAGATCGCTTCCTTCCCCGGCGGACTTCTCCAGATCGATCAGGCGGCCAACGGGGATATTTTCGCCGTCGGCTTTCGGCGCAACGGTCAGGACGGGACGGAAAAGGGCGTCATGCTGGTCAGATCTCCCTAGAAAGTTGGGGGATTTGGTGTAAGGTCGATCTTGACCACACCAACAGGGAGGACCGGCTTGTCGCGTCGTTATGGGATATCCGTTTCACTAATGATATTTTTCCTCTTTTGTCTTCTGCCGGTGAAGGTGAACGCCCAGCTCGACAAGGGCCTGCTGGTGGGGTGGAACGGCAGCGACTGGGATTATCACCCGGCCTGGTCTTCCAAAGATTTGTTCGAACCCAAAAACGGTTTTTGCGCGGGAGGCTACCTGGGTGGGAAAGTGGCCGGTCACCTGGGGTGGCGGGGAGAAATTCTCTACACGCGCAAGGGTGCCGTCATGAAGGCGATGGGCACGGATGAAAACGGGGAACCCATGGGCGAGATCCGGTTTTTCCACAATGTCGACTACCTGGAAATCCCTTTCCTGTTCTCCTTGACCATCCCTACCGGCGGTGCGGTTCGCCCGGTATTCTACCTGGGTCCCGCCGTCGATTTCGAATTGTCGGCCAAAACTCATGCCGAGTATCCCAGCGGCGTCCAAAACGATTTCAATGCCGATGAAACGCTGACCACCTCCAAATCCACGGACTTCAGCCTGATTTTTGGCGGGGGGATCGACATCGACGCGGGAGGCAAGGTCATCAGCCTGCAGGTCCGGTACGTCATGGGCACGCAGGAGGTCTACCTTACGGCCAAAAACAAGACCCTGTCGGTCATGGCCGGTTTCGGGATCTGAGACAATCCTCACCTTACCGGAACCGCCGAAGGAGCTGTCTCCTTCGGCGGTTTTGTCATCCGGTTTGGCCTCGGATCCGATCCTATCTGTATAGAGATTTGATCGAGCCCCAGGCCCTGTTTTCAGTCTCGATCGGTCCGCAGTCACAAGTGGTCGCACACAGCTTGACCGGAACGGGAACGCCGTTGCAGGTCAGGGTGAGCGTCAGGCAGCAGGTCG
Organism: Candidatus Krumholzibacteriia bacterium; assembly: GCA_030592845.1. Classification (GTDB taxonomy): domain Bacteria; phylum Krumholzibacteriota; class Krumholzibacteriia; order LZORAL124-64-63; family LZORAL124-64-63; genus JAGLCY01. Next base: position 36,679 of record JAUVII010000005.1, on the reverse strand, counting down.
TTCCCAGGGCCGTGCCCGCGGTGGCTGAAATCGCGATCCAGCCGGAAAAGCCCGGCAGCAGGACGGCCGGGGCATTGTTGAAGGTCTCATCCAGCAAGCTCACCGTGAAGCCCGCGCACACACCCGTGAAGGCCCAGGTCGTGTTGCCGTTGCAGCCGGTGATGAGGTGGATGTAGGACCCACCGTAACCCGGACAAACCTGGATGGTACCGATGTGGGACTGGACGGCGGGTGGACCGATTCCCCAGATCACGTCCACGTTGCCGTCCCAGTGCCAATCCTTGGCACAGACGGCATTTTTTGAGGGACCATCCCAATCGAACCGCTCCTCCGCCGAGGGCGGCAGCTGATCGTAAGGGATTTCGACGGACACATCGAAGAAGCTTTCCGGCGGAATCGGTGGGATTTCAAAGATACCAATGGACGTGATGTTTGGCAGGAAGGCCCCATATTCCTGCGCGAACAACTCCCCGCTCTGGAGCTCGGACGGCGTCGGCCCATCGTTGTAGAAGTTGAGCGTGAAGATGACCACACCCTGCTCCGTGACCCACGAGATATCGTTCGGGTCCAGAACCACGCCTGCCGTAGCCACGGATACCAAGAGGGATAAAGTCAGGAATAATGCAAAACAGGTAATAATCGGTTTCATAGTGACCCCCCTTTTCTTGTGTTGCCTGCCGAAGCGAAGACAGCTCCGAATGAACCCTCCCCCGGATTCAGCAGTGCAACTCTGTAACTTAATGTCGTTTCATCTGCGCGGCTGTTCGGAATATTTCGGTAATGGGAATGAAATCGGTTAGAATTAGCGTTTACCCACCAGCCGGGGCAGCATCAACAATATAGCTGTTCCGATAATCAACGAAACGATCGCCGGAAATCCCAGACCCGCCGGCAGGAAACCGATTCCCACCGCGGCCGCCGCCGTGATCAAGGCATAGGGAATCTGGGTTCGCACATGGTCGTGAGGCTCCACCCCGCAGGAAATCGAAGTGACGATGGTCGTGTCGCTGAAGGGCGAACAGTGGTCGCCGAAAACGGCCCCGCTGAACACCGCGGCCACGATGACGGCCAAAAAGGAATCAGGGGCCCCCATGGCCGCAGCGGCGGGAACCGCCAAGGGAAACAGAAGGCCCATGGTGCCCCAGGATGTGCCGGTGGCGAAAGAAATCGCCGCGCCGGTCAGGAAGGTCAGCGAAGGCATCAGGGCCAAAGTGTTCGTCTCGGTGGCCAGACGTGAAATCAGGGTCGCGGTCCCGAGTTCCCCGATGACGCTGCTCATGATCCAGGCTGCCAGAAGAATAAAAATGGGACCGACCATGGTCCGCACGCCGGAGCCGAAAGCCAGCACAACGGGTTTCAACCGTCCGCCTTGGCGCGAGGGAAACATGAGCCCCGCCGCCAGGACCGCCACCACGCTGGCCAGGACCAGCACCAGCGGACCGGAGTCCGACCCGAAGGCGGCCACCACTTTATCCCGGCTCAGGGGAAAAATCGGCCGCGGGCTGCCCAGAGCCACGAAAAATACAAAAAACGAGGCCATCAATATGCCAAGGGGGGCCAGGGCCGTCATCGGATTTGCGGCAGCCTTTTCGGTCTGAACCGGCGCAACATCCCCATCTGTTTCCGCGGCCAACGCCTCGGCCACAAAGCGAGCCATGGGACCAGGATGAAATCTCTGGCGAATGGACGCAAACAAAAGAACCAGGGTAAACCAGCAGTAGAAATTGTAGGGCAGGGACTCCAGGAACACTTCGTAGGGATTGACCGAACGGCCGGCCAGCAGGTAGGCCTCGTTGATCATCGAGAGCTGAAAGGCGATCCACGTCGACACGAAGGCGATGCAGGCCACGGCCGAAGAAGTTGAATCAACGATGTAGGCGAGTTTGACCCGGGCGGTGCCGGCGCGGTCGGCCAGGTCGCGGCTGACCCTGCCGACCACCATGCTGTTGGCCAGCCCGTCAAAAAAACAGAGGATGCCCAGACCCGCGGCGCCGGTTTCCAGATTGCGGCTCGAAAGCCGGGACGAGTCGCCCCCATGTCCGGCAATCCTGCCCATGAGTGACGCGAAGCCTCCCCCGGCCTCCAGAATGGCGTCAAAACCACCCAATAATAACGTGAAAATGATGGCGCCGATTTTCCAGCTGCTTTGCAGGCTCGGCCACAGGTGGGCGGCGAACAGGTCGCCAAAAGCGGCCACGGGATTTCCGCCCGCGATCAGGATGGCCCCCGCGAATCCCCCGGCCAGCAACCCGAACAGCGCGTGGCGTGTGACGATGATCACCGCCAAGGCGGCCACCGGCGGCCACAGTCCGCGAACCGGTGTCTCTATCAGGGCAAAAACAGCCGTTATCAAAACGACGGCCAGAAGAACCCATGTCCGGCGTCGGTTCATGTAACGGAAGGCTCCTGTTCCGGGGATTCGTCAGGTAGTGGCGCAACCCGGGCCATTTTATCAACCACGCCCCTGGCGTAGAAAATGGACACAATGGCAGCGGACCAGGCGATCGCGAAAATTCCCCACCAGATACCGGTCAACCCGATGTCCAATACCCTGGTCACCAGATAGAAAAGCGCGGCGGGCATGATCAGCTGCCTGTACAGCCCAATCCAAAGGGCAAACGCCGGCTTTTTCAAGCCCTGAAGCAGCGACGTGTTGATGAACAGGAAAACGTAGGCGTGTTCGATAAAAGCCGCGATGCGAAGATAGCTGACGCCGATAGCTACGACTTCCGGATCCTTGGAGAACAAACGCATCAACGGACCCGCCCCGAAAAATACGATGGCCGCGCCAAGCACCATCACGATCGCGCCGTACGACAAAGCGTACCTGACCGTGGAGCGGACCCTGTCGAACCTTCCCGCCCCGCCGTTCTGGGCCGCCAGGGTCAAGGCCGCCACGTTCAGACCAAGAGCCGGCAGCAGAACGATCTGTTCGATGCGTGTCGCCGCCCCGTAGGCCGCCACGGTCTTCTGGCCGAATCCGCTCAGAAAGTAGGTGATGATGAAAATGCCCAGGGCCACGGTCATCATGTTCAGGCTGGCGGGAACTCCCTGGCCGATGATCGCGCGCAGGACGCGGCGGTCCGGCCGCCACCGGGCGCCGCTGGACCGGAAAATCAGACCGGTGCGCCGGGCGCGCATGCCCAGGAATATCACTCCGCCCATCTGCACCAGAACCGTCGCCGCGGCGATGCCCCTGACGCCCATCGCGGGTATTCCCAGGCCACCGTACATGAACCAGGGGTCCAGGATGATGTTGGCCACCGTCGCCACGATCAGGTAATCCCGAAAGGAATGGGTGTCCCCCTGGGAATTGAGGATCCCGTTGAACATGAACACGAACAGGGTTATTCCGCAGCCACCGAGGATCACGTTGATATACTGGAGACACAGTTCCAGGTATTGGTCGGTCGCCCCCAGCAGACGGAACAACGAAGGAGCCGCGGTGAACCCGGTGGCCATGACCACGGCGGTCAGCAGGAAGGTCAGGATCAACCCCTGGCTGGCGATCAGGGAGGCCTCGGCGCGGTCCATGCGGCCAAGCGCGTTACCGATAAGAGCGGTCGCTCCCGTGGAGAATCCCATGCCCATGGCCAGGAGAATGAAAAATATGGGGAAGGTCAGGGAAAGTGCCGCCAGGGCCTCTGTCGACAGACCGCCCGCGTAGTAGGTGTCCACCACGTTGTACATGGTGTTGAAGAACATTCCCACCGACGAGGGAATCGCCAACCTGCGGATCAGAACCGGGATCGGATCGGTGGTCAGGTTGTTGGAAGGATTGGTCAAAGATGTCATCCAAGGGCATAAGGTACATTCAGGAGGCGGATTAGCTGTGGAATATACCTAAATTTTCGCCTGGCTACCCCTTTGCCGGGATTAATATCCTCAAAACTCAACTAATACCGTTTTTTGCCGATCTGGATTTATGATCGCGACAGGGAAAAAAATTCCGGTGGCCGTGTCCGCCCGGATCTTCTTATCATGGATAGGAACAGTCCACCAATCAAGGCGACCCAATGCCCTACGACGATAAAAAGTGCTCATCGGATATCGAAGGATTGCGCCGGCAGGTGCAGGACCTTCAGGCGTTGCTTGCCAGGTACGAGAACAAGGACGAACTTCCCGGCTACCGTGAAGTTTTCGAAAGATCCGCCGACGCCAACCTGATCATCGACGGCGACACTTTCGTGGACTGCAACGAAGCCACCGTCAAGATGCTGCGTTACGCCACCCGGGAAGAACTGCTCCAGACCCACCCCTCCGAACTTTCCCCGGAGTATCAACCCGACGGCCGGATTTCCTTTGAAAAAGCCAACGATATGATGGCCCTCGCCTTTGCCCGAGGCAGCCATCGTTTCGAATGGAACCATCAGCGTGCCGACGGGGAAGTTTTTCCGGTGGAAGTCCTGCTGACCTCGGTCCCCCTCGCGGGCCGCGATGTCCTTCACGTGGCCTGGCGGGAAATAACCGAACGGAAGCATCTGGAAGAAGAGCTGCGGCACGCCCAGAAAATGGAAGCCGTCGGAAAACTGGCCGGCGGCATCGCCCACGATTTCAACAATATCCTCGTGGCCATCTTGGGCTACGCGGAACTCATCAAGGACTCGGTGGCGGACCAGCCTGAGCTTCTGGAGGATGCCCGGGAGATCGTCCGGGCCGGAGAAAAAGCGGCCACGCTGACCGCGCAATTGTTGGCGTTCAGCCGCAAACAGGATCTCAAACCGGAAATCGTCGACCTCGAACTGGTGGTCGGTAACCTGACGGGGATGATCCGGCGCCTGATCAGTGAGGACATTGAAATGGTCCTCGAGACCGCCGGTGTCCCCCTGCCCGTCAAGGTGGACCCGGGGCAGTTGGAACAGGTTATCCTGAACATCGTGTCCAATGCCCGGGACGCCATGCCCGACGGCGGAATTCTGACCATCAAGACCACCCGAGGGATCAAATCGGTCACCAACGGAGTGGATTTGCCCATGGGCCGGTATGTTTCCCTGAAATTCACGGATACGGGATCGGGTATGGACAGCGAGGTCGTCGCCCGGGCTTTCGAACCCTTTTTCACCACCAAGGAAAGGGGTCGGGGGACGGGGCTGGGCCTGTCGAGCGTCTACGGCATCATCAAGCAGAGCGGTGGCGATGTCCGCATCGTCAGCCACGAGGGCCACGGTACCACCCTGGAAATCCTGCTGCCCGAATCGGCTGAACCTCTCTCTTCCGCCGGGTCGGGGGAACCTGAATTCCGCCCCGGGGCCTCCGGGAATGAACGCATCCTGGTGGTGGAAGACGACGAGGCCGCCGGCCGCCTCATCACCAAGGCCCTGGAAAAAGAGGGCTATCAGGTGGAGGTTGCCCACTCCGGAGAGGAAGCCCTCGCCCTTGCCGAAAAACATGACTGGGCCTTCGACATGGTCCTGACCGACGTCATCATGCCGGTCATGAACGGTCCCGAACTGGTGGCCCGGCTGCGCCTGGAAATGCCTGAGCTCAACGCCCTGTTCATGTCGGGTTATACGGACGACGTTCTGGAAAGACAGGGCTTTGCCATGGAAGACGTCGATCTGATCCGCAAGCCGTTTTCTCCCGGCCGTCTGATCGGCAGGGTCCACACGTTCCTGAGCCGGCGTAATTCAAAGAAATGATATTCCGGTATTACTCCGGCACCCAATCGAAAAAGGTGGCGGCCAGGGCGACATGAGCCACTTCGTCATCGGCTATTTCCTGAAATATCGCCGTGGTCTCGGGGTCGGACTTCCCCAGGTAATCGACCAGCCGGACTCCCGCCAGGCGGCCGCGCTCTTCGGCGCTGGCGATCCTGATGCAGAAATCCCTGTCCGTGGTGCACACCTTCAACGACTCCCAAAGCGCGGTCGATACCGGTTGGCCCGTCAGCTCGAAACCCAGCTCCCCCATGCGCCTGCAGATCATTTCGTAGTGACGGGTTTCATCGGCAACCTGAGCGGTCCATTTGTCCCTGAGGGCCGGCGGGGCGTCCGGGAACTGATCCACCGCCCACCGGAAAGCTACAATCGCCTGCAATTCGGCAAAAGCCGCCGTTCGCATGCGATCCCCCAGGCCGTCGGGAGTACTCATGGGACGTGGCCGGGGAGCCCGATCGCCGGGGGAACAGACGATGAAGGGGGTAAAATCCATGGTTTTCGCGTTTCTTCCAAAATCTTTGAGGGTGCGAACAGGGACCACAATACACTAATACTTCAAGGGTTTAATGAACAGAATTGGGTCCGGCCTACGACTCTTTATTGACCTGAGCCTGCCGCAGACCTACAATTCCCGGGTTAAACCATCGAACCCGCTTTTCACCGTCGAAAGGAAATCCACTTGGCGCGATCCAATTTCTCCTACGAGAAACGCCGCAAGGAACTCGAAAAGAAGAAAAAGAAGGAAGCCAAACGCCTGGCCAAAGCCGAGCGCAAGGCTGCCATTGCCGCTGGTGAAGAAGTGGTGAAGCCGATTATCACGGTCGATGCATTCGGCAACGTGACCGAGACCTGGCCGGAAGTCGAAGAGACCGAAGAAGAAGTCGACCAGGACGAAGAAGACACCTCAGAAGAACCCAGCCCCGCCTGATCTTCACTTCCGCCACCGGAAAAGGCTCCAGACCGGAAAGTGGTCGCTGGCCGTGGCGTCGTCCGACACCCCCGCGGCCACCAAGTCCAGGTCCCGGTAATAGATGTGGTCGAGGTTCAAATGGTAGCCGACCATATCCAGAGGTCCGCCCAGCGCGGTCCTCTCCACTTGGAAACGCGCCTCCCTGAAACCGGCTTTCCGCGCCACCCGCCGAAACACAACCACTTCCCAGGGTGTCCCGGTATTGAAATCCCCTCCGATGATTGCGGCTCCCTTGTCCGAGACAAGGCTGTCGGCCACGATGGTCGCCTGCTCGAGGCGATCCTCCAGGTCGATCATCAACGTGGACATGTGAACGCTCACCGCGCGCACCACCCGGTTCCCGATCTCTATATCCACGGCCAGGGCCGTGCGATGGTTGTCGGTCAGGGGATTGGGATAGGGCAGGACGATGGATTGGGGCTGCCCAAGGGGCCAGGGAGAAAGCACCGCGGTGCCGAACAGGCGGCCGTGATGGGGATGGATGAACGAGGGATAATAGAAGTAGTTCATTCCCATGCGTTCGGCGAGGAAGGCCACCCCTTCGGGGTCCATTTCCTGCAGCAGCAGGATGTCCGGGTTGAGGAGGCGGGGGTCGGACGTCAGGTCGGTCAGGGCCTGGTCCAGTTTTTCGCTGTATTCGATGTTGTAGGACACGCACAGCAGGGAATCGGAACCTGACGGAAGCACGCCTGTTTCGAGGTCGCCGTACAATCGCAGATCGGCCTTGGTCAAGGTGGTTTCATGGGCGCACTCGGAAAGCCCCCACAAGAGCAGGCCCCACATTAACGGGACCCGAAACCGGGTCCATGGATGTATCTTCGCCGTCACAAATCCTCCTGCAAAACCTGGTGTGATTATCTACCGCTCCAAGTTATCACTGTTACGGCCCGGGAGGTTGGCCTAATATCCGGTTGGTCCCTCCCAAACCCGCATTCCCGAAAGGCCGGCCGCTTCATGACCACCGCTCGCGCGCAACTATTGCCCCGCTTCCTGGGCGCCATCGAAAAGGTGGGCAACGCCCTGCCTCATCCCGCCACCCTGTTCGCCATCCTGGCCGCATCGGTGGTTTTTTTGTCCTGGCTGTTGAGCGAATTGGGCGTGACCGCCATCCATCCCAAGGATGGCTCCATTATCGAACCGATCAACCTGATTTCCCGTTCGGGGCTGCACTGGATCCTGGAACACACCGTCAGGAACTACACCGGTTTCGCTCCCCTGGGTACCGTCATGGTCGCGCTGCTGGGCATCGGAGTGGCTGAAAAGAGCGGCTTGATGGCCACCTCTTTGCGCCTGCTCGTGCACGCGGCGCCCCGCCGTTTGCTGACCTTCGTGATCGTCCTGGCCGGAGTGATGTCCAACATAGCCAGCGACGTGGGCTACGTATTGCTGGTTCCGTTGGGAGCGATCATCTTCCTGTCCATCGGCCGGCACCCCATCGCCGGGTTGGCCGCCGCTTTTGCCGGAGTATCGGGAGGCTTCAGCGCCAACCTGCTGCTGGGCACCATCGACCCCCTTCTGGCGGGCATCACCCAGGAAGCCGCCCGCATCATCGACGTCGAATACACCATCACTCCGGCCTGCAATTATTACTTCATGTTCGTCTCGACCTTCATCATCGCGAGCCTGGGCACCTGGGTCACCGAAAAAATCGTGGTGCCGCGGCTCGGGGTTTACGAAGGGCCCAAGCCGGACCAGTTTGACGACATGAAACCAGTGACCGCTGCGGAAAAAAAGGGATTGTGGTGGTCGGCCGCGGTTAATCTGCTGCTGATGGGCGTGGTCGTATGGGGTCTCGTGCCGGCCAACGGTTTCCTGCGGGACATTGAAACCGGCAGTGTTCTGCACTCACCCTTCATGCACGGCATCGTAACCTTCATTTTCCTGGGCGGACTGCTTGCCGGAGTGGCCTACGGGTTTGCCGCCGGCACTTTCAAGAGCGACAGTGACATCGTCACGGGCATGAAGGAATCCATGGAAACCCTGGCCCTGTTCATGGTCCTGGTGTTTTTCGCCGCCCAGTTCGTGGCCTACTTCAAGTACACCAACCTGGGCATGATCCTGGCCATCGGGGGCGCCGAGGGATTGAAGGCGTCGGGACTGGGACCCATCCCGCTGATGCTGTCGTTCATTATTTTGTCCGCCGCGCTGAACCTGACCATGGGCAGCGCCTCGGCCAAGTGGGCCTTCATGGCCCCCATCTTCGTGCCCATGTTCATGCTGCTGGGCTACACCCCCGAGCTGGTGCAGGGCGTCTACCGGATCGGGGACAGCACCACCAACATGATTTCCCCCATGATGTCGTTTTTCGCCCTGATCGTGGCCTTCGTCCAGAAGTACGACCCCAAGGCCGGCATCGGCACGGTCATCGCCACCATGCTGCCCTACTCGGTGGCCTTTACTATTGGGTGGATGATTTTGCTGGTGATCTGGCTGTTGAGGGGCCTGCCTTTGGGACCTGGGGCGGGGTTGTATCTGGCGGGTTGATCGGAAGGAGACACCTTGAGTCGTTCACGCGGCGTCTGGTTCTTGTTTATTATCCTGACGGTTTTTCTTGCCTGTGATTCCCAGGAAAAGAAAGCCCTCAAGGAACCCCTTCTTGCGGCGGAAACCTTCAACTGGTGCGTCATACCCCTGACCTTCCAGCCCCCGCCCGCCCAATGGGAACGTCAAAAGCACAACCAGGGCGGGTTGCGTGGCGTCTGGTTCACCCACAAGGGATCAGTCGGGGAACGCATTTATATTGCGGAGTATTACAAGGTCGGCGAACGGAGCCTCAAAAGGGGCCACCGCGGACCCTTCACCCTCGATGATGTGGTTAAGGAAACCAGGTTATCCACGGAGGGCTGGCCGGTTCCCGTCGACAGCTTCGTCGTGCATGCCATGGTGCCCGATACCATCGCCGGCATGCCGGCCTACCGTCTGGACTTCACCTTGAACATGCCGGAACGGTCGCTGGTCGGACGCGAGTATTACTTCCTGAAAAAAGACCACCTTTTCGAAGCGGCCTTTTTGGGCCTGCCCGTGAACCTGCCCCTGTTCGAGCGGGTCGTGGAAACGGTTACCTTCCAACCGGCGGAGGATCACTGATGCGACGCGTGGTCTGGCTGCTTTTTTTGACCCTGAGCCTGACGGCGGCCTGCGACCAGCCGGAACCGACCCGAATCCAGGTCGGGACCCATGCCGTATCCCTGATGGTTCCGCCGGACTGGGAACATTTCGACTCCGGCGAAAAGCACCAGTTCCGCAAGGACTTCGAGCGCATTGCGGTGGAAGACATGGGCAGGATGGGCTGGAATATCGACAAAGCCATCGAGCGGGCCCTGGTCCAATTGCGGGAAGACGGGCGGCGCGAAACCGCCTCACGCGACAGTTTCCAGGTGAGCGGCAGACCGGCCCGGGCAGTCGATACCTGGGACCATCTCAGCCACCAGTACCGCAAACGATACGTATTCGTGATGAATGAAAAATCGTTGCTGGCCCTCTACATGGCGCAGGGCCAATTCGAGTTGATGGACGCCGTATTCGAGGGCCTGAAGACCTCACTCGCCTTCACCGACTCACTGGACCTCGCCGGACTTCCCGACACCGAGGGCGGGGATTAGCCTGAACATTCTCTGGGGCTTTTCCCTGACCCTGTCGCCCACGGCCCATACCTGTCCGTCTCGTTCAAACAAAGCCAGCAGTTCTTCCCCATGGATTGTTGTCTGGATCTCCCAGGACCCGCCGCCGTTTTCGGTCGCCAAAATTTGTGCGGTCCCGTCGTTGACGTTGTAGCCGACCGCCCAGCCGCGCCGGTTGTTTTCGAACCTGATGGACTTCAAAAGAGATTCGACACCGTCCAGCTGATGTTCCCAGGTCCGGCCACCGTCCGACGTGTGAATGATGACCCCCCAATCGTGCTGTTCAAAACCGGGGAATTCACGAATGTAGCCCGCAATCCAGCCGTGGTTTTCATCGCTGAAGTGGACCGAGGTGAATTTGGGCATTTCGTCTCCGCTGAGACCTTCCAGATCTCCCCATGCCTCCACTTTTTCCCAGGTCACTCCGCCGTCTTCAGTGCGGTGGGCGGCACCGAATTTCCCAACCACCCAACCGTGCTCAAGATCCAGGAAATCAAGAGCGTCACCTGTCATTTTTTCCTCCTCGTCGACGCGCCTCCAGCTGTCGCCGCCATCGTCGGTGCGGAGTACTCCCTGCCGGCCGATAACCCATCCGTTACGATCATCCACAAAATCGATGTCCTTGTTTTGCGCGTAAACCGGGCCCGTCGGGGGAATCCTGTCCCAGGTCTCGCCGCCATCGGTGGTGGTGATCATGGTCCCCGCCCCCGCGGCGATGCAGCCCCGCAGCGTATCGACGAATACAACGGCGTTCAAATCGACCGATCTGGTACGGGGACGTTTCCCGATCAGGCCGCTGCGGTAGGTCCAGGTCCCACCCCCGTCGCGGGTGCGACCGATGATGCCCCCGGTGATCCCCACACCACCTTTGCCCACAATCCAGCCGTTTTGGGAATCGAGGAAAAAGACGTCACGAAACTCGGCGTCAGTACCCAATTCCACCGATTCCCAGCCCACTTCGGCTTCTTTAGGGCCGCAGGAAGCCGCCAGCAGGCAGCAGGACAGGCATAACAATTTGAGGATTCGAGACATGGTTCGTTTTATCCCTTGGAATTGGCTCAATCTGCTGTTTGGGCTCGTTTCGGGATAGCAGATTCCATGCCGCACCGGCAATTCTACCGTAGGGATCAACGACATAACAGAGGCTCCAGTTTGAAGCTCCAATTTTTAACTTACTTATTATCAATAGATTGTCTTTTCAAACGTGCCCCTGGGGGCGATTTTCGCAATGATATTTTTTATCCCAGCGCACCTGGAACCATCGCACAACCCAATCTTCACGTTAGAAATGTCCTGATGACGAGGAAGAATTTGTCCGGGTTTTTCGGGTTGGATATCCCTGTAAAAGAATGGATATCAAAGACGTTTTGTTTATGCCCATACTTTTGCCGTATAATCCGATAGGTGGGTATGGGTAATTCACGTTAGCTTTACGTGGCGCTTCGAAAAAGGGCAGGGGATTAGTGGTTTGGGATAAACGCACAAAAAAGTGGGCCTGGGGAGTGCTGGTTCTGTTCTTTTCAATGGCACCTCTAGTCTACAGCTGGGTTATGAAGGAGCCTATTCCTTCATTGTCCGAAAATCTCCAGTCGGCTCTCAGTCATTATATTGCTTCCGAAGGAGAGTCGCCGGAGGACTATCTCCTGGAAAAATTTGAAGACCACAACATAGTAATTCTGGGAGAATATCACCGCGTTAAACACGATGTAATTTTTGTGCAGGGCTTAATTCCACGACTGTATAAAGCAGGAATCCACAATCTTGGGATTGAGTTTGGATCTTACGAATTGCAGTCAGAGGCTGATTCAATTGTGACAGCACAAGAATATGATGAAGAGGCGGTTCGTAGCCTGGTGTTCCGCTATAAAATGTACTGGTGCTACGTTGAATATATGGACCTTTATCGAGCTGCCTGGGAATTGAATTCCTCCTTGGATCCAGATGATCCAAAGTTTCGAATTGTTGGTCTCGGATATCGCCCAAATTTGACAGTTCTCCAGGACAACATGTCTCCTGAGTTGTGGCAGTCTGTATGGTACCGGGGTGAGCCGGATCCCTTCATGGCGGCGGTGGCCATAAAGGAATTCGTGACGCCCAATGAAAAAGCCCTGATTTATTGCGGGCGAAATCACTCATTTACTAAATTTCACCAACCTGTATATGACAGCAAAAACAAGAAGCTGCTCGGAAAGAATCCGCAGCGCCTGGGAAATCTGTTGCATGATAAAGTCGGCGAACAATCATTTACTCTTCTGTTGCACTCGCCTTGGGAAAGCTTAGCATCAACAAAATTCACATATCCGGTTGGTGGCGCCATTGATCGAGTTATGGAATCGCTAGGGAATACACCTGTGGGCTTCGATACGCACGAGACGCCTTTTGGTGATTTGCCGGGTGGAGAGTCTGGGTATTGCTTGGGCTATCCTGATTTCACTCTTGCGACAATTTGTGATGGGTACATATTCTTGAAGCCAATTCGAGAATTTGAGGGTTGCACGTTGTATGCAGACATTTTTAATGGGGAGAATTTCGAAGAAGCAATGACCAATCATCCTTCATTGCTGGGCAGAAGATTGATGCGTTGGCAGTGGATGTATAAATTTGCCATGAAATACGATGCCAACATGAAGCATTATTTTCGGCATTTAATGTAGTATTCACTGTGTGAGGTGAAATCTATCAAATAGTTGAACCTGATAATTGCGCCTGTCACACACCTGGCTGACACCAGGTCCGCGCCAACCGACTTTGCAGATGAAGCCAACGTTCACGAGACTGGGGACAGTATGAAGTTCACACCGATCGGTACGATTCACAGCCCTTTCACCAACATGGAAGGTATGCCGATCCAACCAACGGGTGCTTCGGGCATCAAGGGATCGGTCGAAGTACTCGCAGACTACGCGGACGGATTGCAGGACCTTGTTGGTTTCTCGCACATAATCCTGTTGTATCTGTTCCACCGCAGTCTCGGATTCAAGTTGAGAGTGGTTCCGTTCATGGATAATACGATGCGAGGTGTCTTTGCCACCCGTGCACCCAAGCGGCCCAATCCTATCGGCCTTTCGGTCGTACGACTCGAGAGGATCGAGGGCAGGGTTCTTCACATCGATGGCGTAGACATACTGGATGGCACACCACTACTCGACATCAAGCCGTATGTGCCGGAATTCGATCCTCAAGAAGAAATCCGCACTGGCTGGCTTGATCAAGCGAAAAAGAAGGCGCCAGATAGACGATCTGATGGTCGTTTCATTTAAGCTCGCGAACAGGAGCTTGAATCAGACAAAGCCGCTTGGCACGCACCTGGCTTGCGCCAAGTCCGCGCCAACCGCCCTTGCAGATGAACCCAACGACAGAGGGAGCTGGAAAGGGATGATTCTCGCACTACTGGTTCTGGTACCGATATCAGTGCTGATGCTATGGGCCTTTTTCCGCTTCTCACCAAAGCGGGACAAACAACGGCGAATTATTTATTTCAACTTGTCAGTTCTGATATTTGGCCTTCTGCTGTGTGGTCTGTTGACGCTCAAAGTTTACCAGGACATGTCTGCGGGTCCCGACCGAGCCTGGTGGCCCGTCATATCCGGGCTATATTCGCTGACGGTTTTCCCGGTGGTTTTATTTATCGGCGGCCTTGTTCGGAACCTTCTCCTTTTCAGGGTTCGCGACCCCAAACAGTAAATTTGATGAAGAAGATACCAAGGCGCTAACCCGAGCGCCTCCGCCTGGGCCGCCCTCCCCCGGACCGGTTCCAGTTGCCCGACGGCTTTCCGCCTCCCTGTCCGCCACCTTGTCGGCCTCCCTGCCCCCCATGACGGGGTCCCCGCTGGGGACGGCGGCGTGGTTCGGACCTCATCTCAGCCTCGGCTGAAAATCCTTCAACCTGCTGGCGATCAATCGGCGTGCCGATCATGCGCTCGGTGGCCCGCAGCCAACCGTAGTCACTGCCGGTGACAAATGTGCAGGCAGTACCCTCCAACTCCGCGCGACCTGTGCGCCCGATACGGTGGGTGTAGGCCTCCGGCGTGTTCGGCACGTCGAAGTTGATCACGTGGGAAACCCCGCTCACGTCGATGCCCCGGGCAACGATGTCCGTCGCCACCAGAATGTCGTACTGGCGCGAACGGAAGCCGCGCATGGCCCGGTCACGCGCACCCTGGGACAGGTTTCCCTGAATCCCCACGGCGCGATGTCCCGCCTTGCAAAGCTGATCGGCCAAACGCCGGGCACGATGTTTCGTGCGCGTGAACACGATGGCCGAATCGCAGCTCTCCAGCTTGAGAAAGTGTTCCAGCAGGTCGCGTTTGCGCTGCTCGGCAACCATGATCAGCGCGTGATCGATGGTCGCGGCCGGCGCGGCGTTGGCCAGCTCGACCACGTGGGGATTTCGCAAAAGGTCGTCGGCCAGCCGGCGGACTTCCCGCGGCATGGTGGCCGAAAACAGAAGGTTCTGCCGGTTCGCTGGCAGCGGAGCCAGAATCTTGCGGATGTCCGGCAAGAAGCCCATGTCAAACATGTGGTCGGCTTCATCGAGCACCAGCGTTTCGATCTGGTCGAGACGGAGCACGCCCTGCTCGAGCAGGTCGAGCACACGGCCCGGGCAACCCACGATGATTTCTGGCCTTTTCTGGCGCAGCGTCCGCACCTGGTTGTAAGCCGAGACGCCGCCGTAAATGGTGACCATCTCCAGACGGGTGAACTTGGCGAGGGCGCGGATTTCGCTGGCGATCTGGTTGGCCAGTTCCCGGGTCGGAGCAAGGATCAGGGCGCGAGGGCCCTGCTTGCCGTCTCTCAGAAGCCGGTCCAAAAGCGGCAGCGCAAAAGCAGCCGTCTTGCCGGTCCCGGTCTGGGCCAGGCCCAGCACGTCGTGGCCGGCGAGACCCGCGGGAATGGTTTCGATCTGAATGGGACGCGGAGAATCGAAACCGATGGCCGCGACGCCGCGAATCAGGGTTTTGTTGAGCCCGAACCGGTCGAATCCGGTCGGGGCTTTGGAATTGAAATCAGACATAAATAAAATAGTCCTCACCGTATGCGCACAGACAGACGCCTGCACGGTACGGCCGTACGTTCTGACCCAAACAACAGTGTAGGGAAAGAGAAGTTTCTAAAGGCGGTGTGACCCCGGAGTATAACAATGAGGTCCTGTTGTTCACCGCTTTCGGGCTGAATCCCGATGGTAGGCGCCAAACGATAGTACATTAATGTGAGTTACGCCAGTTTATGAGGAAGGGCCGCGCCTCATCCTGTAAAGCGCGGCCCCCGGATCGACTAATTCAGATTGATGTACAACCAGCGGTCGTACTCGTACCAACCTTCTTCACCCGGCGGTTCGACCTGTTCCTCGTGGTACGTTTCCCGCACCAGGCCGATACCCGGCGCATACCAGAATACCGAGCTGTCGGTGCCGAGGAGAATACCGCTGGTTTTAAGGGTGACTTCCGTTTCCACCTTCCACAATCCGGTCCACACGATTTCGAAACCGCCGCCGGAAGAGCCGTATGGCAGGTCTTCCTGTCCGACAACCCGGCCGGACATCGTCACGTCGATATTGCCTTCGAACAATGGGACCGTGGCGCTGCCGGACCAGGTGTTTCCCGCGACAAACGGAAATTCGACCAGGGTCAGGGCATTGGAAAGGAAAGTCTCCGTAAGAACCTTGTCGCCTTCTTCACTCTCCGCGAAGCCCGCCAGATCCACCTTCGCCGCGGTAACGCCCAGGATATCGTAGTAGCCGAGGAAGGTGTATTCGGGATCAAAGTATTCCCTTCTGTCCCACTGATTGGCTCCCCCGCGCGCGGCGAACTCGAAATAGACCGATTCCTCACCCGAAGCGGTCGGAGTGGAGTTTCCGATTTCTCCTTCGGCCCAGGTTTGCGTGGTCATGTAGCGGTAACCGTCGGATACGGGAAAGGGCTCCGCAGTGCCGGCCACGGTGCTGGTCCAGACCGTTTCCTCGGGCTGGACAACACCGTTGGCATCGGCGTACCCGGCAAACACGACCTTCATGGGCAAACCAGGCGGCAGATCCGCCGGCAGGGGCACCGTCAGCACGGTTCCTTCGGGGTTCCACTGGATATCTCCGAGGGCCTGGCTGATCAGCCACGCGAACTGCCCGTTCATCATGGTCGGCGAAAAATTCTCGGTATCCATCGGTTCGCTGAACACGATGGTGACTACGTCCTGGTCCGTGGGCATGGTCGATCCGCTCGGCGGGTCCATACTCTCGATGGTCGGTGGGGTTTCATCGATGACATCGCTGGTGGTGAAACTGAAAGACACGGGCCCGGCCAGATTGTCCCCGCCCTGCGTCCTGACATCCGTGCTCAAGGTCACCGTGGTCAATTCCATGGACGCCAGCGGATCGATGGGATCGAGGATGTAGCGGTAACCGTCCACCACTTCGACCGTGAAGGGATGAAGGGCTTTGGTGTTGTCACTGATGGTGATTCCGGTTTCCAGGCTGGCAACATCCATCGGTTCGGAGAACAGGAGATTGATGGAAGCCGCCCGGTTGACACCCTCGGCGCCGTCCCCCGGCGCGAATTCCATCACCGTCAGGGTTTCGGCAAAGGTCCAGTAGGAAACGCTGACTTGTGCCTCGAGTTTGTTGCCCGCCACGTCGGTCAGGCCCGTGCCCACCGTAACGGTGACGTTGGTGGCCTGGGGCCAGGCCTGGTATTCCGCCACCAGGTTCATGGCGTCCTGCCAGGTCAACATGAGGATCGCTCCATCGGACAGGGTGATCTGGCCCTGTGCGGTGTCGGGATTCATGGCCTCATTGAAGGTGATGGTCACCATGCCGCTGGTGGGCACCTCCATCTGGCCGTCGCCGGGACTGATCGCCGTCACTTTGGGAGCCGTTGAATCTCCATTGCCGCCACCGGGATCCGTCGGGTCGTCGTCGCTGCCGCAGGCGGGCAACAGCATCCCCACTGATGCCGTTATCATCAACAGGAACAGCCATTTCATGGAATGCTTCATCAATTTCTCCTATGCAATGGGATTACCATGGCGGATACGCGCACGGTCCCTTTTGAGTTCGGTTATCAGAATCAGAATAGCACAGAAATGAACGATTGATATCTTGTTTTGGGCCTCTCTTGGTAATATGTCACCATGTGGAAATATCTCATATTGGGAGCAACTTTTGCCTTCGCCGCGGCCGTGCAGCCCGGTCCCTTCCAGACCTATCTGGTGACCGAAACCATGAGTCGGGGATGGCGGCGCACGCTGCCCGCTTCTTTCGCGCCCCTGATCAGCGACGCGCCCATCATCATGATCGCCCTTATGGTTCTCAGCAGGATTCCCGAAGGGATGGTCCGGATCCTCCACTTCGGCGGGGCGCTGTTTCTTTTCTATCTGTCGTACGGCGCCTACCGGACCTGGCGTTCCTTCGATCCGGATCGGATACCCGAAGCGGCGGCGGGACACCAGACCCTGTTCAAGGCGGCGGCCGTGAACTTTCTGAACCCGAATCCCTGGCTCGGCTGGAGCCTGGTGATGGGTCCCCTGCTTCTGGAGGGCTACCGCGAGGCACCCGCCCACGGCATCGCGCTGATCGCGGGGTTTTACATCACCATGGTTTTTTGCCTGGCCGGGCTCATCACGCTCTTCGCCTTCGCGCGAAAACTCGGGTCACGGGTCAACAAGGCCACCCTCGGCCTCTCGGTCCTGGCTCTGGCGTGTTTTGGGGTTTATCAGCTGTGGCTGGGGTTTTGAAGGCGGGGGCCGATGATCAGTCCTTGCCTTGCACCGGTTCCAGCCGCATGGAAATCAAACAGAGAGCCCCGAAAGCGCCCCGAAAACCACCATCATAATCCAGGAATTCGAATTCCAGACCCATTTTGCCTTTGGGAGCGTTGCCTGCCGGAATGATGAACTCGAAACTCTGAGGCCCCGGCCGATCAAAACCCTGCTCGCCGATAAAGTCACCGTTGCTGTAAAAACGGATGCCGAAATGGCGTTCCTCACCATCGCGAAGACGGGGCCGGAATTCAAACACGGCGCGCACTTCTTCCCGGCTGGGTGAAGCCTTCAGGGAAATGGTGGCCCTGTTCCTCATATTGATCCTGCAACCGGCGGCACCCCCCGGGCTCCAGGTGTGACCAAGGTAGCGGTCGCTGTCATTGCCCACTCCGAACTCGATCAACTCCCCCCATGCGTAGGTGGGCCGGCCAAGGTCAACGGAACGATTCCCGAGGGCGTGCCAAGCCCTGGGGTCGTAAATCCTGCCATCCAGTTCGAAACGTTCAATGACACCACTGTGTTCGGGGCCCAGCGAATAGGAGTTGAAGATACGGGTGCGCGGCTGTCTTTCGGAAAGCTCGAATACCGACTGCCCCGCATATTCATGTTCGAGACCCAGCTCACCGAAAATCGTGGCCGGGATATCGGCGACCGTTGTCGGAGCGTTGGAAATCCGGAGTGGGCCGTGTGCGCCAAATCTTTTGATGGCCAGAAGCGCGTGAGCCCGCGGCACTGTCGGCTTGCGCGTGTCGCCCGGCATCTCGGCCAAAGGCCCATACCCATGATCGGCATGAAGAACGATGAGGGTGTTATCATAGATACCCAATTCACGCATACGCTCGAGCAGGGTGACGAACAGTTGCAGGATATAGCGCGCTTCAATCTTGTAGTTCTCCCGGTTCCTGGGGAGTACCCGTCCGGCGGGGCTGCCATCGGGCAGGGTTACAAAGGGATCATGCGGGGGCATCAGATGGATGAAGTTGTACACCGGTTCATCCAGGACGACCTGCATTTGGGCGATGTATTCAGAAAAGAATGCCCGCTGATGAATGTTCAGACCCTGTACGGGTTCCCCCACCGCTCCTGTCAGGCGCCAGTTACCGTCATTATGGATCACGCGGCGCATAAAGTGGGGACTTGATCGGAACAGACCGAGATCATAAAGCAATAAAACCTGTTTCTGAATCCTGGCGGTTCGCGAAAAACCATAATGATCCGGGGTTTTCGCGTACATGGTGTAGCCGGTGCCATACATGGGGATTTTGGGAATGAGATGAACCGCGAAACCCTCTTCAAACAGGCGGTGATGAAAACCGCCCTCGCGCAGGGCGCGGCGGTGGAATTGGGCGGGAGTTTCGGTCCCATCATAGGTTTCCCCGGAGAATATCGCCGGGATACTCAGGTGGGTATAGGCAGCAACGGCGATGTTGTCCTGAAAGACCGTAAAGCCGTCAAAATCGTCTTCAAGTTCCTCATCTACCACCAGCTCCAGAAAAACAGAGGTCTGAAACGCGTCCATGAGAACATGAAGCACGTTTTGCCGGTGGGAAAACCGGGAAAGCGAAGCGGCATCGATCTCCTGAACCGCGGGCGGCGCCTCGGCGGGAGCAAGCAGGGCGCGGCCGCCGATTCCCACCAGGATGAGGGCGGCGAGCATCGGGGCGATGAACCTGATTTTGGGGCGCAGGGTCTGGTGGTACTTCAGCGCGGCGGCAATGACGGCCAGCCACAGAACCAGATCCAGCCATCCCCTTAAGGTATAACGCGACCAATCGATGGTCTCGCCGGTGAACTGGCCGTAGTCGCCGCGCAGAAAACTCGACTGGATCCAGCCCAGAAGACCGATCGCGAAAACCACGGCGATATAGCGGGAGCGGATGGCCGCCGGAAGGACGGCCCCCAACAGGCAGAGCAAAGCCGTCAACGCCAGGGCGATGGCTACCATGGGGAGCAGGAAGGTGCTCGAGCCGAACTCGAACTCCATCCGGTTTCCGTAGAGAATCTCCAGGCTGGCGGCCAATGAAAATTGGGTCGCCAGCAGGAGAGCAGCTGGGAGAGTTTCCATGTATTTACGCATGGGGGCATTGTACAGTTGTCCGGTGGTGTGTCAATTTTTTCAACCATTGTCAGAAGGAATGATCGAACATGAGAGCCGTCATTTTCTGGATCGCCATGGCAGCAACCGTAATCCTGGTCCCGGCAGCCGACCTGATGGGCGCCGAAGCTCCGCGAATCGATAATGAAAGTAAACCGAAGCAGGAAACCAGGACCATCGAACTGGAACCATTGTGGACCATTGGCGGGTCCGAGGACGATGTGCTTCTCGGGACGATTGAGCGTGTCCTGGTCCTGGACGACGGCCGGATTCTGCTGTTGGATTCACAGCTGTCCCAGGTGCTGGAATGTTCTCCTGACGGCAAGGTGATCCGCGTGATCGGTCACTCCGGCGAAGGCCCCGGCGAGTTGACGAATCCGCGGGACATGGTGAGTTTTTCCGATGGCACTCTCGGTCTGGTCAAGATGTTCCCCGGCCAACTCGTCATGTTGACCCCGGACGGCGATCCCGCGGGCGTCGTCAAAATGGAGACCGACGACGCCCCGGGCGGATTTGCCACGCTGCACCGTTCCCTGCAGGCTGGCGGAACATTGCTGCTCGGCGGATCCATCATGACCATGAACCCCGACCTGCCGGTGCAAACGCGGAGCTTTTTCCTGGCCCGTTTCGACCGCGAAGGCAACAAGCTGACGGAATATGTGCACGCCGAAGCAACCTTCGATATGCGCGAGGCCAAATTACACGAGTCATGGCAGGAATTCGTATGGTCCCGCATGGATGTAGCCGCCGACGGAACGGTGGTTGTCTGCATCCCCCGCGACGAGCTGGAGATTTCATGGTTCGCGCCCGAAGGAACACTCCTGCGATCGGCGACGCTTCCGGTCAAACCCTGGCCGCGGAACCGGCTTGCACACGACCGGATGTTCAGCATCCTCCAAAGACAGGCCGACCATATGCCCGGAACCGAAGCCGTTCCCGCCAAGACCGAACCGGTTGTGGTTGATCTGATGGTGCGCGACAACGGGGATGTGTGGTGTTTGACTTCGCGTTCGATGTGGGAAGCGGAGGCCGGCACCTTCGCCACCTACGATGTATTCAACGAGAACGGCCTCTATGCACAACAGGTCAGGGTCGTTTGCGAGGGAGACGCCACCCGCGACCGCCTGCTCTTCTCGGGGGACCGGGCCTATCGTATCGCGGGGTATTGGGACGCCGTTAACCGGGTACAGGGTACGGGGAAGGAAAAGGACATGGAGCCGATGTCGGTTACCTGTTACCGGATTCCTTGAGGGGTAAGGATGAAAGGTATTCATTAATTTTCATCCGGGGCCTCCGGTATGGTATCCCTTATTTTCAGTTTGAAAAACTTGCGTGATGTTGCTCACCGACCCCAAACCCCCTACTCCCCCGGAATCACCGAGTAATAAACCGCCATGAAATGGCAAAAACTCCCGATCAGCACCAGCACATGCCAAATCGCGTGATGGTACTTGAATTTCCCCAGCGCGTACAAAGCCGCTCCCCCGGTATAGGCCGCCCCACCCAACGCCAGAAAAATCATCGCCCGCGTATCCAGCGCCGCGTACAGGGGCTTGACCGCAACCAACATCAACCATCCCATACCCAGGTAAAAACCCATGGAGATCCACTTGTACCGCCGGCGCGTGGCCACTTCCACGATCGCGCCCGCGATGGCCAGGCCCCAGGCCACGCCGAACATGGACCAGCCCCAGCCCCCGCGCAAAGTCACCAGAGTAAACGGTGTGTAGGTGCCGGCGATCAACAGATAGATGGCCGAGTAGTCCAGAAAACGGAAAATCCGCTTGGCTTTGGTATGGGTGATGGCATGGTACAGGGTGGAAGCGGCGTAGAGCACGATCAGGGTGGCCCCGAACACGGCCACTCCGGTGATGTGCCAGGCGTTGCCGCGCTGGCTGGCCAGAACCACCAGCACCGAACAGGCCGCCACGCTCAACAGCAGGCCCAGACCGTGGGTGATGGCGTGGGCGATTTCCTCGCCGGTGGAATAATCCTTCTCGGGCGAATGGGGACTCATGGTTGGGCTCCAGGCAGTCGGTGAAATGGGGCGTTCAAAAGAACGCGGATTACTTGTCGGGGATTCTACCTCCCCCCACCCGGTTCAATCAAATGATTAGGTTGTGCCTCTGAAATTGTGTCCCGGTCCGCGCGGCCCACTGAAAGGCTGTTTTATCCAGCAAAGATGATCAAATAATAAAAAGAGGACCCCCCGGGGGGCCCTCATTTTGATGTCTGGGGTGTTGTTTCCGCCAGACACAATTTCAGAGGCACAACCAATGATATCTCAGCGGTTGCCCCGGCCGAATCCGCGGCCCCGGCCAGGTCCTCGTCCGGGTCCCTGCCCTGGCTCCTGTCCCGGCCCACGACCAAACCCGCGGCCCGGGCCTCTTCCAGGTCCCCTACCAAATCCACGGCCCATACCGCGACCCGGACCCGGACCGAAATCACGGGTGGTGTCCTGCTGATCGTTCACGTTTGTGTCATTTGTTTCGGTGTTGTTGTTGCATCGCCCGAGACCGCGTCCCGTGCGGGGGCCTTCGCCCATGGGTCCTCTTTTGTTTTCACCAGGCATGTCATTTCTCCTAATTCTTTTGGTTTCTTTCCGGATCAACCGGTTCAGCAGCCGCCCCCACCACGCCCGCGTCCGCGCCCCCGCCCGCGGCCCCTGCCGCGGCCCGGGTGATCGCATATCGTATCCTCTTCGTCCTTGATTGTTTTGACGGCGCCGCCCTCCACCCTAATGGCCCACCCATGGACGAGGGCGGCGGCCGTCTTGCGACGAGCTTCGGCCAGGATACGTCCCGCCGTGGCCCGTGACACATTCATCATCTCTCCAACTTGTTCGTGGGAAAGGCTTTCCAGGTCCGCCAAGCGCAGGGCCTCGAGTTCGTCGAGCCCCAGGGTCACCTCTTGGAGCAGCCGCATGGGCACTCCCGCGGGTTTAAAATGAACCACTTCGGGATCGTGACGTACGGCGCGTGGTTTCTGTGGTCGGGGCAAGGAAATCCTCCAGGTTGATTTTCTGTTGTTATGAGCATATACTCAAAACAGCCAAACGTCAAATACTGATTTTATTCGATAACGAAACAGGAGGCCGTCATGAAACTGATCATTACTTCCGAAGGGCCGAAACCTTCCGACCGGGTCGACCCCCGCTTCGGCAGGGCCCGGTATTTCATCCAGTACGATTCCGAGTCCGAATCATTTGTTTCTTCCGACAACTCCGAGCAGGCCGAAGCCGCCCAGGGCGCCGGAGTCCAGGCCGCGCAGAAAGTCATCGAGTTTGGAGCCGAAGCTCTGCTGACCGGACACTGCGGACCCAAGGCGTTCGATGTGTTGGCTGCCGGCGGTGTAAAAATCTATTCCGGATTCGAGGGAACGGTTCTCGACGCCGTGAATGCCTGGAGAAACGGCGACCTCGAACCCTTGGCCGCGCCCGACGGGATCACCCGCCACTGAAAGGCTTGATGCCGATATGCGTATCGCCATAGCCAGCGGCAAGGGCGGGACGGGCAAGACCACCGTGGCGGTCAACCTCGCGCTGACCGCCGCGCGGGCGGGACAGACCGTCCATTTATGCGACTGCGATGTCGAAGAACCCAACGCCCATCTCTTTCTCGAGCCCGACATCAGCAGGGCCTGGTCGGTGACGACTCCCATTCCCGTGGTCGACCACGACTTGTGCAACCATTGCGGTGAGTGCGCCGATTTCTGCGAGTTCAACGCCATCGCCTGCCTGCCGGAAAAAACCATGATCTTTGCCGACCTGTGCCACAGCTGCGGCGGATGCTGGCTGGTCTGCCCCCATGAGGCCATGACTCCCAGCGAGCGACCCTTGGGTGAGGTATCCACCGGAACGGCCGGCGATCTGGCCTTTACCCAGGGCCTGCTGCGGGTCGGGGAAACCCTGGTGCCGCCGTTGATCGAGGCGGTCAAGGGAGTTCCCGGCGACGAACCCTGGGTCATCATGGACGCGCCCCCGGGAACGACCTGCCCCGTGGTCGAAACCCTGCGCGGCGCCGACTACGTTCTGTTGGTCACCGAACCCACGCCCTTCGGTCAGCACGATTTGGCCCTGGCCCTGGACCTGACCAGAAAGCTGGGTATACCCTGCGGCGTGGTGATCAACCGGGCCAGCACCCTCCAAAGCCCAGTGGATGATTTCTGCGCCGAGGAAAATGTCGAGATCCTGGCTCGAATTCCATTTCGTCGCGAGGTGGCCGAGGTCTGCGCCGAGGGAGGATTGGCCATCGAAGCCGACCCCGAGGTGGCCGACGCCCTGACTGAATTGTTTCTGGCCCTGCAATCCCGGGAGGTGACGGCATGATGGAAATAGTGGTATGCAGCGGCAAAGGCGGCACCGGCAAGACCAGCGTCGTGGCGAGCCTGGCCTCCCTGGCCGAAAATTTCGTGATGGCGGACTGCGATGTCGATGCCGCCAACCTGCATCTGGTATTGAATCCGGTCATTGAAAAGACCACCCCGTTCATCGCCGGCCATACGGCGGAAATCAGGCAGGATGACTGCGCGGCCTGCGGCGAGTGCCATGCCCTGTGCCGGTTTTCGGCCATCGATAAAATTGAGAGTCAGGGTGGCGGTGTGACCTACGAAATCGACCCGCTTCTGTGCGAAGGCTGCGGGGTCTGCGTGCGGTTCTGTCCCACCGAGGCCATCGATTTCCCCAGCCGGCGCTGCGGGGAATGGTACGTATCACAAACCCTGTTCGGACCCCTGGTGCACGCCGCGCTGGATGTGGGCGCGGAAAATTCCGGCAAACTTGTCAGCAAGGTCCGCGAACAGGCGCGGGGGCTGGCTGAACGTGCGGATCACGATTTGATCCTGGTGGATGGGCCACCGGGCATCGGCTGCCCCGTGACTGCGGCCCTGACCGGGGCCGACCTTACCCTGTTGGTGACCGAGCCCAGTTTGTCCGGGCTTCACGACCTGCGGCGCATCGTGGATCTGGCCGCCCATTTTCGAGTGCCGGCCATGGTCTGCATCAACAAGTTTGACCTGAGCCCGCGGCTGACCACACTGATCGAGGAATACTGCCGCGAGAAGGATCTTCCCGTGATCGGTAAGATTCCCTTTGAACCCCTGGTGAACGATGCCCAGGCTCATGGGCGCAGCCTGATCGAATTCGCTCCCCAAAGTGAGGCTGCTCATGTTATGACTGCCATTTGGCACGGGATTGAGTGCCATTTGGCCAACGAATCCCTCCCGAAACTTCCGACAATTTCGAAAGGATGAACCATGCGTATCGCGATTCCCGTCTCCGAAGGAAAGCTCGACCCGCATTTCGGACATTGCAAACACTTCGCCCTGGTCGATGTGGACCTGGACGAAAAGAAAATCACCAACAATGAAACCGTCGACGCCCCGGCGCACGAACCCGGAGTGCTGCCCGCCTGGCTGGCGGAACAGGGCGCCAACCTGGTGCTGGCCGGCGGCATGGGAAACATGGCCATTCAAATTTTCGCCAAACATGGCGTCGAGGTGATCGTGGGAGCGCCTTCTCTCGATCCCGAATCACTGGCCCTCAGCTACCTCGCCGGGGAGATCGGAGCCGGCTCCAATGCCTGCGACCACTAACGGTTCCGGCGATTACGCAGCCACCCGGTCACGGCGGCATCCCCACTGCTGGGTCTGCTCCGCGGCCAATGAACACGGACTGGCGGTGGATTTCAAAGAGGATGGGACGGGCACCGTCACTGGGAGTTTTTCCTGTGACGAGGTATTCACCGGCTATCCCGGCTACCTGCACGGCGGTGTTGTTTCCTCTCTTCTGGACGGCGCCATGACCAACTGCCTGATGGCGCGCGGAACCCCGGGTCTCACCGCCAGGCTCGAAGTCCGTTTCCTGAAACCGGTATTGATCGGCAAACCGGTGACAGTCAGGGGCTGGCTGGAAAAATCCCGCGGCACCCTGCACATCCTTGGCGCGGAGCTGACCCAGGACGGCGAGATTCTGGCCACCGCGTCCGCCAAATTCATGGAATACCCGGAGTAACCGCTGTCCCGCAATGATGGAGGAAACAATGAAGAAGGTCGGCATCATCATCTGTGACCGGTACCATACGTGCGCCGGCGGAAAATGCCTTCGGTCCCTGAGAGAACGCACCGGTGGATTCGCGCGCTACAAGGACGAAGAAGTCGAACTCGTCGGCTACACCACCTGCGGGGGCTGTCCCGGCGGCAACGTGGAATACGCGCCCGAGGAAATGATGAACAACGGGGCCGACGTGGTTCACCTGGCCACGGGCCTGGTGGTGGGCTATCCGCCCTGCCCCCATCTGGATTATTTTATGGAGTTCATTCCGCGCAAATTCGGCATGGAAGTGGTCATGGGTACGCATCCGATTCCCGAGAAGTACCATCTGGTCCATCAGGATCTGAAAACCTGGCCGGGGATGGTCGCGCAGGATGATCTCAAAGAACTATTGTCTGATAGGGAAACGCGTCTGGCCTACGATTGATTCAGCCGGGTTGAAGGCCCCCCGGGGGGACCTGCTCTTGATCTTTAAGGCCGCTCAGGGTGCAATTTGCACCCTGAGCGGCTTCATTCGTCAAAAACATCCAGCTCAGGGCTGGACCGGGACAAGCGTAAAAACCAAACCGCCGGTGACCGTGGCCAGATCGGGAAGAGAATTCGGGTGGGCGAAGGTTCCCACGGCCAACACGTTCTGTTCGTCGTCCAGCACCGCCACGTTCAAACCGTCGCTGTTGAACATTACTTCCCGGCCATCGACCAGCAGTGAGGCATAAGCTTCGGATGCCGTCCCGCTGGAAGTAATGTTCAGCTCCCTCATGATTTTCAACGGCCCGAGATCCGAGTTGGGCAAGCCCGTCACCTCTATGGCACTTTGTGGGTTCATCTGCTCGAACACCGGTTTTCCGTGGACGAATATGGCCGCATAGGAAGCCCCGGTTTGAAGTTGGGCGATGCGGGACCCCTGCTCGGTAAGCAGTCGGACAGCTGCGTTTGTCAGCGCGTTTCGCGCGTCATCCTTGCCCACCAGAATCAAGGTCCGGTCCAGGTTCGCAGCCATGAACTCAGCCAGCCCGACCGCCGCGACCCGATACTCCAACTCCGGCTGGAAACCACCCCGGCGCGCAAAGCACACCGGAAAACCATCCAGATCGGTGCAGCGAAGATTTGCCGCGAAGTCGGGGAACATCTCGGCAAAGTGGGACCGGCGGATCACACCCACCGTCCGGGGGTCGGGACTGCCGCTGAACAGGAAAGCGCGCGTTAAATCCGTGGCGGCCGTCATGCCGCCCATGTAGCTGCGGGTGGCGAATCCCGCTGTGGTCGGCACGCCCGCCTGATGGGCCAGCATCGCCAGATCGATGAAATCCTCCTCGAACACAGTTGTCGCGGTGGTCGAAGGCGTGGTCAACAGCATGTCGGCCGAGGCCAGCGCCACCTGCCACTGGGGATCCTGCAACCGGGAAACAAACGGGTGGGCATCGTATGCGGATTTGCGGTCGAAAAGCGGGGCCAGGTCGATGGCCTGGACCATAAAAATCGCCGCCACCAAAGCCAGGGACAGACGGGGTCGGCCCCAGCGGGCCACAGCCGCCAAACCCGCCACCGCCAGAACGTAGAAATGAGGCCACAGAAACCGGGCCGGGGCCCGGAACAGCTGATCGCCCAGATCTGTGCGGGGGCTGAAAGCATAGAGGGCGCACACCAGCAGCATGACCATCAAGGGCCAGTGCCGGCCAATTCGCGCGCCCAACCGCCTGCCTCCGCCCAGGGCAACGGCTGCCAGGGCAGCGAGCAACCCCCCCGCTCCCAGATAAACAAAACCCTCGAACGCATCGCGGTTTCCCAACGGAAGCCCTGGCAATAAAAGGGTCCGCCCCTGGGAATTCCACAGCGCGTTAAAACCGGCCTGCCAGAGCCTGTCATCTTTTAGATCGCCGATGGGCAGATGTCCGATCCGCAGGAATCCCGCCATCGACCACATGAAGACCAGCACCACCGCGCCGACTCCCAGGGTGACCAGGGCCTTGGCGGGAGAAATTTCCCGGGCCACAAACCAGCGTCGCCCCTGATCCGCGGCCAGAAAACCGAACGTGAAAGTCGCCGGGTAGGGATGGATCCAGGCCGCCACCGCAAGCAGCAGCCACCAGGCCAGGCAGGGTCGGCCGCCCTGGCCGGATGCCGGTTTCAGGTACAGCCACAGGGCCGCCAGATAGACCCAATGCGCCGATAACGCGAAATGACCGTCGCGGATGAGCCAGGCCGGACACAAAACAAGGACGCCGGCGGCAAGAAACCGCGGCAAAAGAGGCCGGAAAAACATTCCCGTAACGCGGATCGCGAAAACGGCCATCAAAACGTGATTGATCAACAGCCACAAGCCCGCGTACTGGAAGGTCTCGGGCAGCATGAAAGAAATCAGTTTGAAGGGAAAAGCCAGCAGGGGCAGGGAATCGGTGACGCCGATGGTGGTGCCACCCGGAGCCATGAAAGTTTTGACCACGCCCGGAGGCCAGTGCCAGGAATCGTATCGGAAAAACGTCCAGGCGAGCTGGTTGAAGGCGGTGTCGCCCATGCCCAGCAGCCAGTCGATGCGGGTGGGGTTCAGGAATCCCAGGCCGAAACGGAACCAATAGAAGAGGGCGCCCATGATTCCGGCCGCGATCAGCATTGGGCGGTCGTTGTTTAATCCACGAAGATTCATGGGGTCGAATCTAAAGCATCGCCGGGACATTTACCGCTTAAAACATTCAGTTGTGCCTTTGGAATTGTGTCTGGCTTGATTTGGAGAGATGGTCCTCAGATAACCCGCTGGCGAATTTACACGTGCAGGAATAATATATATCCATGCGAACACATATGCGGGAACCCCCCGGTTCCTCTATCGTATGGATAGTTTCAGATCTGATTTTCCAACCCAGATGAAAGAAGCAGAGGCATGGCGCCACGCAGCCGGCAAATCCTTATCCAGATGATAGTCGTACTCGCGGCCGCAGTAATTACGGCCGTTCTGATTTTCCTGTGGAAGATCGATGCGGTGGCCGCCGTTCTGTTCGGCGATCCGCGGCCGTTGATTCTTAATGGGGTCATCCTGGTTCTGTTTGCCCTGGGAGTCTGGCAATTGTTCCGCGGCGTCCGTCACTACGAACGCCAGGAAGCCCAGATCACCGAGTTCATGGCCCGCCGCGCCGAGGGCTACCCCACTGATCAGGTACTGACCGAATTCGATCAGCCCTCTTTGCTGCGCGAACGCCACGCCACCATCAAGGAACTGTTCGAAGGCGGCGGCCCGGTGGACCACGGCGCGATTTCAGCCATCATGCTGGCGGGCGAATCACTGCATCTTTCGTTTCCCCGCTTCGTGAACAACGTGCTGATCCTGACCGGCGTGTTCGGCACCGTCAGTTCGCTGATCTTTGCACTGATCGGCGCGACCGACGTGCTGCAGACTGCCGTTCCCGGCTCCGGCATGGGCCTGATGCTGCTGGGCATGAACACCGCCCTGACCACCACGGCCACGGCCATCGTCTGCTACTTCTTCTTCACCTATTTTTTCCACAGGTTCACCGACCTGCAGACCTGGGTCATCAGCCGCCTGGAACGCGCGTCGCTGTTGTACATGGTCCCCGATTTCGCTTACGAAACCGAGACCATCAACCATCAGGCCAAACTGCTTGTCGAAGATGTTCGCGCCTTGGTCACGGAAATGCGCCAGGGTCTCGGCGGCATCGAAGGCGCGGTGGATCGCATCGATGACACCGCCCGGGCCCGGCAGGAACAGGGCAACGAGATGATCGCCCGGCAGGAAACCCAAAACGACAAAATGGACGAGTCCCTGGCCGGATTGGCCGAATTGCGCAACGTTTTGATCGAAGGATTCAGGCTGAACCGGTAAAGAAAGGAGGCGACCTGTGCACAATTTTCGCGGCTATCCCGACTTGAGGCTCAACCGGTCGTCGTCCTCGAACGACACCTCGCTCTGGCCCTCGTTCACCGACATCATGACCGTCATTTTGATGGTGTTTATGCTGACGATGGTCGTGGTGATCATCAAGAACGCCGACCTCATCGACCAGATCCGCCTGAGCCGACAGCTGCAGGCCGAGGCCGAACACCACCTCGCCTCCAACACCCAGGTGCTGGCCGATCTGCGGGTGCGCAACACCGACCTCGAAGAGGCGATCCGCAGTTCGCGCATGGAAATCATCCTGCTGACGGACGAGGCGCAGCGCCTTGAGGCCAGCCGCGACATCAAGGCCGCGGCCATCGCCCGGCTGGAAGGTGAAAACAGGGAACTCGAGGAAAACATCCGCCTCATCCGGATGCAGCTCAGTGAAAAAGAAGAAGAGCTGGAAGGCGCCCAGGCCATGATCGGCGGCATTCGGGACGAAGCCGAACGGGCCAACCGCGAACTGAGTCTGCAGATCGCGGACCTCTTGAGCCAGTTGGAAAAAAACGAGGCCACCCTGCTAACCTTGAGCGACGAAAAAGGCGATATGGAAATGGCTCTCGCCCGGCAGCGGCAGGATTTTTCGTCCCTGGAAGACAAATATCTCAAACTGGTGCGACCCGCCCGCAGTTCGATGGGCAAGCAGGTGGCCTCGGTGCAATACCGCCGGGATAACGGGCAGTTCCAATATCTGTTCAAGGGGATCAACGCCGACCAGTGGGAAGAGATTACCCGCATCGAAATGTTCAAACGGCTGGGCGCCCTGAAAGATCGGTTGGGCGAAGAGCTCTACATCAAGATCGTCATCCCCGACGACAGCGGCCTGAGCTACAACGAGGCCTGGGGGTTCACCAAGACCGTGCTTTCAGAGTTCGATTATTACTATATAGAAGGCTGGTAGGTTTTGACTTTTGGTGTGAGAATCCGGGGTTGACCTCGGATTCTCGTTCAAATAATCAAAACTATCAACTCGTCACCCGAAGCGTCCGCGCGCCCAACCAGGCAAACAGCACACCGAATACCGTCAGGATGAGCGTCGGACCAACGATCGCGTCCAGTCCCCGCCCGAAAGTCACCACTCCATGCAACGCCGTCATGGACCAGTAGGTCGGCGTGAACCAGCCGATCATCTGGGCGGTGCGCGGCATGATCTCCAACGGCCACCAGCATCCTCCCAGGGCCGAAAATATCATCCCGATCAGCCAGCCGAGACTTTCGGCCTGCTGGGTGGTCCGGAACAGACCGCCGAACAGCAGCGTCAATCCCGACACGGTAAACGAGAAGGGAACGAGGAACAGCATCACGACCCACCAGTTGGGCCCCCAGGTGAACTCGATGCCGAACAGACCCACCACGCCGATCATCTGGCCGGCGGCCATTAAAACCATGGCCTGCACGAACCCGACCATGCCCAGGTGAAGCAGTTTGCCCATGATGATCTCACCGCGCGACATGGGTGTCGTCGCCAGACGCGCCAGAGTGCCATGCAGTTTTTCGGCCGTCAGGCTCTGGCTGCCGCCGATCAGCACCGTCATGATCATGAACATGGTGAGCATGCCGGGGATGGACTGGCCCGCGCCCGAAGCCACCGGACGTCCCGTTCCGGCATGGGTCTGGGCCACCGTGACCCGGGTCGGAGCGGCGATCAGTTTCTTCAGCCGGCCCTCGTCCGCGGCGGTGACCGTGGCCCCGGTCTGGTGTTCCCAGCGAATCAGGCCCCCCAGGAACGCCACCTGGGCCTGGTGAAGACTCACGTCCGCGGCCGCGTCGTATTCGATGTTGCTTTGGGATTTCTTGATGAAATCCAGCTGGACTTGCTCAGTCGCCAGCACCTTGGCCGTAAAATCGGCGGGTATGGCGAGGCGGCGGATATAATCAGTGGTATCGGCCTGGGCCGTCGTGAGCAGATCGATATCAAACTTCTCGCTGCGCAGCTGATCGAGGAAGATGTCGCCCATGAAGCCCTCGTCCGCATTGATCACCTGCAGCGAGATCATCACGTCCGTCGGCCCGCCGCCCCCCAGCATCGTGCTGAAGAACAGCATGAACATCACGGGCATCAGGAACATGAAAAAGAAGTTTTCCTTGGCGATGATGAACAGCTTCGTGTCGTGAACGGCCAGATGCAGGATGCGTCCCATCATGACACCTCCCGGAATCGACGAACAAGCAGGGCCTGGGCCACCGTGATGGTAACCGCGCCGATGATCAGCAGCCGGACGATGTTCCCCATGATGTCGCTCAACCCTTCACCGGAATAGACCAGCCGGGTGTAGCCGTCGACCGCCCAGAAATTGATTGTGTACCGAGCCGCGGCCTGCAGAGGCGCGGGCATGTTGTGGATCGGCATCATGCTGCCGCCGATGGCGCTCATGCCCATGATCACGAGCCAGCCCATGATCCCGGCCTGTTTTTCGGTCTTAACCAGACTCAATATAAGGGCCAGGAACCCGCAGGCGGCCAGACTGAAGGAGATCCCCAGCAGCACCGCCGCCAACAGATCAACCGGCTGCGAAATCCACCCGAGCACAAACCCGATGATCCCCAGAATCATCAGCACGATGACCCCGAACACCACCCCGAACACCGTTTTGGCGCCCACGATCATACCGATACCCATGGGCGTACTGAGCTGCCGTTTGAGCATGCCGTTGTTCTGCTCTTCGAAGATGTCCCCCATGCTCCGTGTGGCCACGAACATCATCGCCATCACTGTGGTCATGATCAGGATGTAGCCGAAAACACTGAATCCCCCACTGGAACCCTCTTCCTCGTCGTCTTCCTTGACGCTGCCGATTTCCACAAGCGGTGGAAACAGGTATTTCTCCACCCCGTTGATCTTTGTGGTGATCCCCGCCGCCACCGCGCCGACCTTGGCCGAGGCCGGAATGCTCTCGGATTCCATCATCACCTGGATGATGCCCAGTTCCTCGCCCAGCAGCCGCGCGCCCTGATCGAGATAGGTCGCGACCACGTCGGCGCCCTGGACCACGATTTCAGGCTTGATACCTTCGGCCGGATTGCGCACCACCAGAATTTCGACAGGTTCGCGATTGAATACCTTGGTGGTGAAATTTTCGGGCAATACGATCATGGCGCTGGCCTTGCCCTCGTTCATCAATTCCGTTCCCTCGTCGCCGACTTCCACGAGTTCCAGGTATTCCTGTCCCTCCCCCTGTCCCGCCGACCCCATGATCGCGTTGGACAGGAAGCCGTCCTTATCGTTGTTCTGCAGCAGAACCTTGATGCGCGGAAACTCGGACCCACCGTCGCTCCCACCGCTGATGCTCCCGATGGCCAGACTCATGAACAACGGGAAAATGATCATCACGATGGTGGACAGAGGACTGCGCCAGCGTCTGAGCAGGTCCTTGCGGATCAACACCCACATGTTGAACCTCCCTCGGCTGACTGTGCTACCCGGGCCCTCAATTGCGCAGCTCCCGGCCGGTGAGCTTCAGGAAAAGATCTTCCAGGTTGGGCTCCTTGATGGTGATGTCGTCAAAGGTAAGTCCCTGGGAAAACAGGCCTTCCAGACTGTGGCTGACCCCCGGACCATCGCGCGAAACCAGAAGCATGGCGCGTTTGTCGTCGATCTCGATGGGCATCAGGCCATCGACACCCGTTACCGCTTTGCTTAGGGTCGCCGCCTGGAAATCGCCCTGCACCGTCAGCAGGCTGCCTTCACCGAGCTGGGTTTTCAGCTCACCAACGGTTCCCTGGGACAAAATCTTCCCGTGATCGATGATGGCCAGCCGGTCGCAGAGGTCTTCGGCTTCTTCGAGATAGTGGG
Source organism: Candidatus Krumholzibacteriia bacterium (assembly GCA_030592845.1). Taxonomy (GTDB): domain Bacteria; phylum Krumholzibacteriota; class Krumholzibacteriia; order LZORAL124-64-63; family LZORAL124-64-63; genus JAGLCY01. Next base: position 2,854 of record JAUVII010000005.1, on the reverse strand, counting down.
TGGTGTACAAAACCGTCCGGCCGCCGGCCACGATCGCCTTGACCACGTCCAGGATGTTGTGCCGCGCCTGGGGATCGATGCCCACCGTGGGCTCGTCCAGCAGGATCAACTTGGGGTCGTGCACCAGGCCCAGGGCTAGATTGAGGCGGCGTTTCATGCCGCCCGAAAAATTCTTGGTGGGTTCCTTGGCGCGGTCTTCAAGACCGACCTGTTCCAGAAGTTCGTCCACCCGGCTGCGAAGTTTGCTTCCGCCCATGCCGAAAATCCCGCCCCAGAAAGACAGGTTTTCCCGCGCCGAAAGCTCCTCGTAGATCGCCACTTCCTGCGGCACCACGCCCAGCCTTTTTTTGACCTCGCGCGGATTTTTCAGGATGCTGACGCCCTCCACGAACACTTCTCCCGCCGTGGGCTTGAGCAGGCCGCAGATCATGGAGATGCTGGTCGTCTTGCCCGCTCCGTTGGGGCCGAGAAAGCCAAAGATCTCACCCTCCTGGATGTCGAAGGAAATGCCGTCGACGGCGGTGAGATCGCCGAATTCCTTGCGCAGAGATTTGACTTCGAGAACCGCGGACATGAGTACCCCGTTTTTTCTGGTAATTGGACCAGTTGAATTTATTGAAGATGGATGTTGGCCGGATTCTATCACGGAATCGGGATCATAAGGTTTCAATTTATTTGGTTGTGCTGCTGAATTTGTGAACCCCCAATAATTCTCTGACCCTGCCATTCAAATTTCCGTGATGGAATTACCGGCCAAACCCGAATTCGACTTTGGTTTTTTTGATGATGGACGTAAGGTGCCATCATCCCTCAACCGAGTTCGGAGATTTCATGCGATTGTCGATCACCCTTCTGACCGCTGGTTTTGTCCTGTCCTGCGCGTTCACCGCCTGGTCCGCCGACGACCTCGCCATCCGCAACATCACGGTCATCGACGTGGCCGACCGCGGCGCCTCGACCAACGACATCGAAGATGCCGTGATCGTTATTAAAGACGGAATAATCAGCACCGTCGGCCCCGCGGGCGAAATCGACATTCCCGAGGGAATCGAAGTCCTGGACGCCCAGGGCGGTTTCGCCGTCCCCGGCCTGATCGACTGCTTCGCCGCAATGAACCACCAGGGCCAGGCCAACGCCTACCTCGCCATGGGCGTCACCACCATCGTGGGTGTGGAAAGCACGCGTCGGGGTCCGCTCGACATGGACTCGGATCCTTCGCCCCACATCCGCTTTCTGGGTGAGGTGGGTTACGAAGCCGCCCCCCTGCCCGAACTCCTGGCCACCGTCGAATCCGAAAAAGCCAAAGGAGCCGATGTTCTGCTCGCGATGTACAGGATCGACCCCACCCAGATGCAGGCCATCGTGGCCAGGTCCCACGAACTGGGCATGCCGGTGATCGGCGAACTGGCCCGCACCAAATACGTGGACGCCGCGGCGATGGGCGTGGATGCCTTCGTGCACACCACCCGCTACTCGCTGGGCCTGGCGTCGGACGAAATGCGGCAGGGCATCGACGACGAACCGTTCAGCAACGACCTTGGCGGCCCAAAGTGGCGTTATTACAAAAGTCTGCCCGACCTGGCCGCCGACACTGAAGCTGTGCGAGCATACGGATCCGAAATCGCCAAAGGCGGAGCGGCTCTTCTGCCCACGCTCAGCCTCGGTTACCTGGACCGGCCCGGTCACGGCAACCCATGGGAGGGGCCCGTCGCCGCCATCATCGATCCGCGCGACATCCACTGGCCGGCCGACCCGGTAACCGGCGAGCACTCCTTCGACACGGACAAGGCCGCCGCCTACCGCACCATCGCCATGGCGGAAATCGCCCTGGACACCGGTTATTTCGCGGCGGGCTGCACGTATCTCGCCGGCAGCGGCGCCGACGTCTGGGGAACCATGCCCGGCATTTCCCTGCACCACGAACTTGAGGGGCTCGTCACCGTGGGGCATAATCCACGGCAGGCCCTGGCCACGGCGACCAGCAACCCGGCGGAAGTTTTTGGATGGGATGAACTTGGTGCGGTCGCTGAAGGCAAACGGGCGGACCTGGTGATCCTCGGTTCCGACCCCCGCACGGATGTTGATCATCTGAAGGACATCCACCAGACCGTACTGGCCGGTCGGGTGCTGGACCGGGCCGATCTGCTGACACCAAAGCCCCTGGAAAATGGACAGCTGATTTCCCGTGTGCCCATGGCGATCCCCGCGGAACTTCTCGACGCGGACGGCTCGCCGCTTGAACAAAACGCCTGGCTCGACCAGGTCGAAATCGACGACATGGTCTACATCAGTGACGGCCTGCGGGTCGTCGGTCACATCATCAAACCCAAAACGCCCGGCCCCCATCCCTGCATCATCTACAACCGGGGCGGCAACCGGGAGTTCGGCGCCAACGCTCCATTGCGGGTCGCCCTGCGGTTGGCCAGGTTCGCGAGCTGGGGTTACGTGGTGGTCGCCAGCCAGTACCGCGGCAACGGCGGCGGCACCGAGGGTATCGAGGAATTCGGGGGCGCCGAGGTAGCCGATGTTCTCAATCTCATTCCGTTGCTGGAATCCCTGGACAAGGAAGCCGACGCCGAGCGGATCGGCATGATCGGCTTCAGCCGCGGCGGCCTGATGACCTACCTGGCCCTGGCCGGGACCAACCGTCTGCGCGCCGCGGCCATCGTGGCAGGGGTGACCGACAGCCGGTTCACCATCGAGGACCGTCCCGACATGGAGACCTTTGTCTATGCCGAGCTGATTCCCGACTACTGGAACGTGAAAGAAGAAGCCCTGATCGCGCGCTCCCCCATCGAGTGGCCGGAAAAACTATGCCCCACAACGCCGATTCTTCTGCTGCACGGGACGTCCG
>JAUVII010000091.1 GCA_030592845.1 Candidatus Krumholzibacteriia bacterium | reverse complement strand
TCCGGCGCCTATCTGGTGACCTTTGCCAGCAATTACGACGGGATTATCCAGCCTGCCGCGAGTATCAGTTTCGGCAACCAGATGGACCTGACGGTCGGTGATTTTCTCAGCTATTTCAACGCGGATCCGGGGATTGACGTGGTGGCCTGTTACGTGGAGGGCTTTCGCCCCGGTGACGGGGCCCGCTTTCTGGTCGAAGCCCGCAGGGCCCGGGAACTGGGCAAGCGAGTGATCATTTACAAAGCCGGCAAGACGGCTTTGGGCGCCAGGGCCGCCGCCAGTCACACGGCTTCGCTGGCCGGGGATTACGCCGTGGCCCGAGCCTGCCTGGAAAGCGCCGGTGTGACGGTGGCTGAATCGCTGGATGAATTCGAAGATCTGCTCAAGACTTTCACCCTCCTGGCGGGCCGACCCGCCGGGGGCATTCGGACCGGAATCATCAGCAACGCGGGATTCGAATGTTCCACCGTGATGGACCAGCTGGACGGCCTCGAACTGGCCACCTTCGATGACGCCACCCAGGCGCAGCTTGATGAAATCCTGCCTGGTTTCGCGCATCGGAGCAACCCGATCGACTGCACACCCATGACCGGAACGGGGCCTTTCACGGCCAGCTGCCGGGCGATTCTCGAATGTCCCGAAGTGGATGTGGCCATTTTGTCTTCGGTTCCCGTAACCCCGGCTCTGGACAATCTGCCGGCCGATCCCCAGGGCGGCCACAAGGAGGATCTCCTGGGTCCGGAATCCCAACCGTCCCTGATGGTTGACATTATCAACGGTTCCGCTAAACCTGCAGTAGTCGTGGTCGATTCAGGTAGGATCTACGACCCCATGTGTCGCGTCATTGAAAAAGCGGGCATTCCGGTATTTCGGAAGATTGATCGTGCCGCCCGCGCTCTGGCGGCCTTTTGCCGCAGTGAGGAAACTGGACCATGAAGAAGTTCTGGATCGTTTTTATTCTGGTGTCCCTGGTTATTGGCGGCGGCTTCGGCCTTCTGTGGTACAGCCTGTCCAGCCTGGATGACAGCGTAAGTATCGACGGTGGGGTCCTGGTGTGGGAACTGGGGGGCAAATATCCCGAGGAAAGGGATGACTCCTTCTGGGGCCAGGTCCGCAGCAGCGGTGAAATGACCCTGCCCGAAGTCCTGTTCTCCCTGTATCGGGCCGCCGAGGACGAGCGGATCACGGGCCTGCTGCTGGATCTGCGCGGCGTGGCCATCGATTGGGCCAAGGTCGAGGAGATCCGCGAAGCGGTGCTGAACTTCCGCGACGCGGGCAAACCCGTTGTCGCCTACATGGACGCGGGCGGAACGCGGGATTATGCCCTGGCTGCGGTTGCGGACCACGTCGTGATCTCGCCTGAAGGGAACCTGATGGTGCTGGGTATCAGCGCTGAACTGGCCTTCATGCGGGATACTTTGGACAAGCTTGGCATGAAGGCGGATTTCGTCCATGTGGGCGCCTACAAATCCGCTCCCGAACGCATGATGCGTTCGTCGGCATCGGACGCCAACAGGGAAATGATCACCAGCATCGTCGACGACCGCTATGAAGCTCTTCTGGACATGCTGGCGACATCACGGGGCGTTGAAAAGGACGTGGTCGCCGCCTGGATCGACCGGGGCATGTTCGACGCCCGGAGTGCCCTGAAAGAGGGGCTGGTCGATACTGTCATGTATTACGAGGATTTGATGGAAGACCGCTTTGAAGACGAGGACATCACCTACCTGACCACCTACAGCCTTGACCACCCCAAGCGGAAGACCACCGAACATGAAGTGGCCGTGATCTTCATCACCGGCGTCATCATGCCGGGCACCAGTCGCGTCGACAACTTCCAGGGGAAACTGGCGGGCAGTGAAACCGTGGTCGAACAATTGCAGGCCGTGGGTGAAGACGATGACATCGACGCGGTGATCCTGCGCGTGGACAGCCCCGGCGGCAGCGCCCTGGCCAGCGACCTCATCTGGAACGAAATACAAAAGGTGAAGATGGACAAACCGGTCATCGTATCGATGAGTGGTCTGGCCGCGAGCGGGGGCTATTACGTGGCCTGTCTCGGTGATTCCATCTTTGCGGACCCGGGGACTCTTACGGGTTCCATCGGGGTCTATGCCGGCAAGTTGGATCGCAGCGGCATGTACCGGAAAATCGGCGTGAACCGGGAATTCATCACCCGGGGGGAAAATGCCCTCCTATTCAGTGATGAAGGGGGATTCACCGCCACGCAACGCGAACTTTTCCAGAATCAGCTGGACGGATTCTACGAGCGCTTTCTGGACAAGGTGGCTTCCGGTCGCGGGATGACCAGGGACGAGGTTCATGAGGTTGCGCAGGGACGGGTCTGGACCGGACAGCAGGGCCTGGAACGGGGTTTGGTGGATGGCCTGGGCGGCCTGCACCGCTCCCTGGATTCCGTCAAATGGATGCTGGGAGCCGTTCCCGAGGATAAGGTCACCATCGTGACCTTTGGCGAAGAGCTTTCCCTCATCGAGCGGATGATGTTGAAATCCCTGCGCGAGGGTGGCGGATTTTCCCGGGTGTTGGGCGCGGTTTCCGGGTGGACGGAGGCCGGTCAGGCAGGAGCGGCCCATCTGGCCATTCCCATGCTGATGGAGGCGCTGCGCACCGATGGAACCCTTGCCGCGGTGGAACTTATGGACGGCCGTCCTGTTGCCCTGATGCCGTTTTACATCAATATTCGGTAGTACAGGGATCGATTTCCACCTTTGGTGGCGGAATTTCCGGCCGAAACTATCTTGACCCGGCGTTATTCCGCGTCGGCAAGGAGATACCTACTAGATGGATCCATTTCAGGACGATTCCCAGTCAGCCGGGTCGGGCTTCGACCCCATGTCGCTGTTGCGCGCCTTTTGGCGGCGCAAGCTGCTGTTTTTAATTCCCTTCATCCTGTGCCTGTCCATGGCCGTGGTCATCATCAAGACCATGACCCCCATCTACGAATCCTCGGGGCAGCTGCAGATCAAGTTCAACAAGATGAACAGCAGCCTGCTGGAGGATCCCTCACGACGTTACGGCCGCGCCCGCAACATCGACGCGGTCGCCTATCACGAAATGAACATGCTGCTCACCTCTCCGGAATTCCTGGAGCTCGTGGTCGTGGGACTGGGTCTCCAGGACGCCTTGCGCGATTCCTACCCCGATTCGGTGGCCGCTCAAATGTCCGACGCGAAAGCCGTGCGCAAGGCCATGAGTCGTTTGCGTTCCATGGTCAAGATCAGGAGGGATGGGGACCGGCTGTTCCGAATCGCGGTAAGGGATCCCAGCTCCACCCAGGCGCATAAATTGGCCGCCTATATCGTGAACCGGTTCGTGGAGGAATACCGGACGACGCAGATGGCCGCCAGCACCTCGACGCGGGCATTCCTGGAACGCCAACTGGGAATCTACCAGGTCGATCTTGAAGCGGCGGAAAAAGCATATCTCGATTTTCAGACGAACCTGGCTTCCGCGTCCCTGGTGGACAACCCCATCAATGCGGGCAACCTGGCCAGGGCTGAAAACAACCTGGCCGAGGTCAAGGTCAGGTACGAGGGCCGGGATGCTAGCGAACTTGCCGAGAACGCCCGCATTGTCCGCGGGATCATCGGCTCGGTTCCCGGTACTGCGGCCTATGGCCAGGATGCTGCCATCCGGTCGACCATTTCCGAGATGGAGGACCTTGGCCTGGAAGTCCAGCTTTTCGACGATGGTGACAAACGGGCCCAGGATCTGGATACCCGCCTCGGGCTTTTGCGGGTCAGGATGAACGATCGCATCGAGGAACTGGTGGCTCTCAACATGCCGCAGTTGCTCCCCCGCGAGCGGAACCAGGTCAGCCAATACATCTACTTTTCGATTTTCCGCTCCGGAAAAAAGAAGGTCATCGATCTTCTGGAAGACAAAATCAGCGAATTTCGCCGCTTTGCTTCCCGCAGGCCTGGCGACTCCGCCAAGATCGCTGAACTTCAGGAAGACGTGGAAACCACGCGAGGGCTGGTACAGACCCTCGAGCGGGAAATCACCCAGCAGACAATGAACCTGGAAGCCAGCCTCTCGGAAATCGGAATGCAGATCAAGGTTCGTCAAAAGCCGCGCAAGACCCACACGCCCGTCGAACCCGACAAGATGAAACTGATGGCCCTCGGGGCCATCCTTTCCCTGGGATTAGGTTTGGGGCTGGTCGTACTGGCCATTTTCCTGGACCGCTCTTTTACGAGTGTCGATCAGATAGAGCGGACCCTTGGGCTGAAGGTGATCGGCACCTTGCCGACCATCAAGGACGACCATTTCGAACGGAAGAAAAAAACCCGCATCCTGAAATGGGCCGCCATCGTTCTGGTGATTCTCGCCATCGGTGCGGTTGGATTCCTGGTGATCTACCCGCGGCTCAGCTAACCGGACGACCGGCGGCACGCGGGTGTTTGCCCGGAAAGGTGGAACTGGCGATGGAAAAAACAACACAGGGCGGGGTCGGCAACCTGTTCGACATCGAATCACCGATGGCCATCGAATTGCGCCGGATCATGATTCAGGTGGGGCGTCAGGTCGATCTCGACCGGAAGCTGTCCCTGATGGTCACCAGTGCCGAGCGTGGGGAAGGGAAGAGCCTGTTTTCCCTCCACTTCGCCCTGGTCCTGGCCTACCACATGCCCAGTCGAATTCTTCTGCTGGACGCCGATGTCCGGCGCCCCGTTCAGCACACGGTTTTCCAGAGCAAGGTCTCCCCGGGCTTCGCCAACCTCCTGGAAGGCAAAGCCTCCATTGAGGAGTCGGTCAGTTCGACAACCGTCAAGAACCTTGATTTCATGCCCGCGGGAACGACTGCCGGTCACATCAGCCGCCTGTTCGGGGGAAACCGGGTGCGGCATCTGATCGAGGATATCCACAAGACCTACGACATTGTCATTTTGGATTCGCCGCCCGTCGTCCCGGTCAGCGACCCCCTTCATTTCATCGACGCGGTCGATGGCTGCCTGTTCCTGGTCATGGCCGGCCAAACGCCCAAGGATGTCTGCAAGCGCGGCGTGGAAATCCTGCGCAGTTCAGGTGCCAATATTCTGGGGGTGGTGGCCAACAATCTCGGTGAAGTCCTGCCGTACTACAACGACCAGAAGTACTATGGGTACGACAAGTCGCGGAAGAAGCGGCGGGCCTGAGGGGATATGGTGGTGAAGCACTTTCCTGCTTAGGTTTCATATGCGCAAAAAGCGCCTCACCACCATATCCCCTCAGGCCCGCCGCTTCTTCCCCGGCTTGTCGTACGCATGTACCCCACTTGCGTGAAGACCAGGCACAGCTGGATCCTGGACACACGAAGGCCCTCAGTGCGCATCGCGAAGCGCTAAGCACTGAGGGCCTTCGTGTGTCCAGGATCTAGTCGTGCTTGGTCTTCAAATCCCCTACCCAGCCTTTGAAGATGACCAGGAGGAGGGGAGTGATCATCGCCACGAGGGCGAACACCAGCCACATCTGTTCGGGATTACGGACACCCACGGCAGGAACGAATTTCTGCAGCATGAGACCCGAATACAGAGGCACGATGACCTTGGTCAAAAACCAGGGGAACTGCGCCACGCCCATGTAGGCGCCGGTGCGGCCTTCCGGAGCTATCTCCGCCGCGTATTGCAGGAAGCGCGGCTGCCACATGGCTTCACCGATGGTCATGATGAACAGGTACCCCAGCAGAAGCGGCAGACTTGTGCCGAAGGCCAGCAGGAAAGCGGGGACGGCCATGATGAACGTGCCGATGACCATCATGTTGTAGACCTTTTTCTTCATGGTCAGGGCCGTCACGATGGGTACGGCGATGAAGATCAGGATCGGATTCAGGTTGGCGAATAGCTCGAAACGCTCACTGACGAAACCGCCCTCGAAACCCCTCTCGAGGTACTGGGGCAGGATCAGCCAGTTATAGGTGAACAGGGTCTGCACAGGAATCAGGGCGAAGATGAAGAAAAAGAACTTGGTGTTGCCCAGGGGATGATTGGCGAACCACAACTGCGCGGGCTTACCCCAGGCGGGGACCAGGAACATGGTGATGGCGGCCACACCCAGGACGGCCCAGACGATATAGTTGGCTGGGCTGGGCAGGAAATAGACAGAGCCCGCGAGGACCGCAAGAGTAGCCCACAGGTGGGCGGGAATTTTGGTTTTCTGCACCGGTTCTGCCGGCGCGGCATCCTCTTTGGCCTCACCGGTTTTGGCTTCACCGGATTTCGCGGCAGCTGCCTTTTCCTCTTCCCTTTCCTTTTCGGCCCGGGCAATGGCTGCCTTTTCAACCTTCGGCGTCAGGATCAGAGCGGTGGCGATCAAGGCCACAAAGGTAATGCCGGTGTAGACCCAGTAGGAACCGGAAATGCCGATGGCGTGCCGGATGGGACTGAAGAACGAAGGCAGCCAGCCGCCCAGGTTCATCAGGGCGTAAAGCATGGCGTAGCCCATGGCGGCGGTCTTGCCGCTGGTGAATTTCCGAACTCCGGCATAGGCGGCGGGCTGATACATCCCGTAACCGATGACCACGATGATGATGCCGGCCATGGTCATGAAGTGCATAGACGAGAACAAACCGGGTACCGGGAAGACTAGGGGAGCGGCGGACCAGATCACCCTGCCCAACAGCAGAAACACGAATGCGCTCAGTAGAGTGGTTCGAATCCCTTTCTTGTCAGCGATCCCGCCCAGAAAGAACATTGAAATGGTGATGCCCGCGGTCAGGACCAGGACCATGTGATGGGATTCGATATCGGCGTTGGGTACGCCCTTGAAAATGAAATCCGAAAAATGCATGGCCAGGTAGCCGAGCATTCCAAAATAAACCCATCCTTCGAGGAAATAGGCCAGGTTGATGCCCCACAGGGCCCGCGGGGCGTGGGCCAGGTCTATGAAAGGCTGGACGATCTCCTGTAGAGGACTTTGTTTTTTCTCGGGATTGGGGGCCTGGGCCATTTTCGGACCTTTCGCTGGGGATACCGTCGGGTTTGGTACCAACAAATACAGGGCAGCCGACGCTGGATTCAGTTTCCCGATCCGGGCCGCCGACCGTCCGGAGAATTAACCATACCAAGGATCAGGAATCCAGAACCGATTCCAGTTTTCCGCGAATCCGTTTCCGGATTTCCACTGACAGGCTTTCACAGGCTTCCAGTGCGGCGCCGGCTTTTTCCCTGGTGGAGACGATGAAATCCGGCTCGGCGCTCTGATCGAGTTCCCCCAGGGAATCCAGATTGATCAGGACGTTGTAATAGGCGCCCTCGGCCCCGGCCATGGCCGCCAGGGCGGCGACTCCGGCATCGCTGAGGCTGTTGGCGTTGCCGATCTGCCCGATCTCACCGGAGAGTTTCAACAGGGCCGGAACCTTTTCCAGGACCGACAACGGCACCCGGGTCGCCTGGCGCGTTGCCTCGGCTACGGCCAGGTCGCGCGCCCGCGATTGCTCGGGGTTGGATTTGGGCAGGCCGAACGTGTCCATGACGGCGTTGAAGGCGTCGGTATCGTCGTCTATGGCGGCCAGGAAGAAATCCTTGAGGTCCTGGCCGGCCTCGGCGATTTCCTTCACCCTGTCCTGCACCTTATCGTATTTTTTCTTGCCGACCGTCAGGTTGGCCACCATGGCAGCCAGGCCCGCGGCCTGGGCGGCGCACAACGCTGCGACCGAACCTCCGCCGGGGGCGGGGCTGTCGCTGGACAACTCGTCCACGAACTCGCGGTTGCTCATGCTCACCAGGGGCCCGTCGGTCAGGCCGGCCTGGTATTCGATGATCTTGTCGGCGGGATCGAACGGGGTCAGTTCCCGAAGGCCCATGCTCTGGATGGCGGTCTCAATGATCATTTTCCGGGGGATACCCGCCGATTGCCCGGCCTTTTTCAGATAGTGTTTGCCGGCGGCGATCATGTCGCCTTCGGGGATCAGCCCCACCAGTTCGCTGCCCGTAACCCTCACGCCGCGGTCAATGGCGGATTGGCAGCAGGCGTCGAAAGCCTGGTGCGGTTGGGTGATCGAAGTGTTGACCAGGTTCATGGAGACCTGGGCGCGTTGGTATTCGGGAATGACCCAGCCCACGGCTTTGCAGGCTTCCAGCCGGTAGGGACCGGGAACCAGGACGTTTTTGCCCTTGTCGTCCTTGACCAGTTTTCCGCCGGCGTCGCGTTGGGCGCGACCGGCTTCCTTGATGTCCAGCGCGATGTTCTGGGCGATGGTTTTGCTCATGGAGTTGATGTTGACGTTGTAGGCCACCAGGAAACCCCGCGCCGAAACGTTGGTGGCTCCGGTCCGGGCGGCACTGTCACTCCATTCGTTCGGCCCAAAATCCGGTTTCCACTGGTCGGTGCCCAGCTTGTTGCACAGGGCTTCGTATTCCCCCTTGCGGACATTGGCCAGGTTGGTGCGGAATTCGCTGGAAGCCGCGTCCTCGTAAAGATAGACCGGGATCTCGAGTTCCTCGCCGATGCGGCGCCCCACGCTTTGGGCGATGGCTACGCATTCTTCCATGGTCACTCCACTGACCGGCACGAAGGGACAGACGTCGGTGGCCCCATGCCGGGGATGGGCGCCCGAGTGCCTGCTCATGTCGATCAGTTCGGCGGCTCGTTTCACCACCCGGAAAGCGGCTTCGGCCACTCCGGCGGGGTCACCGATAAAAGTGATCACCGTGCGGTTGGTTTCCGCGCCCGGATCAACGTCCAGCAGATGCACCCCGTCAACTTCACCGACCACGGCGGTCACGGCGTCGATGATGCCCTGGTCACGTCCCTCGCTGATATTGGGAACACATTCGACGAGTTTTTTCATGGCGGCAACCTCGCGATTCGGGCAGATGGTTCAGAATTGATTATCCTGAAAATAGTCCGGTGGTGCCGGGAATTCCAGCTTTCAGAGAACGATCCCGGGATTGGCCCCTGGACCGGGTCATCAAGACATGCAACCTTGCTGCCCGGGATGCGTCTTCAATTCTGGCGACCATGATGGAACCGGCCTTGCGGGCGGATTGCCACTGCAGATCCTGCAATTAGTTCAAACCTGGTTTGGGGAGCGGATAATGAGTATGCCCGGAAGAAAAATCATTCTGATCCTGGGGGCGGTCATTGTCGTCGCCGCGGGCGGAATCGCCCTTTGGCAGGGGGGAATGCTGCCCTTCGACACGAGCGGGAATATTGATGTTGCCGCTGCGGATTCAACCGGAGCCGTCGCCTCGGATGACGAGGACAAGGATTCCGACGGGAAACCCGATGAAAAACCCATTCCGGTTGAACTGACCCGGGTCGAGGGCCGGGGAATCTCCTCCTACTACCGCGCCGCATCGGTCATCGAAGCCGACCGTCTGGTGGAACTCGTTTCCCGCACCCGTGGCCGGGTCCATCTGGTCAACGTGGAAGAGGGGGACTGGGTTGAAGAAGGCCAGGTTCTGGCGGAACTGGAAAACGACCGGGAACGCATCCAACTGCGCAAGGCCGAATTGACCCTGGCCGACAAGAAACGCCAGCTGGACCGAAGCCGTGAAATGCTGGAAGAGGAAATCATCAGCCAGCAGGAATTCGACGACATGGAATCGGCCTGGCGGATGGCCCAGGCGGAACGCGACCTGGCCGGAATCAACCTCGAGGATACGCGCATCCGGGCTTCGTTTCCCGGTCAGATCACCGACCGGTTGATCGTGCCCGGCCAGCAACTGGCCGCGGGCGGACCCGCTTTTACCCTCGGGGATTTCACTCCCCTGCGTGTGCGGGTGCACTTGCCCGAAGCCATTGCCCGCAAGGTATCCGCCGGCCAAAGGGTTCTCGTTTCCCCGGAGGCTGTCGCCGAGCCTCTCGAAGCCATCGTGGAAAGGATTTCGCCGGTCGTGGATCCGACCACCAGCACTATCCGTCTGACCCTGTTGCTTGAGGGGGTGGATGCGGACACCCGTGTGGGTGGTTTTGTCAAAGTGCGCATCACGACCGACCAGCACCATGACGCCCTGGCGGTCTCCAAGCTCGCTCTGATCGAGAGCGGTTCCCTGCGCAGCGTTTTCGTGGCGGAAGCGGATACCGTCCGGAAGGTGGAAATCGAAACCGGTCTTTATGATGAAAGTCACGTGGAAGTCCTCGAAGGTTTGTTCGAGGGGGATTTCGTGGTGATCATGGGCCAGGGCGGTCTTCATACGGGGTCGCGGATCGAGGCGTTGAACGGAGAAGCTGTCGGCTACAGCGAGGTCCATGAAAATGATGAGGATCCCGCCGCCGCCGCCGAGGACCTGACGGCCATGGCAAAGTCGGAGTAGCCCGATGAAAGCCATCCGCTTCGCGGTAACCCATCCCGTTACGGTCTGGATGATGACCCTGGCTGCCGTGGTGTTCGGCCTGACGGCCCTGGGCCGCCTGGATATGCGGCTTTTACCGGAGATCCGGTATCCCAGCCTGACAGTGCAAACCGAATTTCCCGGGACCGCTCCCGTCGATGTGGAAAACCTGGTGACCCGGCCCCTGGAAGAATCCGTCGGAGTGGTTCCGGGCCTGCGTCGGGTGCATTCCATCAGCCAGGCCGGGCTTTCCCAGATAACCCTGGAATTCAACTGGGGCACGCCCATGGATTACGCGGCCCTGGACGTTCGGGAAAAGATCGATCTGGTGCGCTTGCCGGGGGAAACCACGGTTCCGTTGCTGTTGAAGTATGACCCTGCCCAGGACCCCGTGGTGCGGATCGGACTTTCCGGCAACGCCCCACTGATCCAGTTGCGCAACGTGGCTGACGATGTCCTGAAAAAGGAGATCGAAGCCCTTACGGGTGTGGCCGCCGCCCGGGTGTCCGGTGGGCTGGAGGAGGAAATCAGGGTCGAGGTCGACGAAACGCGCCTGGCCAGCCTCGGTATTCCCATCGGCCTGGTGACCGAGACCCTCCGGCAGGAGAATATCAACGCCTCGGGTGGATCCCTGCGGGACCGCAACGCGGAATACATCGTACGGACCCTGAGCAGGTTCAATGACCTGGCCGACATCGAAAATGTGACCCTCACCACCATCGACGGAACACCGGTCAAACTGGGCGACGTGGCCACCGTTGTCCGGACCCATAAGGACCGCACCACCATCACCCACGTGGACGGGCGCGAGAGCGTGGAAATCGCCGTCTTCAAGGAGGGCGACGCGAATATCGTGGAAATGGCCCGTTCGGTGGGGAGTCATCTCGAAAGTCTGCGGGAACATCTTCCCGAAAACATGAACCTGGAGATTCTGTTCGACCAGTCGGTGTTTATCGCCCAGGCTGTCAAGGAAGTGCGGAACAACGCCCTGATCGGGGGCACCCTGGCCATCCTGGTCCTGTTTGTTTTCCTGCGGGATTTCCGCAGTACGATCATCATCGGGATCGCCATTCCCATATCCATCGTGGCGACGTTCATCCTCATGCTGACCCAGGGTGTTTCCCTGAATATCATGTCCCTCGGCGGACTGGCCCTGGGTGTGGGCATGCTGGTGGACAATTCCATCGTGGTGCTGGAGGCCATTCACCGCCGGCGTGAAGAAGCCCCCGAAGGCGCCGACCAGGCGGAGATCGCCGCTTTGGGCGCGGGCGAAGTCGCCGGCGCGGTGACGGCATCGACGCTGACCACCCTGGCGGTCTTCGTTCCGATCGTATTTGTCGTTGTGGGGGTGGCTGGTCAGATTTTCCGTGACCAGGCCCTGACGGTGACTTTTTCCCTGCTGGTATCCCTGTTCGTGGCGCTGACTTTTACGCCGATGGCCGCCGCCTTCGGCCAGGGTGCGGGGTCTTCCGAAAAGAATTCTCCCGCGGGCTCCGGGAGTTCGCGTGTGAGCTGGTATGCATCCTGGTCCCGGCACGCGGGATCCGGACGCAGGTTGGGACGCTGGTTCGGTCTTGCCGGTCTATTCCTGACCATTGGCCTGCCTATGCTGGTGCTGCGGTTGTTTCAGCTGTTGTTGGCCGGCTTGCGCCATGTGGTCGCGGCCCTCATGTGGCCGTTGACCTGGTCCTTTGCAAGGGTTTTTCCCCTGGTGCAGGCGGGATATGTCCGCACTCTGGCCGGGGCACTGCAACACCGGATCCTGGTTCTGTT
>JAUVII010000358.1 GCA_030592845.1 Candidatus Krumholzibacteriia bacterium | reverse complement strand
TGTAGAGGCCGTTGGTGGCGAACCCGCTGGACGCGATGACATTCAAAAACGCCGCGTTGGTTTCCGCATATCCCGGAGTCGCGCTGTATTTGACCACGCCATCGGTGAACGGGCTCTGGGCGCTGTCCAGGTGGCGCATACGTTCCTGCATGGCCGGATGCATGGGCAACGACACGTTTCCAATGGCTACATTCAGATCCTCGGTGTCGTCGCCGCGTTTGGCGAATTCAATCTGGGCCAGACGGATGACCGAAGGCTGGCGGACGGCGAAATGGGCGGAAAGTCTGGGATCGGTCATATCGCGTCTCCTGTCGGGAACCTACTCCCCCACGACCTGCAGGAAAATGCGTCGGTCGCGCGGATTGTTGTCGTGGTCGATGACGACCACCTGCTGCCAGGTGCCCAGAACCAGTTTCCCGCGGTGCACCGGCACTGTAATGTTGGGGCCCAGGAACGACGCCCGCAAATGGGAAAATCCATTGTCGTCTCCCCAGGTGGTCCCGTGGCGCGTGGGCATGGCCTTGGGCCACAATTTTTCCAGGGCCTCGGTCATGTCGGCCGCCAGGGCGGGTTCGAATTCGATGGTGGTGATCGAAGCGGTCGAGCCCACCGCGAATACGTTGACCAGGCCTTCCTTCACACCCGCGTCGGCGACTGCGGCCTCGATATCGGTAGTAAGATCATGGATGTCGCTGAAGCCGCGCGTCCGGAT
The DNA here is from genome assembly GCA_030592845.1 of Candidatus Krumholzibacteriia bacterium. Taxonomy (GTDB): domain Bacteria; phylum Krumholzibacteriota; class Krumholzibacteriia; order LZORAL124-64-63; family LZORAL124-64-63; genus JAGLCY01. Next base: position 1,085 of record JAUVII010000358.1, on the reverse strand, counting down.
GACGATTTCACTGCCGATGATCATATCGATGCCCTTTCATTTCACAAAAAAGGGGCGGCCCGACAGGGCCGCCCCACAATGGAATCAGTCCCCTACTCCTCGACCGGAGCCTCGGCAGGGGCCTCGGCAGGGGCCTCGAGGGGCTCCTCGAAAAGGGGAATTTCACTCTCAAGCTGAAGGTCGATCAGCAGATTGAGGGTATTCTCCATCTGGACGAAGCGGCCCGCCATGACGGGATCCAGTTCCTTCCCCACCTTCTTGGCGGTTTTCTCCAACAGACTGTAATAATCCTTCTTGTTCTTGAAGGAATTTTTCATGATTTCGGAGGCCTTGTCTCCAGTCATGTTTTCAAAGTTCTCCGCAAATTCCTTGATGTTGACGATGCGGCGATCCCCGATTTCACTCAGCTTGTTCAGGTAGTCCCTGTAGATGGGCCAGAAAAGTTCGCCCTGCTCCGCGGTCAGGTTCATGCCCTCGGTCATGTAGGCCATTTTCGTTGTCCGCAGATCCTGACGAATCATTTCCAGGTATTTCTCACTATCGGCGTAGACCGGGGAAGCCGGAACGAGGGCCGCGACAATCACGGTCAGCGCTACAACAGCCATAACAATGCTACGGGTGCTCACAATTTTGGCATTCATTCAGTTATTCCTCCAACAATGGGGATAAACCCCGTGAAACCTGAGAATGGCGAGAGTCGCACATTCCAGGCAATTGCGTTCGGGACCGCGGCCCCTATCGAATCAGCATCGGCGCGATCACAACGCTGATGACGGACATCAGCTTGATCAGGATATTCAGGCTGGGACCGGAGGTGTCCTTGAAAGGATCGCCCACGGTGTCACCCACCACGGCGGCCTTGTGGGCTTCGCTGCCCTTGCCGCCGAAGTGTCCGCCTTCAATGTGTTTCTTGGCGTTGTCCCAGGCACCGCCGGCGTTGGACTGGAACAGGGCCATCAGCACGCCACAGGCGGTCACCCCGGCGAGCAGACCACCCAGCATTTCGGTGCCGCCAACAAAACCAATTACCACCGGCGTCAGCACGGCGATCATCCCGGGAAGGATCATTTCCTTGATGGCCGCGG
>JAUVII010000001.1 GCA_030592845.1 Candidatus Krumholzibacteriia bacterium | reverse complement strand
TGCCGCCCAGCAACCTGGCCATTGTGGGAGCCTATCTGTTTCGGGATGGCGGGGCCCTGTGGCGGGCTCTTGATCGCATCGTCGAGGAGGACATCCGGACCAGGGGCGAATACCAGCTGACCGATGCCCTGCAGATGATGGTGGAACAGGGGATACACTTCAATACCGTAGAGGTTACCGATTGGTATGACTGCGGTAAAAAGGAAACCTTGCTGCAGACCAACCGTATCCTGCTGGAAAGAGAACAGGCCCTTGAAGAGATCGAGGGCATCGTCCAGCCTTGCAGTATTGCCCCGGACGCGGTCATTTCCGGATCGACCGTCGGCCCCTTCGTTTCGGTGGGACCGGGCACGGTCATCGAAAATTGCCGTCTCAGTGATTGTGTCATCGGAGCGGAAAGCCATCTGGTGGATTGTGATCTTGACCAGAGCCTCGTCGGCAACGAGTGTGTCCTGACCGGAATCAAGGGTGAGATCAACGTGGGGGATTTCAGTGAAATCACCAACGGTGTGAATAACGGGAATTAGTCGGTTCTTGAATAGTTGAGTAAACATCGGCGGGCTCGAAATTCCGGGTCCAGGATAAAGGGAAGGAAACAACATGAGTAAAAGGTTCCTGTTCACCAGCGAATCAGTGACCGAAGGGCACCCAGACAAGGTGGCCGATCAAATCTCCGATGCCGTGGTGGACGCCATCATGGCCGAGGATCCCGATGGCCGGGTGGCCTGCGAAACCATGGTGACGACAGGCATGGCCTGCCTGGGCGGGGAAATCACGACCAAAACCTACGTTGATATTCCGGCTTTGGTTCGTAAAACCATACGGGACATCGGTTATACGTCGGCGGCCTATGGTTTCGACGCGGACACCTGTGCGGTTTTGACCACCCTTGACGAGCAGTCGCCCGACATCGCGATGGGGGTCGATCCCGGTGGCGCCGGGGACCAGGGCCTGATGTTCGGTTACGCTTGCCGTGAAACCGATGTCCTGATGCCGCTGCCCCTGACGGTGGCCCACCGGATGGCCCAGCAGTTGGCCCGCGTCCGCAAGGACGGCACCCTGCCCTGGGTGCGGCCCGACGGCAAGACCCAGGTAACCTGCGTCTACGAGGATTTCAAGCCCGTGGCCATCGACACCGTGGTGGTTTCGACCCAACACGACGAGGACATCAGTCTTGATGATCTCAGGGCCGCCATCGACGAGCATGTGATCCGGCCGGTGCTGAAGAAATTCGATATCGACCATGACGGCTACAAGACCCACATCAACCCCACCGGCCGTTTCGTGGTCGGGGGCCCCCTGGGTGACTGCGGCCTGACCGGCCGGAAAATCATCGTCGATACCTATGGCGGAAGCGCCTGTCACGGCGGCGGGGCTTTCAGCGGCAAGGATTCCACCAAGGTGGATCGTTCCGGCGCCTACGCCACCCGGCACCTGGCCCGGAATATCGTGGCCGCCGGCCTGGCGGACCGTTGCCAGGTCCAGGTTGCCTACGCCATCGGGGTTGCCGAACCGGTATCGATCAACGTCGATTGTTATGGCACCGGTCAAGTGCCCGACGACAAGATCACCGCGGCCGTGAGGAAAGTGGCGGACATGACCCCGAATGGTATTATCGCCCGTCTGAAATTGCGGGAGCCCGTGTTCCTGAAAACCGCTGCCTACGGTCACTTTGGCCGTGACGATGTCCAGTTCACCTGGGAAAAAGAGGACCTGGTGGAAAAATTGAAGGCGGCCATCGGCTGATATCGTCGCGAGCAGCAATCCGATAAAAAAGGCGGGACCCGTTTGGTCCCGCCTTTTTTTCAAACTGTCTGGAATTCAAATAATCAAGGAGGGGGAGGGTCGGTGACGTTGAATGTCAAAGTCTGCTTACGGTGCACAGCCCAGGCGGGGTAGAAGACAGATACCTCGACATCGTATACGCCCGCGGTTCTAAACCTGAATTCCGGGGCCGGGACGGTGTAAACCGTGTCGTCCAGGTCGCCCATTTCCCAAAGGAACTGCACTTTTACGGAATCGCCCAGGACAGCGGGGTAATCGATGTCGCAGGAGTTCAGGTCAATATTGAAGCGGACGGTGTCCGCGGTGGTGACATTGCCGTCGGGGAAGTCGGATCCGGCCGTCATGACAAGGCTGTCGGGCAGGACGGTAACTTCAAAAAAAGCACTGGTGGTGTTTCCATCGGGATCGGTTCCCACCACCCTGATAGGGTAGATTCCTTTTTTATAGAAGGTGTGATAGGCGATGCTGGTATTTCCGGTTTCCCCTTCCTCGAAGGTCCACTTGATCTCGAGGTTGTTGTTGGCGCCCATAGGGTCTCCGGTTTCATTGCCGCCGGACAGGATGGCATAGCCTTCCACATCCATGGGCACGACGCCGCATTGGGGGGTCACACGCACCCTGGTGAAGATGGGTTTGGACTCGTCGTCATTACAGCCGACGACCACGGCCAGAATCATCAGGGCCGGGAACAGCAGCATACAGGCGCGTTTCATGTGTAGTAATTCTCCCAATGGGGTGGCATGGAATTTTGCTCACTGCAAGGTCCCGGAACCCCGTTCCGGACCCTGCCTGCCTGGTCGCATCAATTTATGAAGCTAGGACAGCCTGGGCAAGGAGTCCAGTAAAAACAGTGGCCCTGAATTGCTCAGAATGGCCGTCAATAGCCTTTAATTTCCCCAATTGGCCGCAATTTGCTTCATCTCCGCGCGCGCACGAACATGACCACGAATGCCATGGCGTAGACCACGTTCCCGGCCCAGGCGGCGGGTACGGGGGGCAGGGTCCCGTTGTGTCCCAGGGCTCGACCGAAATTCATGAAGAGGTAATAGACGAAACTGACCAGCAAAGTGAACCCGAAACCCGAGGCGACGGTGGTCTTGCGGGGACCCGATGCCAGGAGAATTCCCATCATCACCACGATCAGGTTGACCAGGGGGAAGGCAAAATTGAACTGGACGTCGACCATGGCGCTGGTGGGATCCCCGCCGCTGTACCGGATCAGGTCGATATGTTCCCGAAGCTGGCGAATGTTCATGTCTTCCTGGCGGATGCGTTCCCGGTAGAAGCTTTTGGGGTCCACCTGCAGGTCGGTGGCGGTCAGACGCTCGAAAACAACCGTGGTTTCCTTTTCGCCATCGAAGACCCGGCGTGTGCCGTCGATCAGTGTCCAGTGATTCCCATCCCATTCGGCCCGGGCCGCGTCCACTCTCTCGGTGATGATGGCGCCCTCGTGGCTGAGGATTTTAAGCCCGTTCAGGATGCCGGTATTGGGGTCGAATTTGCGCGCGTAATAGAGGCGCCCGTCCCGGCCGGTCAGGGCGATGTGCTGGGTGGGCCGTATCCGGTCGGGATTGCCGTGAATCTCCACTTCCCACACCTGGTTGCGCCGGACGTTGGCTTCAGGAAGGATGTATTCCCTCCAGGCAAGGGAAAACACGCACATCGCCATGGACAGCAAAATCAGGGGGCGTGTGACCCTCATCAGGGACCAGCCCGCGGCGAAAAGCGCGGTCAGTTCGAGATACCTGGCCATGGTGCCCACGGTGAAAAGGGTGGCCATCAGCATGGCTATGGGCAGAACCGTGTCGATGATCCACACCGCTTTGAAGGTGTAGTACCTTCCGATCTGCCAGGCGGTGGCATCGTTGTCGACCAGGCTGCCGATGTGGTCCAACAGGTCGATCAGGGTGAACAGGATCAGGGCGCCGACCATGGTAAAGGCCAGGTTGCGAAAGAAGGTGAACAGCAGATGGCGATGAATTATGGACATCAAACGGAATCTCCGGAGACGCTGGCACTTGGGTCGGCCTTGCGGGACTTCAGGGAAAAATTGAACCACGTCGATTCACGCGCGGACTTTATGAAAAGCGGGATGCCCAGGGCCAGAAGGAAAAAATTCGCGGCCCACATGGCCAGGAACGGGTCCAGTCTGCCTCGGTCCGCAAATTTCTCACCGCCCACCAGGAACAGGTAATATAAGAGATATACACCGATGGCAAGGCTTACGCTTATTCCCTTGCCGCTCCGGGATGAAGTAACAGCCATGGGAACGCCGATCAGGGCAAATACCAGGCAGGCGAAGGGGATGGCGAACTTCTTGTGGAATTCCACCAGATACCGGTTCTCCTTGACCCGGTAGCTGTCGCTGATCTTTTCCTGATACCGTGACTGTTCCACGACCCGGTCAACCTTGATCAGGGATGCCCGGAATTTTCCGTCCAGGAAATTATCCCGGTCGGGGCCCTCCGGTGGTGCCGGACGATTGCCGAGAACCTCGGTCCTGAGATCCGGATCCAGGAGTTTCCACTGCCAGGTAAGCATGGTTTTAGCCAGGCCGGTCACGTTGGCCCGGGTCTTTTCCTGCCGGTGCCGTTCTTCAGCCGCAGCTGCCCACAGGTCTTTCAGGTTCATTTCACGGTCGCCGCGGGTCTGCCGTCCGGAGGCATGGAAATCCTTCTCCACATTTGGAATATTGAGATTGTGCTGCCCGAACCGGATGACCTGGTATTTTTCAGGAACTTCCTTGTCGGGTCGTTCATGTATTTCCCCGTCGTGCAATTCGATGAGCATCGAATCGTTTTCGTGGTCCGGAATGATGCGCCCCCAGGTAGCGATGGTGATCCGGGGGGAGAGATCACCGGGTTTTTCCTTTTCGATGATGGTGACATCCTCGATCCGTCCGGTCTTGTCGTCCTTCTCGCTCACGAATATCGTCAACCTGTCGCTCATGTCGGTGAACTGCTGCTCCCGGATCTCCAGCATGGGCTTTTTTCGGTTGATGTCGAACAGGAGGTTGGCCAGGGTGTGATTGGACTCCGGGAAAACGTAATGATTGTAGGCAGTTAGGCCCATGGCGATGATCCCGGCTCCAAAAAGGAGGGGAAGGAGCACGGACCACAGACTGATCCCACTGGCCTTCAGAGCCGTAATCTCTTGATCCGCAGCAAGTTGCCCCACACTCATGAGGATGGCGATCAGAACCGCCATTGGTACGGATAATGCAAAAGTATGGCCCAGGCTGAGAACCAGGACTTCGGTTGCCATGAGGAATGGAACACCTTTGCTTACAAAGAGATCGACGTATCTGAACAGCACGTCTATCATCAGCAAAAAGGTGATGACGAACCAACCGAAGAAGAAGGGGCCGGCGGCGGTATTAAGTAAGTGTCTGTAAATCAGATACATAGAGTATTGATGCCTTTGGCCGCAGACCTTCTTTTTTCCGGGATTATCCCAAATTCCGCAGTAGTGGAAGCCGGGATCCGGGAATTTGAACATTTGGTTTCATGTCTGAACTTCGTCCAGATTGGTGATTTGCTGAGCTTAATCCGGACCTTTGAAATGGTCGGTGTATGGCCAGTCCCGGGGTCAGCCTGACCATTTTCGAGGACGACGGCCAATCGGGCCAGCATTAATTCGGGCATCCAACCTTTGGAGACAGGGATTGTCGCAATCGCGCCTGGGGAACACCGGAAGGTCGGTCCGCCGCTTTGCCCAAGGCGCGGACTTCTTCTGTTGTCCAGCCGGACGCCCCGACAGAGATTCCTTCCTGATCCGGACATGCTTTTCCCTTTGCCTTGTTTTTCTCGTTCTATCGGTTTCATCTTCGGTCCAGGCTGATCCGACCTATGAAGGCCAGCTTCTTTACGGATTGGATCCCGTTATCAAGACCACCGAAGACCCGCGCCTGTTGGGCGTGGACCGTTTGGTATTGCGCGGCCGCCTGGCCGCCCTGGGGATCGACCCCGTCCGGTATCCCGACCGCCGGCCCGGCCTGGAAGCCATGTTCCGCCACCATTTCCAAACCCGTTCAAAAGTTGATCTCGAACGGCTGGAACATATCGTCGAATACAACGGGTTCCTGGGTCTGATGACCGAGATCCAATACCCCTCATACTTTTTTCTGTTCCCATCAGCGGAAACTTTGCCGGGAGGATTTCTCTATTATCCTCCTCGTCCCACCAGTGATCCTGTGGTCCGGCTGTTTGTCGACGATCTGGCCATGGGGTCCGCGCGGAGGCAGACCGTCGGCAGGATCTTTGTCAGGACCGAGGCGCTGGACATCGCCGGACAGGGGCGGCGGACCGATGATAGCGGCGGCCTGATCAATCTGACCATTCCCATCAAGCTTCCCCGCACCCTGGAGAAGATCATCGGACGGGGCGAGAAAACAAGGATCAAGATCACCGGACGGGAACGCATCGCCATCAGCGGTGAAAGCACAGTGGTTAATCCGTTCACGCCCAACGAACGTGTTTCGAGCCAGTCCCTGTTCCCGACCCTGGACATGGAACAGGAACTTCAGATCAGTCTTTCCGGTACCATCGGCGAAAAAATCATTATCGCCGTGGATCACAACAGTGCCCAGGTGGGGCCCGATGCCACCAAGATCAAGCTGATGTACCAGGGTCTCGAGGACGAGATCATCAAGACCATCGAAACCGGTGATGTGGGGCTGACCCTGCCCGGCAGCCAACTGCTCGGCTACAGTTCCAACAAGTCGGGGCTGTTCGGAATCAAGGTGACCGGCCAGGTGGGGCGGGCGAATTTCACGGTGGTGGCCTCCAAGCAGAAGGCGGAGTCTTCGGCCAAGACCTTCAACGCCTCCGGCGGCCAGGTGACCGACAACGTCATCACTTCATCCCAGTATCTCAACCATCGCTTTTTCAAGCTGGATCTTCCCGTGGAAGAGGCCCCCGGAGGCCGGTTCCAGGGTGACAAGATCCTGCTGGAAACCATCAAGATCTTCAAGTGGCTGCCGAGTGGGACACCCACCATAAACGACATCACCAACGTGGCGGTCTACGTCGATTCCCTGGGGTTCCGCAACTGGGAGAACATCGATTTCACCAAACCCCATCTGTTCGGGCGCCGGTGGCGGGAAATCCAGTCAACGTCGTGGGACCCGTTGCGCGACGCCGATGGAAACCTGATCGCGGTGGATCTGCGCAGCCAGATGGCCGACAACGACGCCCTGGCCGTTGTCTACGAGATTGAACTGGCCGATGGCAGCATTGTCAAAGTGGGGGATATTCCCGGTGAAAATGAACCCCAGCAGATTGTTGACGGAGGAGAGGGCGTCTATTACCGGATGAAGCTTCTGAAGGCTCCGGTGGCGGACAAGGAGCCTCATACCTTCAAGTACGTTTTGCGCAACATCTATCCCCTGGGCGGGGCCAACATCGACGAGACCACTTTCGACCTGAGGATCGAACGAAACGGCGTGACCAACCAACCGCAGCAGGACGAAACGGGAATGGACTACATCCGGATCTTCGGACTCGACCGTGACGATCCCCAGAGGAGCGGCAATCCCGATGGATTGGTGGACAAGTGGGACCCGTTGATCATCGATCTGGCCAAGGGGTTGTTGAAATTCCCCCTTGAATTTCCCATGCCCTTCGCGCCGGGAGGCCAGATCATTGTTGATGGGGACCCGGCGGACTTGGAGGCCGAAGCGGTCTACTCGGCCAATGCCAATTCGCCGGACTTCGTCTGGAATCCTTCTTTTCTCAAGGACAACCAGACCTGGCAGCTTTACACCCCGGATAAATTTCCTTCCGAATATTCCCAGCATACTTCATTCAAGATCATCGCCACCCATGCTTCGGCCGCCAGCAATTTCAACCTGGGTGTCTCGAATATCGAGGAGGGATCGGAAACCGTGAACCTGGACGGAGCCACCCTGACCCGGGGAACCGACTATGAAATCGACTACACCTTCGGCGAGGTCAGGCTGATCGGGGATGCCGCCAACAGACTCACTCCCGACAGCAAGATCGCCGTCAACTACCAGTTCGCTCCTTTTCTGGGGGGCGGCAATACCAGCTTGATGGGACTGAACCTCGGCTACGATCTCGGACGGAACAGCAAGCTGTCCACCACCTGGCTGTACCAGACCGAAAACATCGTGGGGGAAAAGGCCAAACTGGGTGAGGAGCCGAGCAAAAACCTCGTCGGCAACATGAATCTGCAGCATACCTTCCGGCCCTATTTCCTGACCCATGTGGCCAACTTCATCAGTCGCCGCAACACCGAAAGGGAAAGCTCGATCCAGTTCAACGGGGAAACCGCCGTCAGCCTGCCCAACCCCAACACCATGGGCAAGGTCTTCCTCGAGGATTTCGAGGGTGTGGATTCCTCGGACGTGATTTCCCTGACCCGGATCGGCTGGTCCTGGGCCAGTGCCCCGTTCCTCGGTTCCGGTTACCAGAATGACAACCCGGGGGACATGCGGGTTTTTGATCCCGAGGATCGGGTCGAGACGGTGCGCTGGTTCCTGCCCAAGGACCGGACCCTGCGGCGCTACCTGAATCCGGAGCTTATCAACCAGGAACGGGATGAAACCCAGCCATCCATGGATATGTACCTGAGGGCCGATGACGGATCCTGGGATACCGAGGACTGGGGCGGCATCATGCGCAGCATCAGCCGGACCGGGCTTGACCTGTCAAAATCCCAGTTCATTGAAATCTGGATCAATGACGGTGTAGCCGACATCACTCAACGACGGGGAAAACTCCATCTCGATTTCGGCTACATCAACGAAGACGGATTCTGGCCCGAGGATACGGATGGTAACCTCGAGGTGGGCACCCCGCAGAGGGAAGACGGAATTGTCGATGGGAACCAGGACGATGTCTTCTATGCCCCGGAGGAGGACATCGGGTTGGACGGCAATGAATTCGGCCCCCAGAAGTTCGATGCGAATTTCGAGGTCAACGGCGATTCTCCCTATCCCGGCATCAACGGAACCGCGCGCAACGGCCGCGAAGACGATGAAGATCTCAACCGTGACGGCAGGATGAATACCGACAACGGGTTTTTTACCGCGACCATCGACCTGAAGGATTCCGACGCGCTGGTGGATGTGGTCTACGACTATTCCGACGTGCAGGAACTGGTGAACAGCAACATCGCCTGGCGAAAATACCGCATTCCCCTGACGGCTGTTGACACGGTCAGCGTGGGCACCGCGCCCAACTTGCGGGCCGTAACCCATGCCCGGATCTGGTACGAGGATCCCGACCCTGGCGGCCGAACGGCTCTGACCCTGCAGCTCTCGGAATTCAAGTTCCTGGGCAGCCGCTGGGAACGTGAGGGGATCCGCCGCGTCGACGGTGAAAAACTCCTTTCCCAATCCGAACTGCTTCCGGGCGAGGAATATTTCCTGGGGGAGGTGAACAACAAGGAAAATCCCGATTACCATTCACCCTTCCCTGTCCACGAGATCAACCAGATCCCGGAAAAGGAACAGTCCCTCGTCCTGAATTTCCAGAACATCGAACAGGGGCACATGGTCAGGGCCAGCAAGCAGGTTTCCGCGCGTGGGGATGATTATACCCGTTACAGCGACCTGTCATGGTACTGGTTCAATCCCAGCCATACCACCGCCGACCTGGACCTGTTCTTCCGCGTGGGTTCAGATACCCTCAACTTCTATGAAGTGACGTACAGGTTCAGTGATTCAGCCGTAAAAACGGGCTGGCACAACATGAATGTCAATATCGCGGAATTGTCCAACGCCAAAAACGGGACCATCGATGAAAACGGTCACTTGCGGGCAACGGTGCATGATCGCCGCACTGGGGAAATCTACCAGGTGCGCGTGGTCGGCCGGCCCGATCTGCGGTTGGTCAAAAGATACTATTTCGGCTTCATGAACAACGGGCTGAGCCAGGAGACCAGCGGCTTTTTCTATCTCAACGATGTGCTTTTGGAGGGGGTCAAAAGGGACATGGGCCTGGCCCAGAGGGCGGGCGTGCGTGTAAATATGGCCGATGTGATCAAGGTCGATTTCGATTGGCGGCATACGGATGACGAGTTCCACGGGCTGGATACCCAGACGGGTTCGGGGGTCGACGCCCAGGATTGGAGCCTGTCCGGTAATCTGGCGGTGGAGGACTTCATTCCTCTTATGGGATTCCGCCTGCCGGTGACCGGCAGCCGTCGCCAGACCATCAACCGACCCAAATACGAGACCCATAGTGATATCGAAATCATTGATGAAGATGTCCGGAATTCACTTTCCTCCATCGATACCCAGGAACGTTTTTCGGGCCGCCTGAGCCACTCCCCATCCAAAGCGGCCATTCCCCGGTATCTGATCGATCCCTGGACGTTGCAGGTCAGCGGTTCCCGCCGCAGCCTGGATGGGCCTCTGGAAAAGCGACGGGATAAAAGCCTGCAGGGCGCCTTGAACTACGATCTGCGAATTGCCGGCAAACACACGCTTGGCGCCTATCCGATCCTCCAATACATCCCCTTCGTCAGGGGGGTGTCCATCGTGCCCAAGAAGGTGGCTTTTGCCGGGAGTTTTACCAGCACCTACAACACCTCGGCCACCATCGCCGACAACGGGGTTGTGACCATGAGGCCGGTGGGCCGCAGCCGCCCCGCGAAACTGACCGGGAACTTCGATTACCAGCCCATATCGTTGCTGGATATGAGTGTTACGGCCAACTCGGATCGCGACCTGCTGCGGGAGCAGATGTTTGGCGGCATAAACATCGGGCAGGAGAACAGGCGAACCTACGGTCTGCGGATGACGATCCTGGTCCCCGGCGCCCGGGATCTGCCCACGGGGAAACTGATGGCCCCTATTCGTACAGTCGCCAGGGGTCTGACTAAATTGCGCCCCAGCATCCAGTTCAACGGGAGTTTCGCCGACGCCCATGACCCCGGTTTGCGCCAGCCGGGTGATCCGGAAGACATCCGGAGTGTCAGCAATTCGGGACGTTGGGAATTCCGCCTCGATATTCCCATCGGAGATGTGTTTACGGCACTGATTCCCGAAAAGAAATATTCCCAGTCCGAGAAGGACCGATTGATTGCCGACCAGAGGAGAAGGGAACAGCAGAATCGCTCGGCAGGGCGAAGGGGAGAGGAACAGACCACCCCCGACCCGCCGGATTCCCAACCGCCCTCGAAGGGCGGCCCGGCCCCCGATAGCGGTCCCGAGGATTTAACGCATGAGGAAATCCAGCGCCGGGAACAGGAACGTTTGCTGGCCGAAGCCGAAGCCCAGATCGAACGGGACAGGGAGCGGGGGCTGGTCAAGGATGAAGAGCCGGTCGAAGTCAGTGAAGGGGAAAGCCTGGACCCCTTGATTATTTTCAAACCCATTCTCAACACCCTGCGCAATACGACGCCGATCAAGATTGTCTATACGGATCAGAGCTCAAGCACTTATGCCAGGCTGCTGGACGAGGCGTCATTCTGGTACAAAACCGGCCTGCTGAAGGAACTCGATACCGATGAAACCCGTTATACCGCCTATGGGACGGACAACCGCACCAACCTGACCTTGTCCACCAACACCAGGGTGACCAAGAACATCGCCCTGGATGTCAAATTCGGGAATGGGGAAACTCGGAGGGATCAGATCGGGTCAGTGGTCAGGAGTGTCAAACAGGATTGGCCTGACGCCCAGCTTTCCTTCTCGGGTATCGAAAAATGGGGTATTTTCGGAGGGAAAAGCGGGGATGTGGAATCCGGTTGGTTCCGGTCCTCGAATTTCAACATCAGTTACAAACGTGCCAAGACGATCAACAACATTACCGAGCGTTCCTACAATCCCAATATCACGCGTTCCATTACACCCCGCTGGACGGTAAACTTTCACAGCGGGCTGACAGCGACCCTCAACGCCAATATCAACAGCAGCGAGACCATTACCAACGGGGTTTCCTCCCTCACCAACAAAATGCGGCTTGGATTGCAGGTGCGTCATTCCTTCAACGCCCAGACTTTACTGGCGAAAATGGGCCTTTACCGTCCGGGCAGCAGTCAGAGCGTAACCATGGATGTGGATATATCTTATCAAACGGATCGCAACGAACGCATCAACCCCGGTGCAGCGCCTTCCAAGCCCACCGGAACAGATAGATACAGCATGAATCCCAGGTTCAGTTACCAGATAACCAGGAACCTCAGCGGAGCCGTGCGGTTTATTTTCAGCCGGAGCAAGAACATGGCTTCGGGGCAGACGACCACCACGCTGGGACTGGGACTGGAGGCCACCTTTGTTTTCTAGACTGCCGCGGATCATACATGGCGGGGGGATCCGGATCCCCTGGATATCCCTGTGGCTTGCCGCGGGGGGGCTGGGGATTTTTTTGAATGCTCCCGTGGTTTGTGGTGAAATCGAAGGGGTGACGGAATTTTCCGGCGCGCGCGCCATGGAATTCATCAATATTCAATGTGACATGGGGCCCCGGACTCCCGGATCCGCTGGAAACCTTCAGCTTCGGGAAATGATCGTTGAGATGGCCCGGGAACACGGTCTCGAGGTCAATACCCTTTGTTTCGATGCCATCGATCCGATTTCGGAGCGGGAAGTCCAACTCTGCAATGTCATTGTTTCGGCTGGCCCGCCGGGCGGGGAACGGCTTTGGTTGGGCGCCCACTACGATACCCGGCCGATCAGTGACCACGATGATGATCCCAAACTCCGGTCCACACCCCTGGCCGGCGCCAATGACGGCGCCAGCGGGGTTGCCGTCCTGCTTCACCTGATGGAGATCATGGCCAACGATCCACCGCCTCAAGGGGTCGATTTGATGTTCTTCGACGGGGAGGACTCGGGGCTTTCCGGGGATCCTTCCGGGTTCTGTCTGGGCAGCCGCCGGTTGGCCGCCACCTGCCGGGATTTCGCCAATCCCCTTTCCCGGGGCACACCCCGGGGGGTGGTCGTCCTGGACATGATCGGAAAAAAGAACCTGCAGGTTCCCATGGAGGGTTACTCCCTGGTGAACGCGCCCGCCTGGACGGCAGCGATATTCGAAAGGGCGGCAAAACTGGGGCTGGGAGCCTTCGTGCCCGAGCGGGGGCCGGGGGTCTACGATGATCACGTCCCGTTCCTTGAACAGGGAATCCCGGCTGTGGACCTGATCGATTTCGACTTTCCCCAATGGCACACCACCGCCGATACGCCGGATATATGTTCGGGTGCCAGCCTGGCCCAGGTGGGACGGCTGATGGTGGACCTTATATACAACCCCTGACCGGGGATCGGGAAATTTGCTTCAATCGGTGCTAAATTGCTTCCCGGGACTGCCGATGAAATGTTCAGGTTCAAATTGTGTTTTTCCCGGAATTTAGGAGGAGCGGGGTAATGATCACTACCTGCACCGAATGCCAGGCTCGATATCAGCTGGATGCTGATAAAATTCCCCCGCGGGTTATCAAGGTCCGTTGCCCTTCCTGTAAGGGAGTGTTCAGTCTTGACGGTAACCAAGCCAGGCAAGAAGCCGTTCCGGCCCCGGAACAGCCCCTGGCGGTTCAGGACGGGTACCATGACCATTCGGCTCCACCCACGACCGAAAAACCGGTAACCGAGGCACCGGTGGCCGAAAAACCGGTCATCGAAGAGCCCGTCGCCAGGGAACCGGCGCCTGCGCCGGAACCCGTCCCAAGTCCCACCGCCGCAGCAACGGTCGAACCGGTAACCACTTCGGCCTCTCCGGCAGGTTTTAACAGCGAACCGGCCGCCATCGCCAGCGAACCCGCCACCGATGTGGCGGTCATGGACCAGCCGGTCGAAAGAACTTCCCGCCGCCGGCGAAGCAAGGAAGAAATGCTGGCCCGGGCCCTGGTTTCCGACATCATGGTCTACAACCGTGATCTCTATGACCGGGCCAAGGCTGACGGAAACCTCCTTGAGGCCCTGGGCGCTGAAATCAAGAAGTCCTGGGAACTGTATAAGGAAAAGGTGACTCCCGAGGTGGCCAACAGCACCAACCATTTCCGGGATGCCTTGAATGAAATCCTGGCAGATGGGGAAAACATCTTCTAAGCGGCATTTTTCCTGACAAAAGCGGGGCTCCGTAATCAACGGAGCCGCGCTTTTTTTCCGGCGAACACCAAGCCGCCGGTCAATATCCGGATGCCTAGCTTTTGCCCTTGTTACGGCTGATTTCACCCAGGATCTCGTCAATCTGTTGCCGCACGCGAACATTATGGTCAGGTTCGAACAAGGCTTGTTTCACCCGGCCCTGATCGTCTTTTTTGACGTAACGGAGTGATTGAAGGTCTTCCATGGACATCAGGATATCCTTGCTCACCCGGACTTCAACGGCGTGACCGTCTTGGTTGGCGCCGGGATTGTGATAGGGATGCATCCCGTTACCCCAACCGTGAACCACCATGGAACACAAGAGGGCGCGAAAGGTGTTCTGGCCCTGGACGGTATCCAGATCGAAATTTCCCCCGACCCTGTCGGTCACGCTGTCGATGACGGCACAAAGTTTGTGGATGATGTCTTCCTCCACCTCGATTTGAAGCAGACGGCCGAACATGGTCTTCAGGATTTTGTCGGTGTTGGTGGTCATCTGGCCACTTTCTGTTGCGGATCTTTCCTTCAAATGCCCCGATGGAACTCAAAATGGCCCACCGTGCGTGATTCATCCCTCCGTCCGCGTCGGTAATGCAATTTGCTTGCCTACTTTATGGAAACCTCGGAATTAAGGTGGAATCAGGGTTTTGAGAGAAGCATTGATGGCACAGGCCTTGCTTCTTCCGGATACGGACTCTCTCCGGAAAGATCCGGCCCGTGGTCCAAACATGCAAAGGATAATGCCTTGGCCGAAGAAATGATGACATCGCAGAAAACCTGCCGACTGCTTTACTACGGTCCCTCCGATTCGGGAAAAAGGGCCAATCTGCGTTTTATCCATCAGTCCCTTCCGCCGGAGCAGGTCCTGGTTCCGGGCTCGGGGGATCCTGAACGGCAGATCGCCTTCAAGGTCAATCAAGGCAACTACGGTACCTGGCAGGTCCTGGTGCAGTGCATGGACGCCGGCGAGGAAAGCCATCGTTCCCCCGGACCGGCCGCCGAGGCTCCCTTCGATGGAATCGTTTTCGTGGTCAACTCCCGACTGGATCAACTTGACGAGAGTCTGGCGGCGTTCGAATCCCTGAAGAATTTTCTGGAATCCTACGAACTGGACCTGACCGACGTTCCGGTGGTCATCCAATACAATGGCCGTGACCAGGCCGATATTCTGCCGGTGGACCGGATGGAAAGCCTGCTCAACCCCTGGGGACTCCTTTCTTTTCCCGCCAATGCAGGCAAGGGAGAGGGCGTTCGGGAAACCCTTAAATCGGTTTTGGGTCTTACGGTCGGCCAACTCAACGAGAACCCCAGGACCCGCAAGCTGGAGACCAGTTTCGAACCACCCATCCTGGGAGAGGGTGAAATTTCCGTCGAAGTGGAAAAGATTGATGCCAGCGGTTTGGGCATAGACTATGGTCCGCCCATTCCCGGTTCGGAAATCGGCGAATCGACCAAGGCACTCACCGATGCCATTTTCGAGGAATTGCGGCCTCCGGTGGTCGTCCCGGTCAAGATTCCCAGGCGGTTGCTGACGGGAGACGGTCCCATCAAGATTCTGCTGGAAATCGAAGTCGACGATAATTCCACCTTCTGATCCGGCCCGGAATCCCACGCCGACGTTGACCCCGGGTGTGTTCTGGGGTAGATTCCCCGCATGAATCAATCAGCACCGGAATCCTCATCGAACAACGATGCTTCCCCATCGAGCGCCGGACTTTTTCAATCCGGACGCAAGGCCGAAACCGAAGGCGAGCTCGAGAAGGCCAGACAGGCCTACGAGCGGGCTCTTGCGGCGTCGCCCGACCAGCACCCCTGGCACTACCGCCTGGGCTGTGTATTCATGAAACTCGGTCTTCCCGAACGGGCGGAACATTGTTTCAGGAAGGCGTTGGAACTTGAACCGGTTACCCCCTCCTATCTGACCAACCTCGGGGTTTGCCTGGATCGCCAGGGGCGGCGGGACGAGGCCGTGCGGGCCTACCGGAAATCCACCCACCAGTCAGGCGGCAGCCCGGTAGCTTTCCATAACCTGGGAGCCATCTACGCCGAGGAGGGGCGCAGCGACGAGGCCATCAGGGCTTTCGAATCCGCGCTCGCCCTGGAGCAGGACGCCGAAGGCTATCAGAATCTGGGACTGGTCCACTATGCCCGGGAAGATTTCGTGCGGGCCCTGGATTGTTTCGAGCGCAGCGTGGAATGTGACCCGGGATTTGCGTTGGGGCATTACTACGCGGCGCTTTGCCTGATGAAGAGCGGTATCTACCCGGATGCCTGCCTGCGGTTCGACCTGGCTTGGAAACTGGATTCCCGCCTGGCGCGCATTCCCTATTACCGGGGCACATGCCTTCACAAGATGGAGCGTTACCAGGAGGCTCGTGTCAGTCTCGAAAACGCGTTGGAATATTTTCCCGAGGACGCGCGCACGCACTACCAGATCGCCTTGACCTGCGACGCCCTGGGTATGCCCCAGGAGGCTCGGCTCCATTACGGTCAGGCTCGGGCAGCCCGCAACCCCGGTGGTCATTCCTAACAGCCTGGTGGGCCAAATACCCAATTCGCAATTTCATCCTGAAGCCCCGGTGCGGGCTTCCTGACAGCGAGGTTTTTCGCGGTGGTTGAAATCCTGAACATGCTTCTGCTGGCTGTCGTCCAGGGGCTGACCGAATTCCTTCCCGTCAGCAGTTCCGGTCACCTGGTCCTGTTCCAGCATTTCATGGGTGTCCGCCAGGGTGATGTGTTTTTTGACATCATTCTTCATGTCGGAACCCTGGGATCCATTCTGGTTGTCTACCGGAGTGAAATTGCGCGCCTGTTGAAATTCGATCGGGCGGCGGTGGGGTACCTGACCAGTCTGTTCGTGGGCACCCTGCCCGCCGTGGTGGTGGGACTTTTGTTCAGGAATCAGATCGAGGCGCTTTTTCACAGTCCCCTGTTTGCCGCCGCCGGCCTGGTTCTCACCGCGGGGATACTGTTCTCCACCCGTTTTGCCGGCAAGAGCAATCCCCTGAAGGAACCCTGGGAACCCCGGGCGCCCTCTCTTGGCCGCGCCCTGATGGTCGGTACCGCGCAGGTCTTCGCGATCCTGCCGGGAATCAGCCGGTCAGGCTCCACCATTGCCGCGGCCCTGTGGGTGGGCCTGCCGCGGGCAGAGGCGGCGCGGTTCAGCTTCCTGCTTTCCATCCCGGCCGTGAGTGGCGCCCTGGCCCTGCAATTGATGGACGGGAATTCGGTGGAATCGGCGGAATTGTTACGGCTTGTTCTGGCGGGAGCAACTTCGTTTGCCGTGGGCCTGGTGGCGATCAAATGGACGGCCCTGGCCGTGGTGCAGTCCCACTTCTGGAAATTCAGTATCTATTGCCTGGTTCTGGGGGTTGCGGTCCTGGTGTTTCTGTCCTGACCGCCGCTGGCGACGGTTCAGACGACGGGGCTGGGAACCAGGATCCGGTCCAGGGTTTCCGTCACCCGGTCATGATCGAAGGGTTTGATGATGAAATCCCGGGCCCCGGCCTTGATGGCGTCGAGGACCTGATCCTTTTGTCCGAGGGCGGTGATCATGACGATCTGGGCGTGAGGGTCATCCGCGAGGATGGCTTTCAGGGCCTGGGTGCCGTCCAGGTTGGGCATGGTGATGTCCAGTAGAACCAGGTCGGGCTTGTTCTTTTGGTAAAGGGTGATGGCCTCCCGCCCGTCGGTGGCTTCTCCAACGACGGTCCAATCCATGTCCTCGATGATCTGGCGGAGCATGTCCCGCATGAATGCAGCGTCGTCCGCGATGAGGATGGTGTGGCCCAACATGCACCTCCAACAGTGACATTTTGGTTCGGGACCGGGACAAATATTCCGGCACCCTGGTGGAATTTTCTTGTTTACCCGAAACCCTCGGGTCAACAGAATGATCGTCCGAACCGTCTATGACTTTAGATTGAATGGTCGCTACGATCGTTTTCCGGGAAAATGATCATTGTGTCAGAACTATTTTCCGTCTCCAACCGGAGGTCTATGCCATGATGGCCAAACCATTGAAATTATTGGGATATCTGATTCCAACCTGTGCACTCCTGATGGGGATGGCCGGTCCGGCTTCGGCGGCGGAATTGTCAGCAGTAGCTTCGGGACAGGACGACCGGGAACGCATTGACGTAACGGTCTACAACCGGGATCTGGCCCTGATTCGCGAAATCCGGCGGGTGGACCTTCCCCGGGGAGACTTCACCTTCGAATTTCAGGATGTTCCGTCCCGCATCAATCCGGTGACCCTGCTGGTTTCGTCCTCCGGTGGGACGGGCCTGGAACTGTATGAACAGAACTACGAATTCGATCTGATGTCGCCCGACAAGATCCTGCAGAAGTACGTGGGTCGTGAATTGACCTGGATCCAGGAGGACGGCACCCGCCTCACCGGGACACTTCTGGGAATGAGCAATGGTCCGGTGTACAGCGTGGATGAGGAAATCGTCTTCAAGATGCCGGGACGCCTGGCCCTGCCGGAGCTGCCGGAAAATCTGCGGGCGCGTCCCACTCTGGTCTGGTTGGCACATACGTCCAAGGGTGGAAGCACCGAAGTCGAGACTTCCTATCTGACGGGCGGATTTTCCTGGCACGCGGATTACGTTCTGCAATTGGATGAAAAAGGGGAGAAGGCCGGTCTGCAGGCCTGGGTTACGGTGGAAAACAGGACGGGGGCCTCATACCGGGAGGCCAATCTTCTGCTGGTGGCCGGGGATATCAACCAGGCCCGGCCGAGCATGGAAAAGATGGGGATGATGGAAACCACCGCCATGCGGGCTCCCCGGTCCAATTTCCAGGAAGAGGCGCTCTACGACTATCACATGTACACCATGCAGCGGCCGACCGACCTGCTGGACAACCAGATCAAACAGATATCCCTCTTCGACGCGGCCGGGATCAGGGTGACGAAGCACTACCGGTTGCGGGCCCAGCCCCATTATTTCCGGAGCATCGGGCGCTTGACGGAGAAAACCAAGGTCAGCGTCAGCTACAGTTTCGAGAACACCGAGGAAAACAAGCTTGGCATGGCCCTGCCCGCCGGTGTGTTCCGGGTTTATGGCCGCTCGGCGTCCGGCTCGCGGCAACTGCTGGGGGAAGACCGCATCGACCATACACCGAAAAAGGAAACCATCGACCTGACGGTGGGCAACGCTTTCGACATCGTGGCTGAAAGAGTCCGTACCAACAGTGAAAAACTGGGTGCCAGTCTTTATCGCACCACTTTCGAGATCACCATCAGGAACCACAGGGAAAACGAGGTGGTCGTGGAAGTAAGCGAGCCGGTGGGCGGATACTGGGAAGTGGTCTCCGAATCCCATCCCCATCGGAAAGTGAATGCCGGGGAATTGGCGTTTGATGTGCCGGTGCCCGCGGACGGGGAAGCGGTTCTGACCTATACCGTGCAGGTCAAATACTAGGAATATTGCGGGGTCCGGGTCAGTTCCGGGCTCCGCGGTTCAGTTCCCGCAATCGCTGCTGCAGTCGGGGATCTCCCGGTCTGATTTCCAACGCTTTTTTCAAAGCGGAAATCGCCCCCTGCCGGTTTCCGGATCCGTGATAGGCCGCTGAAAGATTAACCCATCCCTCGAACCTGCCCGAATCCATGGCGACCGCGCGGCGGAATGATTGCGCGGCCTCGGCGGGGCGTCCCAGCCGCATCTGGCAGACACCGGCGTTCAGAGCGGATCCGATTAGGCGGGAATTAACCGCCAAAGCTGCCTGGAAATGGGGCAGGGCTTCCCGGAAATTGTTCCGGTTCAACAACAGATTTCCCAGATTGTGATTCAGGGTGGGGTGGTTGCTTCGGAAATCCAGCCCCCGGCGATAGGAATCTTCCACCAGCGCGTCATTACCGGCGAACTTGTAGAGACGGCCCGCGGCCAGACAGAAGTCGGCGTTTCTGGCGGAGGATTGCCCTCCGGCGGATCCCATGGTATTGCGGGCCGCCTGTTCCAGGATCGCGGATCCGGGGACATCATCTCCGGGTCGGAATAATAGTCCCGCCCCTTCCGCGGTCCAAAGCTTCCAGGCGGGGGAAGCCAGCAATTGTTCGGCCAAAAGGTCGAACGCGCCGGAGCCCGTGGCCAAACAGACCGAAGCCACTCCGCGTTGGGCCAGATGCTGCAATGACCGGCCGTCACCCCTCTTGATGACATGGTATTCGGACCAGAGTTCGGCGGAATAGGCCTCGGTTCGCCCATCGATAAAAGGACGGGCGGAGGTGTTGGCCAGGAGAAACGCGGCGGCGTCGAGGTTGGCGAATACCTTTGGGTCCTGCTGGGATGCAAGGTCGGCGGCGGCCTGGATCTGGAAGTGGGCGGGGGTCACTCCCGACCCGAATCGCCGTCCAACCCCTTCCTTCAAATAGAATTCATCACTGACGATCCGGGGCCATAGGAAGCCGGCCGCCAGCAAGGTGATGGCCAGCCCGGCTGCGGCCATGGCGGTGGGGCGGATGGTGGTCAGTCGCCCTGGTGTGGCGAACCGCCAGGGATGGCTTCCGGCCCCCGTATGAAGCAGTATGAACGCCAATCCGAAAAACCCGATGCTGCGCTGGTTACTCCAGGCAGCCACTGCGGCCAGTGCAAAGATGAAGATCCGCAACAGGCTGACTTTACCAAAGGTGCCGACTATCCATATCAATCCCCAGACCATGCCGACACGGTAGACGGCGATGGTCAGGGCCAGGGAATTGGGGGAATCCTGCAGGGGAACAAGTTCGGAAACGGTGGCGCGCAGATCCACCTGGTTCTGGGAGAACTGACCCAGGGCCCGGACTGGCATCAGAAGGCCGTTCCAGCCGTTGGGCGTCAGGGTCAGGGCAATCAGGGTCAGCCCGACCAGGATGATTCCACGACGGCGCTGGAGCCTTCCACCGGTTGTCTCAGGGGGCGTCAGGCGGACCTGGAAAGGGGTCAGCATCCAGCCCAGTAGCAGGACCAGCGGGGCCAGGGAGGCGAATCCGTGGAATTGGGCCCAGATGACCGTCAGGAGAACGATGAGGCCTCCCGGTTGGCGGGGATCCAAATAGGGGACCCAGCGGTCAGTGGGGTTGGCCGGTGATTTCCCTTCGGTGGAGGCCAGGGACCCGGGCCCCCGGAGAAAATGCTCCACACCCCGGATCAGGACCACGAAAAACAGGTATGAAAACAACTCCGGACGAATTGTCAATCGTGGCCAAATCAGCAGTAAGCCCATCAGAACAGGCACTCCCGACCAGGCTGCTGCCGCCGGACCATCCCTTCCTCGGAAGCGGTCCCAACCGCCATCACCCCCCAAAAGGGTCAATAACAACAGGAAGGTCAGAAAGGATCTCATCAGATTCCAGCCCAGCACGTCCGGAACGCCATCGGTTGCCGGTGAAATAGCCACAGCCGGGCCGGTCAGAGCGGTCAGGGCTTGAAACATCCACTCGTGATTGACCCACGGGCGGTCAGGTTCGGTAAAGGAATACAGGTTGGTGGATGTCACCCCATGCCCGGCCAGCAGGTCACGGCCGGCACGGAGGTGGAACCAGATATCGAGATCACTGAGGCTGTGCCAGGAAAAGAGAAATCCCGTGGCCAGGACGACCAACAGGACAGATGTGCCCCACCAGGCTGATGACATCCGCCTGGCGGCCGTCGGGCCCGGTCGGGGGGCGTCCGGGTTTGTCGGCATGGATCGCTCCTGTGAAGGTGGTGCGGTTTGATGAGTGGCCTGACCAATCATCATCATATCCCATGAAGGGGTTTATGCCCACACGACTATTTCCGTCGAAGTGATTTCAATTATTTCCAAAAAGAATTTGACAAAGTGGCGTCCCCGGCAGGGAACCTCTTGACAAAATGTCACAAAAGAGGTGAAAACGAGACCCCGTTAGCAAAAAAACAGATCAGGCGGTCAGGTAAAATGTTGCAGCACTGTCATCTATAGATCTGTCGAGAAGTTAAGATTTTTCGAATTTATGGTACAGATATTGTTAATGGGGGATTACGAGTTTGCCCCCAACCGACAACAAAGCATGACCCGGGGGATAACCCGTCCGGAATAAAATGCAGGATTACCCGGAGAGGATGTTGAAATGGCCAAGGTAGTATCCAAAACCAAAACCAAAACCAAAAAGAAGCCGGTCGCCCGGACCAGAAAAGCCGCCAAGACCAAAGTGACCCGTGCCAAAGCCGGAGCCCGCGGCTCGGCGAAAGTCAAAACGGATCAGGTGGCTCCCGCAGCCCAGTTGATGAGCACCCTGGACCTCTACTTTCAGGAAGTGAAGGCCTACTCGCTTCTGACCAGGGCTGAAGAGTGTGAACTGGCTCGCGGTATCCATTCCAATGACAGCGTAAGTCTGCACAAGTTGGTCAAGGCCAATTTGCGGTTTGTGGTCTCCATCGCCAAGGAATACGCCCACTACGGAGTGCCCCTGGAAGATTTGATCAACGAGGGCAACCTGGGCCTGTTGAAGGCCGCTCAGCGGTTTGACGAAACCCGTGGCTTCAAGTTCATCTCCTACGCCGTGTGGTGGATTCGTCAGTCCATTCTGGCCGCGTTGGCCAACCACAGCAAGATCGTGCGCATGCCCCTGAACCGCGCCCGTGTACTGAACCAGATCAAGAAGGCCAGTGGCGAACTGCAGCAGAAACTGCGCCGCAAGCCCGAGCCCGAAGAAATCGCCAAGGTTTTGGGCCTGTCCGTGGACGAGGTGAAAGATACCCTGCCCCTGATGCAGGACAATTTCTTCCTCGATGACTTCGTCGGCAACGACGAGGACAGCACCTACCTGGATTTCCTCGAGGATACGACCAGCGTCGGTCCGGACAACAAGGTCCTGGACGATGACCTTAACTCGAGCATCGGCCGCATGTTGGGTGATCTGAAAGAGCGCGAAGCCAAGGTGCTCAAGTTGTACTACGGCCTGGGCAGTGATCAGGAAATGACGCTCGAGGAAATCGGGCAGATCATGGGCCTGACCCGCGAGCGGATCCGGCAGATCAAGGAAGAAGCCTTCGAAAAGATCCGTCAGAGCAAGGCTTTCCGGTACATGCAGGATTATGCCGAGGAAGCCACTGTCTAGCGAGAGATGTCAGTTGAGCCGGTAACCCGTCACCGGCCTGAATAAATCAACGGGCGAACGAGTAAGGGCTCCGGTGGCACCGGGGCCCTTTTTTTTATTGGCATGGAGACTATTTTTCCGCCTTTTTCAGGACTACCGTCCCGGCGGTGTGTTCGGTCAGGGCCGCGGAATACCCACGCCACCGCGAGTGGGCCAGCCAAATACGCCAGGTGACATTTTCACCATAATCCTGGTCGATGGGTTTACCTTTCCAGATTTCCAGAAGACGGCGCATGGTCTTTTCCTGCGCGTAGGAAAAGTCTATGATAAATTCCCGGCCCAGGGGGACTTCGCGAACCGTGGCCCGGCCGAGGGCGTTTGCCGCAGCCTGGCCGTAGGCCCGGCCCAAACCTCCGGTGCCCAGTTTGATCCCTCCAAAATACCGGACCACCATCACCAGGACATCGGTCAGATCCAGTTGGTCAATGGCCGAAAGAATGGGTTCGCCCGCGGTGCCGGAAGGTTCCCCGTCATCGCTTTTGCGGGAGACCATGTTCCGTCCCACCCCCAGCCGGTAACCATAACAGACATGCCGGGCGTCATGGTAACGCCGGGCCGTCTTCTCCAGGTAGGATTGGGCGTCCTCCACGCAAGTGATGGGCACGGCCTGGGCCAGGAAGCGGGACCGTTGGATTTTCATTTCTGTGGCCGCGGGTTCCGCCAGGGTCCGATAGCTGTCGGGGGGATCATCGGCAGGGGGGATGGGTGGGGAGTTTTTCACTTCTGGTCCGCTCCGGTGGCAGGTGTACGGTTTTCAGCCATGGAATCGGCCGTTTCGGGAAAATTCGTATCCCGGTCTGTCAGGGCCGGTTGTCGCAGTTTCTATATTATTTAATGGCAGTAATTTGCCTGGTCAATAAAGAATTTCAACTGGCACCCGCCTTGCATGGTTGGCGGGATCGGGACCCGAATACCGGGTACCCATGGAAAACGGAGTTGAAATTTGCTGAAATTATTCAGGCAATTCTCAAAAATATCCGGTCGGCGAATGGATTCCTGGTTCGTCCCGTTGGGGCTTGCCTGGGCCTTTGCCTTGGTCCTGTCCACCCCTGCAACGGCCCAGTTGACGGAGGGTAATTCGCGTCTGGAACTTCCCAACTCCCACCTGAATGAGCCCTTTGAGAATCCTGTTTTCCTGACGGGACATGGGGCATACGGGGGCGGGTTCCTGAAGCAATCCGGGGACTGGGGATACGGGGGCGCCATTATCTTCCGCCCCGGTTCACCTATCAATATCTTCGACGGGCTGTGGAATTGGAC
Organism: Candidatus Krumholzibacteriia bacterium; assembly: GCA_030592845.1. Lineage (GTDB taxonomy): Bacteria > Krumholzibacteriota > Krumholzibacteriia > LZORAL124-64-63 > LZORAL124-64-63 > JAGLCY01. The sequence continues at coordinate 55,907 of JAUVII010000001.1, read as the reverse complement.
CACGGGAATGGTCGTCCAGGTCGATTTCCTGAAAGTCCCCGATGGCGGTGACATCACTTCGCTCGATCTCATCCTGAGACGCTACTTCAATAATCGCGGTGACCGAAAAACCGAGGTTAATATCTTCCTCGGGATCGGTTCGGGCATCAGCGAAATCAAGCGTCCCGATGCCCATGACATTGCCGGTGGGGATCACTGGTCCATTCTGGCCGAGGCGGGTCAGGAATGGTTTTTCAAACCCACCCATATGTTTTTCCTGAAGGGGCAGTACCGCTGGATGATCAATGCAGGCCGCACCTACCGTACTTGGTCGGTGCTGGTGGGTGCCGGAATCGTCTGGCCGTAATCCGAATTGAACCCACGGCGGATTGTTGATACCGAAATACATGACCTGACGCTCCGTATGGGCTATATTGATAGGGTCACCCCCTGATGAACCCGCCGTGTCGCCCAGGGTCCGCCGGACCCCGCACGGCCTTCCACACTGAGGTGTTTCATGCTGATCTTTCGTGGCGCGATACCGGCTTGCCGGGTTCCCTCCGCCCGTGCGGTGTTTGTGACGGCCTTACTCGGAGTTGTCGCTTTTTTATGGTCCGGGCCCCAGGCGGTTCGTGCCGAGGGGGAACTGTCCTACACGCAGTACCGCACCCTGTCCTGGGCGGCGGACCGGATAAACCATGTCGCCAAGTTCGAACCCATTCATGGTGAAGCCGGGATGTTTTTCGCCATCGGCGAGAGGTTCGGTACCGTACAGGTGGCCAAGATGGATGGCCAGGGTGTCAGCAGGGTCTGGAAGAGCATCCAGCTCAGCGGTATTCCGGACGAAGTCATAACCGCGGATCTCGACGGCGACGGCCTGGAGGACTCCATACTCTGCAGGACCAGCAACGGGAAGGTATATGTCTGGGCCATGGATGGTTATGCCTTGCTGTGGGAAAGCCTGCCGAGCGAATACAATACGGTTTCCTGCTTCACCACCGCCAACATGGATGATGATCAGGCCAATGAAATCGTCATGGTGGCCGACAATAAAATCGTCTACGTCGACGGTGCCACCTTCACCAAGAATTTCACCAGCATCCAGGAATATTCCGCCACCCAGGTTCGGTGTGGGGATGTGGACGGCGACGGCCGGGTGGAGATCGTCCTGAACACGGGCCAGGTGGTCGACTCGGTGTCCGGAGATGTCGAATGGGAAGACGAGCCGTTTTTCGGGAAGATCGAATTGCTGGACATCGACGGCGACGGGATGCCGGAGATCCTGACCGAAAATCCGGGCAACGGGCCCTTGAAGGTGTTCGATGCCGACTATCGTTCCGAAGTTCGTTTCCAGTAGAAAATGACACCATTTGAAAGAGGCCCGGGGAATCACCCCGGGCCTCTTTCCGTATGAAAAACCACCTGATGCCTAGCGGATGCTTTTCATGATAACCAGCATCTCGTCGGCAGGTTTGAAACCCGCCGACCGGCCGTGGAGAACTTCGCCCCGGCTGTCGATGAAGATGACCCGGGGCAGGCCGGGCACCTTGAACTCCTCTTTGATCCTGGTCATTTCCTCATCGTCCGGAGCCGTGGCGTCGACCTTGATGGTGATGAAACGCTGAGCTTCCGCCACCACCTCCGGGACGTTCCATACCGACTTGTCGAGCTTTTTACAATAGACGCACCACTGGGCCCAGAAATCGATCATCACGGGGCGACCGGCCGCCTTGGCCTCGGCGCGTTTTTCCTCCAGAAAGGACTTCACGTTTTCACCAGTGTGGATCTTGGTCCACTGAACCTTGTCGGGCAAGGGTACCGCCACGGTTACCGTGGGGCCGCCATTGGCGGTGGTGCTGCTGCTGACGGTTTCGGTGGAGCGCATCATTTCCATGCCGGGACGAACGGAGATTTCCGCCAGGGGGGAGGGCATCAGGAATCCGTGCTGCAGGAATGAGCCCGCCAGAAAAAACAATCCGGCCACGAAGACGACCAGCCCGAGACCCTTGAGGGTGCGGGGCCACCAACCCGCTTCCGGGGCCAGGGAATCGAAGGCTCCCATGAATACCGCGGTCAGGATGGTGGTGACACCAACCAGCGGATAGAAGATATGGGCCGGAATGACGCTGCCGGGGCGGACAAAATAGAAGGCCATGGCCACCAGCAATAGTCCCATCCCCTTTTTGACGGTGTCCATCCAGCCGCCGCTCTGGGGCATGGTTCCCAGCAGGGCGGGGAAGGTGCCCACGCCGATCAGTAGCATTCCCATACCCATGCCAAAGGTGAATAGGGAAAGGAATCCGAGGACCCAGTCACCGGTGGTGGCGACCCAGACCAAAAGGGCGGCCAGGAAGGGGCCTACACAGGGGGAGGCTACCAGGCCGGCAACCATGCCCATGGCGAAAACACCGATCAGTCCGCCGCGCCCGCCCGCGCCGGGACCCTGGAAACGGTCCCGGAGAAAGGCCGGGGCCTGCAGCTCAAAGGCGCCGAACATGCTGAAGGAAAGGGCAAACAGGAGTACGGCGATGGGAACCAGCACCACGGGGCTTTGCATGAAGGCGGTAATCCCGCTGAATACGGTGGCGCTCAGGGCGCCCATGATCGCGTAGACAAAAGCCATGCCCACCACATAGGTAACCGACATGATCAGGCCGTGGGCAGCCCCTTTCTCCTGGCTCTGGGCTCCGATGACCGCCAGCGTGATGGGGATCATGGGGTAGATGCAGGGTGAGAGGCTCATCAGCAGGCCGAACCCGAAAACCAGCACCAGGAAAAACCCGATGCCTTTGCGCGCGATGAAATCACTGATCTTGTCGGCGGACCACTCGCTGCCGAAATCCACATCCAGGGAACCGGACCAACGCCCCGTTACGGCATTTCCGGAGGCCGTAGTGGCAGTCACCGTGACCACCAGTTCGGCCGTAAGGGGATCGATGTCGGCCCCCACCGGAGCCGCCCATTCAAACCTGGCGGATCCCTGATAGGCGTTTGTTGATGAATCAACGGCGGAAAGGGGCTTGAGGGGGTAGGGGGTCCCGAAAAAACTGGAACCGCCCGCCTGGGAAACCTCGATCACAAGTCCCTCGGCCGAAAGGGCCGTTCCCGCGGCGGGAATGACTTCGATATCCAAAACAAGGTCCTGGCCAATTTCAGCGATCTCGCTTTTGGGTACGACCTTGATCTCCACCTCCGCGGAGGCCAGCCGAGGTACGGCACAAATGAGGGCGACAAACAGGCCCAGGGTGATAATGGCACTACGTCGGTATACTGGTTTCATGTTCCGGGGAACCTCGCAATGGGATGGTCGCGGTGAATTTGACCGCAGGGATGGGGGTTGATCTCACGAAAGGTACTATACGAAGATAACGCGGATAGACAAGATCTGGTTCCCGCCGAAGGTCCCAAAGTTGCACATCGGGGAATTATTCCCCAAATTACCTGTGTCAAAACGCTTCTGCGCCGGGTTTGGAATTCCACCCCTGTGTGACCAGACCGGCTTCAGCAACAGGATTCCGATACAATCATCCAAACGAGAGGATCTGCCGTGAGCAGAAAGACAGTTCTCAAAAAACCGATACTGGTGCTCGTCGTTGCCATTCTTGCCTGTGGTGCCCTGGCCCTTTCGGGTTGTGGGTCCGAAACCGAACAGGCCGAGGTTGCCGAGGGCAAGGCCGCGACCGAGGCTCAGGCTGCCGCGCCTGTTGCCGCTGAAAAAGGGAGCAAGGCACCCGATTTTACCCTGCAAAAGATCCATGGCGGTGAGCTCAAGCTTTCCAGCCTTCGTGGCAAGGCTGTCATCGTCGATTTCTGGGACACCTGGTGCCCGCCCTGCCGCAAGGCCCTGCCCCACCTGCAGGAGCTCAGCGAAACGTACAGCGACGACCTGGTGGTCGTCGGTGTGGCCATTGGACGCGAAGGTGTGGAAAAGGTCCGTGCCTATACCAAGGAACATGGGCTGACCTTTGAAATGGTCCTGCTCAACAACGACACCAAACTGATCAATGATTTCGGAGGAATCCAGAGTATCCCCACCACCTTCCTGATTGACGGCGATGGCGTCATCCAGGAAAAATGGGTGGGGGCCTTTGGCAGGGAAACCTACGAAAAGGCCGTCAAGGCCGTTATCGGTTCCTGATATCCGATTCAGATGACCTCGGTGGCCGGGCATCACGCCCGGCCATCCTGTTGATGATGGAGGACACGAATTGCAATCCTTTTTCCTGATCGGTATCGCCGGGGCGGCCGGAGCGGTTTCCCGATACGGCGTGGGTATTTTGGCCGAGAGGTCCCTGGGCAGTCACTTCGCCTTCGGGACCCTTCTGGTCAACGTGCTGGGGTGTCTGGCCCTGGGTTTTTTGCTCGAATTGGATCGCGGTACCGCCCTGGTGACCCACCCGCTGCGTATGTTGCTGGCGGTGGGATTCCTGGGGGCCTTCACGACCTTTTCCACCTTCGGCTACGAGACCCTGCGCTACCTGCAGGCCGGGGCCTCGCATCTGGCCCTTCTCAATATTGCGGCTAATCTCATTCTTGGTTTGGGGGCGGTTTGGTTGGGCTTCATGACCGCTCGGCAGGTCTGGCCGGCTGCCTGACGGGAAATTTCCAGTTCCTTATATTTTCCCAATGGATGTTTTTAGGCAAAAAAATACCCCTGGCTGTGGCGAGAACCGGCAGCCAGGGGCTAGAGTGCGTGAGTCATTTTCTCAACCACCAAAAGAGATCGATTAACGACAAGCTTACCAGAATATATGTTTCCGGACCCATGCCGATCCCCCCCTTTCCAGGTCTGATGTGGAGCAATGCGGACTCATAGGGAATCGACCGGAAGCCTGGGGGCTTGAGGGAATTTTCACACCCGTGAAACCCCTGATCATCGGCCGGCTCCGCCCTTACTTGAGCAAGAAGGGGACCGGGATGGCGATGTTATTGTAAGTTCTTTATTTCCAATATAATTGCGGTCTTGTCATCTGTTTTCTCTTCGCCGCCAAAAGCATTGACGGCGGAAAAAATCTTATCAATCAAGCGCAAAGGGGAAGATTCCAGGTTATCGGCCACCAGTTGCAGCAAACGGTCCGTATCGAAGAAATCTCCCAGGGGATTTTGTTCCTCGGTCAAACCGTCGGTGAACATGAACAGGCGGTCGCCCGGTTCCAGGGCCAGCGCCCCCTCCCGATAGTGACGTTTGGGCTCCACGCCCAGGACGGGACCGCCCCTTCTCAGCTTTTGACGATAGAAGGCGCGGGGCCGGAACAGGACCGGGGGATCCATGCCGGCATTGCAGTAGTGGATCACCCCGGTCGCCGGGTTCCAGATCCCGAAAAACAGGCAGATGAAGCTTCCCGCCGACACCAGCGAGGCAACCACGGGATTGAGGCGGTCCATGACTGCCCTTGGGCCCATGCCCGCCTTGGCCTCCCTGCGGAAGGCCACCACCAGAGAGGTCATCATCAGGGCCGCGGGAATTCCCTTGCCGGACACGTCGGCAATGGCGAAGCCCAGGCTGCCGTCCTCGAGGGGGAAGTAGTCGAAATAGTCGCCCCCCACCATGAGGCAGGGTTCGTTGCGTCCACAGATGCTGAAATAATCGGTATCCAGCGGACCGGTGGGAAGCAGTCGGCCCTGGATATCCCGCGCCACTTCGAGTTCGGTTTCCAGGCGTTTGCGGCTCAGGCTTTCCCGGTAGAGCAGGCGGCTTTCGATAAGGGAGGCGGCCTGGATTCCCAGGGCCCGCAGGTTGGCCAGGTCCTCCTGGCTGTAGAGGGCTCCGTTGCTCTTGGGCCCGAAGGCCAGGAATCCCACCAGACGATTTCCGCCAATCATCGGGATGATCAGGGCCGCCCTGATGCGGGTCAGGACCTTGAGGGAGGCGTGGTCCGTATCTCCCGAAAAAAGGAGGTCTTCCAGTTCTTCGGTAAAGACCGGGCGGCGGATCCGTTTCAGCAGAATGGCCAGTCCACTGCCCTGGTCCAGGTGGGGATAATCTTCCGTGGGGGCGGAGTCGTCTTCGCCATCCATGTCGTAGGCCATCGAATCAGCCGCATCCGCATCGGGAAGGTGGGCCTTGAAATGACCCTGGCCGTCGCCCGGTGAGAGAAACAGGACGAGGGACTCGGGACGGAAAAGATCGGCGAGACTGGTCAGAAGGGTCTGGATGACATCTCCGGGGTCGATCAGGCCGGTCAACCTGTCGGCCAGGGATGTCATGGTCCGGCGATTGGCGCGGCGGGCGGGATAAAATGCCGTATCAATGGTGCCCTGGATCCAGCGGCGCAACGGCAGGATGGCCAGGCTGCTGCCCGCCATGACCAGCAGAAGGACCCAATAGGTTTCGACCTTGAAGAGCTTCGCCAGGAATTCACCAAGGCCCAGCACGATCACGAAATAAATCAGGAGCACCAGGATGGTGAGCAGTCCGTATATAAGGCTGGCGCGGACCACGAAGGCCCTGTCCAAAGCGCCGTACCGCAAAATGGCCAGGCCGAAACTGATCGGAACCAGAAGGAGGGAAAAGGCCAGATACTGCAATTGGGGGAGCGAGGCGCCCGGGGAAAGGGTTTCCAGAAGCATACCCGCGATGAAGGGGGCCAGGCCGAAGATCAGTCCCCACAGGACGACCTTGAGTTTTGTCTGCTGGATGGGGCGGTCGCGTCTCATGACCCGGCGGGCGAAAATGACCAGCCCGGCCAGAAAGTATCCCAACAGATAGATCAGGGTAACGATTTCGAGAGTGGCTTCCAGGAGTCCTCCGGGCGCCGGATTGAGATAGAACATCCAGGCGATGATTCCGAAGAGCACCCAACCCGGAACAAGCAGCATCCTGAGCTGAATTTTTTCGCGTGCCAGATTGCTGCGGGGACTGGGGAACCGGAGAAAGAACCGCAGGAAATAGGCGGGCAGCAACAGTTGGAAAAGATAACGGATCAATTCCTTGGCGGTCATGTAGTGGACGCTGGCGTGGTCGGGAATGTCGAGCAGGAAAAAGGCGAAGATAAAACACAGGGAGAAAAAATTGCGGGCCACGGGGTCTCGGCGCCGCAAAAGAACCCAGAAACCGATCATCAGGAAGGCGAATCCGGATACCCAGACCCCATAGTTGCGGATCATCACCCCCTGGGGCGGCTGGGTCGGAGAAATGACCAGGACCCGTTTTGTCGATCCCCGGCTGATCTCGACGGCCAGCGGGGTCAGATCATAACGGCCCGCCAGGGCGGCGAAGTAGTCGGGCATGTTGTTGATGTATCGCCCGTCAATGACCAGGATGGCGTCGCCCTTGCGCAATCCCGCCATGTCCGCCGGACCCGCGGGAACGACTTCGACCACTTCCTGCCTGCGGACCGAAAAGCCGTAATCGGGTTTTTGGTTGATGTGGAGGAGGACTGGAAGGGTCAGCACAAGCAATACGGGGGCCAACAGAAAGAGGCCCGCCAGGCGGGTGACCTGTTCAAAGATAGTCTCTTGATAAACGGCCAGGTTCCGCATGTATGGGCCTCAAGGTTGCAGGATCGCAGGTTGCGGGGGGATCTTAGCACATCACGGTGATCGCCGCAGGTTTTCACCCCGGATTTCTCACCCATTGCTCCGACCGGACCCAGATGTTAGATTTCCGCATTCCCGGGTACCGGACGATCAGGATTCGCCCTTGTCCGCACCCGAAGAATCAGGCCTTCGAAATTCTGGGATTGACGGGAGAGACGCGTGGAAGAAATCAGGAACATGTCGCAATACGCCCCCGGAGGCATTGAGGAAAAATGGTATGCGGCATGGGAAGAAGCGGGCCTTTTCGGTCCGGATCCGGATCTGGAGGATGAGCCGTTCGTCATTATCCTGCCCCCTCCGAACGTCACCGGCATCCTGCACATGGGACACTGTCTGGGCAACAGCATCCAGGATACCCTTATTCGCTGGGCCCGGATGCGGGGACGGCCCGCCCTGTGGGTTCCGGGAACCGATCACGCGAGCATCGCCACCGAACAGGTGGTCAGCCGGCAGATGGCCGCCGAGGGCCTCGATAAACGTGAAGTGGGACGGGACGCGTTCCTGGAACGCGCCTGGGTCTGGAAGGAACAAACCCACGGCAGGATTACCCAGCAGATCCGGCGCCTGGGGTGTTCCCTGGACTGGAGCCGCGAAGCCTTCACCATGGACGAGGCCCGCAACCGGGCGGTGACCGAGGCCTTTGTCCGGCTCAAGGAAAAAGGACTGATCTACCGGGATGTCTATCTGGTCAATTGGTGTCCCCACGATTTGACGGCCATCAGCGACGACGAGGTGGAGTACCGTGAGGTTGAGGGACACCTCTGGCATCTCAAATACCCCCTGGCTGACGGCAGCGGCCACGTGACCGTGGCCACCACCCGGCCCGAGACCATGTTTGGCGATTCCGCGGTCGCGGTCCATCCCAACGATCCGGAGCGGAAACATCTGATCGGCAAAATGGTGAAGCTGCCGTTGACCGACCGGGAAATCCCCATCATCGGCGACCATCACGCCGACCCCGAAAAAGGAACGGGGTTCGTGAAGATCACCCCGGCCCACGACCCCAATGATTTCGAGGTGGGCCGCCGGCACGACCTGGAACAGGTTATCTGCATGACGCCCGCGGGGATCATGAACGAGCAGGTGGGTTCTTTTGCCGGTCTGGGCCGGTCCGAATGCCGCAAGGCGGTTGTCGAGGCTCTCGAAAAGGACGGCCTGCTGGACAAGACCGAGAAACATGTGCATCAGGTGGGCCACCATGACCGGTGCGGCCATATCATCGAGCCGTACCTGTCGCGGCAGTGGTTCCTGAAGATGGAGGACCTGGCTACTCCGGCAGTCAAGGCCGTGGCCGAGGGTGAAATCAAACTGTTTCCCGAGCGCTGGGTCGGCGTGTACGACAACTGGATGAACAACATCCGGGACTGGTGCATCAGCCGGCAGCTCTGGTGGGGACACCGCATTCCCGTCTGGTATTGCGACGACTGCAGCGAAGAGATCGCGGCCCTGGCCGAACCCGGCAAGTGCCCTGCCTGCGGAAGCGGCGGGCTGACCCAGGAAGAGGATGTTCTGGATACCTGGTTCAGCAGTTGGTTGTGGACTTTTTCCACCCTGGGCTGGCCCGACGAAACACCGGACCTGAAGAAATTCCATCCCACCACCGTGCTGGTGACCGCTCCGGACATCATCTTTTTCTGGGTCGCCAGGATGATCATGGCCAGCTACGAGTTCAAGAATGAAAAGCCCTTCGCCGAAGTGCTGTTCCATGGGATCGTCAGGGACGAAGAGGGACGCAAGATGAGCAAGTCCCTGGGCAACAGTCCCGATCCTATCCTGATCATTGATGAGTACGGGTCCGACGCCCTGCGCTGCAGCCTGGTCATGCTGACACCAACGGGTCAGGACATCTTTTTCTCCGAAACGACTCTTGAAGTGGGACGGAATTTCTGCAACAAGATATTCCAGGCCACCAAACTGGTCCTCGGCACCTGGGATGAAGCCGGATTGCCGGCGGGGAACCCGGCGGACATGCCGCCCCGGACCCTTGAGATCGCCACCCTGGGACCGGCCGCCGACTGGGCCGAACGACCTGCGGAAATGTTCACTGGATTGTGGGCCGGGATATTTGGCGGCAACCCTCCGGCCGATCTGTCGGACGAAGACCTGAGATTGGAGGACCGCTGGATTCTGGGTCGCCTCATGGACACGGTTTCCGGTTGCGGCGCCAACATGGAAAAACGGCGCCTCAACGATGCAGCCTACGGGGTCTTCAATTTCTTCAGGCATGAATTCTGTGACTGGTACCTCGAGGCCATCAAGCCGCGTCTGCGCGATGAAAAGGAGCGCGGCCCGGTTCTCGGGGTGGCCGTCCTCGGCCTTGCCGTGAGCTACAAACTCCTGCATCCGGTGATGCCTTTTATTACCGAAGAGTTGTGGAGTTGGCTGCCCCCTTCAAAGGGGTTCCTGATGAATTCGTCCTTCCCGGGTTTCAAGGGCGAGACTCCTTTTGCCCCGGAACGCGCGGCCTTTGAACAAGTGATGGAGATCGTGGGGGCGATCCGCAATCTTCGTAATGAACTGGGTGTGCAGCCCGGTAAGAGGGGACGCGCCATCCTGCGGGTACCCTCCGCCGGGGAAGCTTCCGCCCTGGAAGGCGCCCTGCCCCTCATTGCGCTGTTGGCGAAAATGGAAAATGCGGAAGTGGTTGTCGGTGGAGAAGACCCCTCGCCCGCGGGGGCGGCTGTCGCCGGTTCCGTGGAAATTTTCCTGCCGATGGAGGGTCTGGTAGACCTGGACAAGGAAAAAGCCCGCCTCCACAAGGAATTGGCAGGGATCGAAGGCTGGATGAAGGGGTGCCGCGCCAAGCTGTCGAATGAGAAGTTCACCGGCAACGCACCTGATCACGTGGTCCAGAAGCAGAAGGACCTGTTGGCCGAAAACGAGGCCAAGGCCGGCAAGCTCAAGGAGATGCTGGATGCCCTGGGCTAGCGCCGTGGAAACGGCCCAGGGTCGGACCCGGGAAATCCCGGCGGTTGTTCCGGTCACAAGGAGGCCCAGATGAACGACAAGCCCCTGCTGAAAACGCCCGGGGAAATGATCAGCGAGGCCCGTGAGGCCCAGGATCTGACCATCCGCCAATTGTCCGACCGGACCAAGATTCCGCCGCCGGTTCTGTCTGCCCTCGAACTGGACGAGTACCACAAGATTTCCGGTCCCCTTTATATAAAAAGTTTTTTGCGGTCCTGCGCCGCGGATCTCGGACTGGATCCGGAAACCGTCCTGGGTTTGTACAACAAGATATCCGGTGAAGATGACGGGGAAACTTCCGGGCGGGAAATGATATGGGAAGAGGACAAGGTGAAGGTAAGCCGTATCGGGCTTCCCTGGGTTCAAATCATTCTGGTTGCCGGGATCGTGGCTGTCCTGGTCGGCTTGGGAATATTTGGCCTGCGTGGCTGCGGGGGCGATGATGAGGGAGGTCTCCAGGCGTTGGAGGATTCAACGGCCGCAACCGGGTTGCCTTTCCCGGTAATTACGATTCCTGTTACCGTGGCCGGGGATTCGGCGTCAGGCGAAGACTCCCGGCATGAATCCCTGATCTCCCCCGGGACGGAAGCGGAACTGAAGGAAAAATCGCACGTCGTGGTGGAACAGGTGCCCGAGAAAAGTGACTCGGGCCTGGGGACGGGAATTGTTGCCGCCGACACCCTTTCCCTGGGGTGGATGCTGAGTCCAGCTCCGCCAGCCGAAGAAAAGGTGGTTCCATCCGCGGCTGAGAATGAACCGGTCGCTGCCGCCGAGGTGCCGGTCGCGCAGGTGGAGGAAAAACCGGAGATTATTCCAGTCGAAATTATTGAATCCAAACCCGAGACCAAGGTCATCATTGAGGATCGGCCCGAATCGCTGCCGGTTACGGAGGACTGGATCGATTCGTCGTGGCCCCTGGTACTGCGTCTTGTCTGTGACGGTCCACAGCGGATCCAGGTCAAAAGGGACGGCGACCGCCAATTCAGCGAGGTGCTCTGGCCGACGGAAATCGAGTTGGCGCCGGAGGTTCCCGCCGCGGGATTCGAAGCGGGACGCGCCTACCGTCAGGGTAACAGGCTGGTGGTTTTCTGGGGAGCCGATGACCACTTCAGCCTGGTGCTGGCCAGGGTGCGCGGGGTGGAAGTAGCGGTCAACGGCAGGATTCGGAATATCACCAAACTGAGGGCGGGTCAGGAACTCATCCTGGATTCCCATTCAGCCGGCTCTTCACCGGGCAGGTAGGGGCAACCATGGGATTGTTCCGCCTCGTGGCCCCCTTTCAGCCCACCGGGGACCAGCCGACCGCCATCGCGGAACTGGTGAGCGAAGCCCAAAAGGGTACGAGGTACCAGACCCTGCTGGGGGTCACCGGGTCGGGCAAGACATTCACCATTGCCAATGCCATCGCCCAGTTGGAAAAGCCGACCCTCGTCTTCAGCCACAACAAAACCCTTGCCGCCCAACTCTACGGGGAGCTCAAAAGTTTTTTCCCCGACAACGCCGTCGAGTTTTTCATTTCCTACTACGATTACTACCAGCCCGAAGCCTTCATTCCTTCGACCAATACGTATATCGAGAAGGACACCAGCATCAATGACGAGATCGAGCGGCTGCGCCTGCGCGCGACCAGCAGCCTGCTTGCCCGGAAGGACGTCATCGTGGTGGCCAGTGTCTCGGCGATCTACGGTGTGGGTAATCCCAAAACTTTCAAGGACAGCATGTTTGTCCTGCGGGCAGGCATGGAAATAGACCGGGATGACCTTCTGGGCCGCATGGTGGCAATGGGTTATGCGCGAAACGACAGGGACTACGCTTTCGGGACTTTCCGGGTTCGCGGCGATACGGTTGAGATCCGTTCCGCCTTCGAGGAAAGAGTCCTGAGGGTCGAATTTTTTGGAGACGAAATCGAATCCCTGACCTGGATCGAGCCTCTGACAGGCCGCTCCCTCGGTACCGCCGACAACGCCATCGTTTCCCCGGCCACCCAATTCATCACCGACAAGGGCGGTATCGGCAAAGTGGTCGACGCCATCGGGAAGGATCTGGAAACCCGGCTGGGTGAACTGGACGAACTGGGGAAACCTCTCGAAGCCCAAAGGCTTGCTTCCCGCACCCGCTACGACATGGAGATGATCCAGCAGATCGGTCATTGCGCGGGTGTGGAAAACTATTCGCGGTACTTCGACGATCGGCAGGAGGGTGAGCGTCCCGCCTGCCTGTTGGACTACTTTCCTGAAGACTTTTTCATGATCATCGACGAATCCCATGCTTCGATTCCCCAGATAGGGGCCATGTACTACGGGGACAGGTCCCGCAAGGCGAGCCTGGTGGAACACGGCTTCCGCTTGCCGAGTGCCCTGGACAACCGGCCCCTGCGGTTCGAGGAATTCGAGGAAATCATGCCCCAGACCGTTTTTGTTTCCGCCACCCCTGCGGATTACGAACTCGAAAAGTGTGGCGGAGTGGTGGTCGAACAGGTGATCAGGCCCACGGGACTGGTTGATCCTCCGGTGACGGTGATGCCGGTCCGCCATCAGGTCGATGATCTTCTGGAAAGGATACGGGTGGTGGCGGCCCGGGGTGAGCGTGTCCTCGTTACGACCCTGACGAAAAAAATGTCCGAGGATCTCACTGATTATTTGGCCCAGGCCGGTGTGAGGGTCACTTATCTCCACTCGGATATTGCGGCCCTGGACAGGATCGAGATCCTGCGCAAACTCCGTCTCGGAGAGAACGATGTGCTGGTGGGAGTGAACCTCCTGCGTGAAGGGCTCGATCTGCCGGAAGTGTCCCTGGTGGCCATCCTGGACGCGGATCGCGAAGGTTTTCTCCGGTCCGAACGCAGCCTTATCCAGACTTCGGGACGGGCGGCCAGGAACGTCAACGGCGAAGTTGTCATGTATGCCGACCGGATCACCCGCTCCATGAAGGCGGCCATCGGTGAAACAGAGCGCCGTCGCAAACGGCAGCTGGCCTGGAACGAGGAGCACGGCCTGGTGCCCCGGACCATTACGAAAAGCCGGGAGGAAATCCTTCAGTCGACGGTGGCGGCCGGCGACCGGGGGCTCGAAACCGCTCCCGTCGATCCACGGCCCTGGGAAGCGGTGGTTGACCAGGACATGACTCCCCGCCAGATGGTGACCATGCTCGAAGAGGCCATGATGGCGGCGGCCAAGGGGCTGGAATTCGAAAAGGCGGCCGCGCTGCGGGACAGGATCGATGACCTGAAGGCCCAGTGGGGCATCGGCACGAAAAAATGATAGCGGACAACCAGCGAGGGATGGAAATGGGACACGACCTGGAGAGCGGATTTCCGGCGGGTGAAGGGCTGCGGGAATTCATCCGGCTGGCACTGGTCGAAGATGTGGGCAGCGGTGACGTGTCCACCCAAATATCCGTAAGTGGGTCCGAGACCTCCGCCGGCAACCTGGTTGCCCGCGAGGATGGGGTTGTGGCCGGCTTGCCGCTTTTGGATCTCCTGTACGGGGAACTGGATCCCGCCGTGAAGGTGGAACGCGTCCTGACCGATGGGACCCCTGTCCAACCGGGCTCGGTCGTGGCCTGTCTGTCCGGCCCGGTCTCTTCCATTCTGACCGGTGAACGCACGGCCCTGAATTTTCTCCAGTTTCTCGGGGGTATCGCTTCCTTGACAGCGCAATATGTTGCGGCGGTGAAGGGAACGGCCTGTCAGGTCCTGGACACCCGAAAAACACTGCCCGGCTACCGGGCCCTGTCCAAGTACGCGGTTCTCTGTGGCGGAGGTAAAAACCACAGGATGGGGCTGTACGACCGGGTCATGGTCAAGGACAACCACTGGGCCGCGGGCAACGGCCAGATAGAACAGATGGTGGCCCGGTCCCGTCGGGAATTTCCGGAACTGGCCATCGAAATTGAAGTGGATACCCTGGAACAATTGGCCCAGGTTCTTCCACTGAAGGTGGATTGGATCCTGCTGGACAACTTCAGCGTGGCCGACACCGCCACCGCGGTGGAAAAAAGGGACTCCGTCCGGTCGGTGACGCTTCTGGAATCATCCGGCAACATCAATCTGGACACGATCAGCGGTTACGCGCGGACGGGTGTGGACGCGGCTTCGGTGGGGCGGTTGACCCATTCGGTCCGCGCCCTGGACCTGGGCCTTGACCTGGAATCCCGATGAAACGGCTTTTTCGCAACAAGCCCATCGCCAGGGACTGGTTCGGAATCGATGTGTTCCAGGTTGGACCCCGGTTTCTTCGCGACAGCGGTCTTCTGTACCTGTTGGATGAAGTGGGCAGCACCAGCGAATTTTTGCGGGGCCGCGGCGGGCCTGCCCAGGGGCGGATTTGCAAGTGGGACGGATGGGGTTGGAAGGCGCGGCAGCGGACCATGCTGGATCCGGTCATCGATCCCAGTCCGGGAACCGTCGTGGTGGCCCGCCTGCAAACCGCGGGCAAGGGACGGCAGGGACGCGCCTGGGTGGATTGCGGCGGTCTGCACCTGTCGGTGGTTGTTCCGCCGCACCGGGCCTCCTTTTCCCAGGGCTTTTCTGTCTGGTTGGGGTTGCTGTCCGTTCTTGTTCTGCGTGAAGATTTCCTGGTGGACGCCCGCCTGAAATGGCCCAACGACATTATGGTGGGTAGCCGCAAACTGGGAGGGATCCTGCTGGAAAACACCCGCTCCGGTCCGGATAAGATGGTCGTGGCGGGTCTGGGTCTGAACCTGGGCACTTCCCGGAGCGGTTTCCCTTCCCATCTCCAGGGGACGGCTACCAGCACTCTGATCGAAACAGATCGCCTGCTTCGTCCCGGAGAAGTAGGGGGGCGGATCATCTCGCGGGTGGAAAACGAACTGGATTCCTTTCAGGAAAGCGGGTGGACGGCTTATCGCCCCGCGCTTTCCTATCTTGATTGCCTGCTGGGCCAGCAGGTTCACCTCGTTTCCGGAGGGCGGAAGTTTCGCGGAAGGGCCGCGGGCATCGATGATCACGGCGCCCTGCTTTTGGAGGACGAGCAGGGGCGGATCACGGACTTCAGCGCCGGGGACGTCCATCTCGAAGCGGTTTTGGGAAGGGCGGATGATTCCCGGGAGGGCAAGGCCGCCGAAGACGACAGGAACAGAGATGCAAGCCCTGATAGTTGATGCCGGAAACACCCGCGTTAAATGTGCGGCCTGGGAAGGTGACGGACAGCTGCCCGTTTTGTCGGCCAAGGGCGGATCCGAGCTGGCGCCTCCTGTCCCGTTGCGGGAACTGGTCGAGCTTTCCCATCCCTCCGGTCCCGGGGGCAATGACGGGTTTCGGGAGTCGTTCCGGGAACTTGTCCGAAAATCCGGGTCCCCCCGCGTGGTCATGATCTCCGTCATTCCGGGGATCGTGGACCTGCTGGCCGGTGAGCCGGATCTGGAAGTGGTGGACCACACCCGCGATCTTCCCTTTACCCATGATATTGCCGATATCTCGCAGGTGGGTCCCGACCGGCTGTGCAACATGGCCGCCGCCGCGTTTTCCGGTCTTAAGAGCGCCCTGGTCGTGGACGCCGGCACCGCCACCACATTCGATCTACTGCTGGATGGCGTTTTCAGGGGCGGGATGATTGCTCCGGGAATGGCGTTGGCGGCCCGTCGGATCGGTGAAGTTGCCGCCCGGCTGAATCCTGTGCCTTTCCGTTCCGCGTCCTGGGATGTGGGTCGGGATACCGGGGCAGCCATGGCTGCCGGGGCCTGGCACGCGGGACTCGGAGGGGTTCATGCGGTGGTTTCCGGCCTGAAGGCCCGCTATGGTGAGGTGCCGGTGGTCGTAACAGGCGGTCTGGGGCTTCATCTTGACATACCCGGCAGTTATCACGACCCCCACTGGACCTTGCGTGGCGGGGTGATCCTGTCAAATACCCCAGGTTTCCTGTCAAACTGACAGGTCTGCCAGTCTAATTCATTTTCTCCGGTCTTTATCCCTAATTTCCTTGCAGGTCCTGGTGGATGGTCTATATTTCGCATCCATTGGCAATCAAGGGTCGAGACTGCCAACGCAGTTTCGACCGTTAATATGAACGCTGGTTCAACCAGCATGAATGGAGGATAAAGGATGGCTCTCAATATCAAGCCTCTGGCCGACCGTGTCATCGTGGCTCCCATGGAGCAGGAGACCATGAAGGGCGGGATCATCATCCCCGATACCGCCAAGGAAAAGCCCCAGCAGGGTAAAATCGTGGCCGTGGGTCCCGGTACCACCAGTGATAACGGCGAACGGATCGCCCCCGAAGTCAAGAAGGGCGACATCGTTCTGTACGGAAAGTATTCCGGCACCGAAGTGAACGTGGGCGGGGACGACTTCCTGATCCTGCGCGAGAGCGATGTGCTGGCCATCCTGGGCTAGTTACCGGAACCCAAGAATTTGCATGACGGTGGGTCCCGCGCTTGCGGCCCGCGGAAAATCAAGGAGATAGAATCATGGCTAAGATGATCAGCTTCAGCGAGGAAGCTCGCGAGAACTTGAAGAAGGGTGTCGACGCCCTGGCGAACACCGTGAAGATCACGCTCGGGCCCCGTGGCCGGAACGTCATCCTCGACAAGAAATTCGGCGCCCCGACGGTGACCAACGACGGCGTGACCATCGCCCGCGAGATCGAGCTCAAGGAGCCCTTCCAGAACATGGGCGCCCAGATGGTCAAGGAAGTCGCCAGCAAGACCAACGACGTGGCCGGTGACGGCACCACCACGGCCACCATCCTGGCCCAGGCCATGATCCACGAGGGTCTGAAGAACCTGGCCGCCGGCGCCAACCCGATGTTCGTCAAGAAGGGCATCGAACTCGCCACCGTCGCCGCGGTGGAAAGCATTCGGAAGCAGGCCAAGCAGGTCAAGGACAGCGAGACCATCTCCAGCGTCGCGGCCATCAGCGCCAATAACGACATGGAAATCGGCAAGATGATCGCCAGCGCCATGGACAAGGTCGGCAAGGACGGGGTCATCACGGTCGAGGAGGCCAAGGGCACGGAGATGGAGTTGGATGTCGTCGAAGGCATGCAGTTCGACCGCGGTTACCTGAGCCCGTACTTCGTGACCAACCCCGAGCAGATGCGCGTCGAGCTGGACGATCCCTACATCCTGATCTACGACAAGAAGATCAGCAGCATGAAGGATTTGCTGCCCATCCTGGAGAAGATCGCGCAGATGGGCCGCCCCCTGCTGATCCTCGCCGAAGACATCGAGGGCGAAGCCCTGGCCACTCTCGTGGTTAACAAGCTGCGCGGTACCCTGAACATCGCCGCGGTGAAGGCCCCCGGATTCGGTGACCGCCGCAAGCAGATGCTCGAAGACATCGCCATCCTCACCGGTGGACGCGTCATGAGCGAAGACGCCGGCCTGAAGCTGGAGAATACCACCGCGGCCGACCTGGGCCAGTGCTCCAAGGTTTCCATCGACAAGGACAACACCACCATCGTGGGCGGCAAGGGCAAGGGTGCGGACGTCAAGTCCCGCATCGGCCAGATCCGCGCGCAGATCGAGGATACCACCAGCGACTACGACCAGGAGAAGCTCCAGGAGCGCCTGGCCAAGCTGGCCGGCGGTGTCGCGGTGATCCGTGTCGGCGCCACCACCGAGATGGAGATGAAAGAAAAGAAACACCGCGTGGAGGACGCCCTGAGCGCCACTCGCGCCGCGGTGGAAGAAGGCATCGTGGTCGGTGGCGGGGTTGCCCTGCTGAGGGCCGCCAAGGCCATCGCCGCGCTGGACCTCACCGGTGAAGAGGCCGTCGGCCGCGACATCGTGATGCGGGCCGTCGAAGAGCCCGTGCGCATGATCGCCGAAAACGCCGGCATCGAGGGTTCCCTGGTTGTCGCTCGCCTGCGGAGTGAGAAAAAGGGCAGCATCGGCTTCAACGCCGCCACGATGGAGTACGAAGACCTGATGGCCGCTGGGATCATCGATCCGGCCAAGGTGACCCGCAGCGCGATCCAGAACGCCGCTTCGATTTCGGCCATGCTGCTGACTACCGAAGCCTGCGTCACCGACGAGCCTGAGAAGGACGGCGGCGGCGGCATGCCCGACATGGGCGGCATGGGCGGCATGGGTGGCATGGGCGGGATGATGTAACCGAAAGCGGTTGCTCGTTCGACCCGGCAATTTTCGCGCCGAGTAAAAAGACCCCTCCGGTCCCCGGGACCTGGAGGGGTCTTTCTTTGGCGGTCGGTATCCGCATTAAACCCGGCTGGGCATTTTGGCCCGGCCGCCGGTTCGCGCACCGAGCAGGGCCAGGGTAACGGTTTCCAGAATGCACTCGGGTTTCATGCGGTCCGAATTCAGGACGAGATCGAAATTTCCCGGATGATCCGGTTCGGCTTTGAATACCTTGCGGATAAAATCCTCGCGTTTGCGGTCGGTTTCGTCCAGAAGCGCGCGGGCCTCCGGCCGGGTCAGGCCCGTCCGTTTCATGATCCTTGTCAGACGTGTGGCCCGGGAGGCGACCACCCGGATTCGCAGGGTCGCCTTGTCTCCCAGAATCAGGTGGGCGCCCCGTCCGAGAAATACGACGTCGCCGGCCGCGGCGAGGTTGGTCACGATGTTGACCAGGGAAGTGTGGTATTCGTCCTTCATGAAGATCCGCCGGTTCAGGACACCTTTGATCCAGAGTTCAGCCTGGCTGATGGCGTTTTCGTCCAGCTGGGCGACCACTGATTTTTCCAGATTCCGGTCACTGGCTATTTCGCCGACCAGGGAATGGTCCTGAAGGGTGAGGTTCAGACGATCCGCCAGTCCGACAGCGAGGGTGCGTCCACCGGCGCCGGCCATTCGCGACACGGTCAGGACGGGTCCCGGACTGGGCGGTTGGACGTCCTGTTCGTCCTGGAGAAATTCCCGGAACCGGTTCCAGTGGTTGATTTGGCGTTGGATAAGTTTTTCGGTGATATTTTCCGGCACGAGGATCCCCTTTCGCCTCCTCCCTGAGACCGGATTCCAGGCCGCCTGGTCTGCGGCATCCCGGTCTCCTGTCACCATCAGTTTAAATGGAAAATGATTGTCCAACAAGGTTCGGGGGCGAAGGGCTTTGACCGCCACCTTGGCATGCCCTAGAATTCGCGCATGAGAATTCTACACATCGGGAAATACTACCCGCCTTATCTGGGGGGGATGGAAACCGTTCTGCGCAATCTGGCCGAAGGGCTATTGGACCGGAACTGCGAGGTTACCGTCCTGACAGCCGGGGACGGACCCCAGGAAATCATCGAAGAGGTGGTGGGCCCGGACACGGGCCGGAGGGGGCGTCTGGTAAGGGCTTCGGTTTACGGACACCTCAATTCCCAGCCCCTGACCCTGACCCTTCCGGGACTTATCCGGCGTGAAGCCGCGCGGTTGAAGCCGGACCTGGTGCATCTGCACCTGCCCAATCCCCTGGCTGCGGCGTCATGGCTCGCGCTGGGCGCCGTCCGTTCCTGCGAACTGCCGCCACTGGCGGTCTGGTACCACGCCGACATCACCAGGCAAAAGGTGGGACGGTTGCTGGTCCAGCCAATCGTCAAGGTATGCCTGGGCCGCGCCGCCGGGATTTCGGTGTCTTCGGCCACTCTGGCCGCCAACTCCCCGGTCCTTGCTCCCTGGAAGGAGAAGGTGGGGGTGATCCCCTTCGGGATCGAATCCGTTCCCTGGATGGACGTGGAACCTTCTCTCGACGGTCCTTTCCTTTTCGTGGGGCGGTTGGTGCCCTATAAAGGACTGGAGATTTTTCTGGAGGCGATGGCCGATCTGCCCGGTGCCGAAGCTGTCATTGTCGGGGAAGGACCTTTGCTGGCCTCACTGTCGGCTCTTGTTGAAAAACTGGGGATGGAAGGCCGGATCCATTTTGCCGGGCCCATGGATGCCGCCCAGGTGGCCGAACATATGGCCCACGCCCGCGCCCTGGTCCTGCCCAGCGTGAACGCCAGCGAAACCTTCGGTCTGGTTCAACTGGAAGCCATGGCCGCAGGTGTTCCGGTGGTTGCCTCGGATCTTCCCACCGGAGTCCGTGAAGTGGGGGAGCCAGGCCGGACCTGCCTGCTGGTGCCGCCCTCCGATTCCGGGGCCTTGAGCCAGGCCCTTGGCGGATTGATGAATGACAGCGGAAAAGCCCGGGAAATGGGTGCCGCCGGCCGGCTGCGTTTTGAGGAACGGTATACACGCGCCTTGATGATGGACAGATTGCTCGACTGGTACGATTCCCTGCTGACCACCGACCGGAAAGGCACCCCGTGAATTTCGGCTTCGTCGATCCCTGGCACCGGTTTCTTCCCCGTGAGGCGGGCCATGTCATTGCCCTGATGGGATCCGGTGGCAAGACCTCTCTCATGCGCGTCCTGGCTGATTTTTACCGGGAAATTTCCGTTCCGGTGGTATTGACGACCACCACCCGGAGTGAGCCCTTGCCTGACCTGGAGGACATGGATCTTCAGGGCTTGGCCTCCAGGGACCGGGCCGATCTTCCCCATGCGTTTTTTCTCCATGGCGGCCATCGGCCCGATGGGAAATGGGCCGGCCTTACCCCGGAGGAAGTGGACGATCTGGGTGGGACCCTGCCCGACAGGATCGTCTTGGCCGAGGTCGATGGGGCCGCCAAGTATCCCTTGAAACTCCACCGTGAGGGGGAACCGGTGTGGCCGGGCCGCACCTCCCTGGGGATCGTGGTGATGGGAACTTCCGCGGTCGGATCCAAAACCGAAGATGTTCTGCACCGTTTTGGCCGCCGGGCATGGCCGCCGCTGGACGGACTCCAGTCATGGACGGTCTGGGAATGGGACCACTCCCTTTCCCTTTTGCGGGAACCGGGAGGGTACCTGTCCCGGGTGCCCGCCGACATTCCCTGCGTTTTGGCCCTGACGGGGATGGAGGAGCAGTCCGACAGTATCGGCCTTTTTGATTTTGTCGGCCGGGCCATGGGTCACGAACGGCTCCCCCTGACATTGTTCTGTGATCTGGCCTCTGATCCGCCGGCCATTCGCACGGCCTGTATCGAACAGGACGGAGAGCCGTGATTTCCGACAACGGGAAAGCTGTTCGGTCCGACCGCGCGGTCATCATGGCCCGGGGCCTGAGCTTTCGCATGGGCAGCCCTAAGGGGTTGTTGAAGTTTTCCGCCCAGGGACCTGCTTTCGTGCGCCTCATAGCCGACCTTTACCTTCACCGGGATATGCCCGTGGACGTGCTGGCACTGGCCGGGTTCAGCGATGCCCTTGCCAGGGAATTGCCCGGGTCTAAAGAATGCCGCGTTCTGCCCCAGGCCTCCGGTGGTGATACGGCGCTGACATTGTTGATGTCCTGGAGGTCCTGCGCCAAGGCGGGAGTGGACTGTTCGCATTTCTGGGCCCATCCGGTGGACCTGCCCCTAGTGACCCCGGAGACCCTTGATTTGCTGGCGGAAAATTCGCGCCGGCACCCCACACGGATCATCCGTCCCGTCCGGGTTGGAATTCCTGGACATCCCGTCATCCTGCCCTACGATGTGCTTGAGGAATTGAATCGCAGGGCTTCCTTTCATAATGGTCCGTTGCGGGATTTTCTCACCCATGGGGTCACCGGGATGTGGCTGGCGGCACCGGTGGAAGTTGAAGTGGAAGATTCCGGAATCGACAGGGATTTCGACCGGCCCGGGGATTTCGATCCCGCCGGGCCCTGGCGCGAAAAAGGTGGACATCATGAATGATGATCAACGCTTGACGGTTGACGAAGGCGGCATCTACCGCCGTTTGACGGAAATGGTGGAGCAGGGCCAAAGCGGTGTGCTGGCCACGGTGATCCGCACCCATCTGTCCACTCCCCGCCATGAGGGAAGCAAGATGATCATCCTGCCGGACGGTTCGGTGGTCGGCAGCGTGGGCGGTGGTCGGGCCGAAGCGAGGGTCATTGAAGAGGCGGAGGCTGTTTTTCAGGATGGAAGGGCCCGCTGCCTGCCCCTGAACCTGGCTGGAGATGTGGGTGTTTGCGGTGGCCATATGGAAGTTTTTCTCGAGCCCGTCACCCGCGCCCGGAGTTTTATCGTCATCGGGGCCGGGCATGTGGGCCGGGCCCTGGTCGAGTTGGGCCGCAGTCTTCCCTTCCGTTTCACGCTGGTGGATGACCGCCCCGGACTGCTCTCGGATCTTGAAGGCTTGCCGCAAGTCCGCCTGCTGGAATCAGGCGCCGAAAACCTCTTTTCCCAATTGGATGTTCCAACCGGCGGAGCCATGCTGATCGCCGCCCGCAATCATGAACTGGATGGAGATTACCTGGAAGCCGTTCTGGCAGCCGAACGCGATGACGGCCGCGAATTCGCATTCCTCGGGGCCCTGGCCAGCCGGACCAAAGCAGCCATGTTGCGCAAGAGGTTTGCCGGTGACGAGCGAGCGGCCGAAAGGATCGCCCGCATGCAGTACCCGGTCGGGCTGGATATCGGGGCGGAAACTCCGGGAGAAATCGCCCTGAGCGTCTTGGCCGAAGCACTGGCCGTCCTGCGCGGGGTGCCCCACCTGAAAGATGATGAAGGCCTTCCGCTGGGTGTTCGTCTGCACCGGAGAAGAAAGTGAATACTGAAGGTTGCATCTGGATCCAGGGGGCCGGCGAACTCGCTTCGGGGGTGGCGGTCCGGCTGGTGAGGTCAGGTTACCGGGTGGTGCTGGCTGAAACGGCCAGACCGTTGGCCGTTCGGCGGCGGGTGTCTTTCAGCGAGGCGGTCTATACCGGCCGCCACCTGGTCGAAGGCATCGTCGGTGAACTGGTCGAACCGGCCGCGTGCCGTTACCGGCCCGGCCTGGTGTCCGTGGTGGTGGATGACCGTGGGTCTGTCCTGTCGCGTCTGGGCGCCGGTGCGGTCGTTGACGCCCGCATGACCAAAAAGGCCCCTGATCCCCTGCCCACAGGGAAAATTCCGGTAATCGGACTGGGTCCCGGCTTTTTTTGTGGCCGTGATGCCGACCTGATCGTGGAAACCCATCGCGAAGCCAGGTTGGGGGAGGTCATTTCCCAGGGGGCGGCCGCGCCGAATACCGGGGTTGCCGGTCTGGTGGGCGGGCAATCGGGACTGAGGGTTCTCAAAGCTCCCGCGGCGGGGCAGTTTACATCCCTATATGAAATTGGCGATTTGGTGGAGGAAGGGATGATTCTGGGCCATGTCTCGGGAATTCCGGTGGTCAGTGGCCTGACCGGGAGGATTCGTGGACTGGTCCATCCGACGGCGGAACTTTCCGCGGGAACCAAGGTTGGAGATGTGGATCCCCGGGGCGCCGCCATTGACCCGGATCTGGTGAGTGACAAGGCCCTAGCGGTGGGCGGCGGGGTTCTGGAGTCTCTGCTCAGATTGAACATCCGGCCAGCGGGGTAAATTATTGAATCGTGAGACCCGGCATCGCCAGGACTGTAATTGACAGATGGTGGGACCCCCTATTACCTTGAGGCGGGTCCCGGATCAGGTTCGGGGCTTTTTGGTGCCCACCCCAGATCCGGAATGATCACAGAATTTCAAGGACCGCCCCAATCGGAGGTTTCTCCCGTGCCGCTGACCAGGAATGCCAGCAAATTTAGCCACGCCTTGGGTTTGGCTATTATCCTGACCGGAATATTCGCTTCGTCCGCCGTCATGGCGGAGTGCCAACCCGGTCAGATGCAGGAAGCCAATCTCGCTTATCAATCCGCACAGGAATTTTTGGTCAACCGCCAATGGGACGACGCCATCTCCCGTCTGCAGTCCATTATTCAGGTCTGCCCTGAACATGTCGACGCCACGCGTGGCATTGGAACGGCCATGGTCGGCAAGAGCCAATTCGCCGAGGCCGTGCCCTATTTCAAGCATGTCATCGAATTGAGGGGCGATCAGGCCCAGGCCGGGGACTATGCCAATCTGGGCAAGGTCTACGCCAAACAGAAGATGTACAAGGAAGCACGCGGCGAATACATGAAGGCGCAAATCCTGGCTCCGAATGATTGCGGAGTTCTCTATAATCTCGGCGCCATGCACAACGCCTCCAAATTCTATTCCCAATCCGTCGAGGTTCTGGAGCACGCCCTGGAATCCTGTCCCGCCATCAGTGAACCGGTGCTGAAACTGCTGACGAAGTCGGCGGAAAAGGCGGCCGCCCAGCAGAAGGCAAACGGCAACAACGAACGGGCCCAGTATTATACCGGACTGGCCCAGAAATATGGTGGGCAGGCCGGCGGTTCCACTACCTACGACATGGTCAAGCAGAAGATGAAGCAGAAGGACTACAAGGGCGCCGTCGCCCTGCTGGACCAGATGCTGGCCAAGGATCCTGCGCACACGGGTGGATTGCTGACGTTGGCCCGTGCCCAGGATCAGCTTCAGAACCGTTCGGCCAGTATTGCCGCCTACCAGAAATACCTGGCCATCAAGTCCAATGACGAAAACGCGACCGCGGCCATGCTGCAGGTCATGGTGGAAAACAACCAGTGCACGCTGGCCCAAAGCGAAGCGGCGTCGTCGGCCCGGAAATTCGAAGGCAAGGGGCGGGAGGCCCTGGCCCCGATCATGTACTCCTGGGGACTGGCATTGGAGTGCACGGGCGAATATGACGCCGCCCGCGCCAAGTTCCAGCAGTGTGCCAGCAGCGGCCATGCCCGCTACTCGTCCTATGGCGTCCGACAGGTGGAACGCATGGAGGGCCTGAAGGCCCGCGAGGACGCCGAAAAGAAAAAAGCAGCCCAAGGTCAATGACGGAGGTGGATGATCGTTCACCGGTGTGCGATATTTGTCCCGCGGATCGCCCAGACGATCCGCGGGGTTTTTTTGCGTTAAGCTAGACGTTAAGCCATGACATTAAACAATGATCGGGAGTCTAAGTCCGTGGGCCGTCTCGACAAGTTGCCTCCATACCTGTTTTCCGCCATCGACGCCGCCAAGGAAAAGGCGCGCGCGGCCGGTGTGTCCGTCGTCGACCTGGGCGTCGGTGACCCCGATCGTCCCACGCCACGGGCCCTGGTCGATGTGATGGCCCAGGCCATCGCCGAACCGGCTTACCATTGTTACCCCGCTCAACGGGGCGACGCCCACCTGAAACTGGCTATCGCCCTGTGGCTGAAAAAACGGCACGGTATCCAGGTCGATCCCACCCGGCAGATCCTGATCCTTGTCGGCAGCAAGGAAGGCCTCGGACACCTTCCCTTGACCTGTGTCCAGGAGGGGGACAATGTCCTGGTCCCCGATCTGGGCTATCCCGTTTACGGCCAGGCGACCATTCTTGCCGGTGGGGAACCGCGCTCTTTCAGCTTAACGCCGGAAAATGGATTCAAACCCGATCTTAAGGAACTGGACAGCCTCATTGATGATCGCACCCGGCTGTTGTTCTTGAACTACCCCAACAATCCCACCGGGGCGGTCGTCGACTCGCGGTTCTGGAAGGAACTCGTGGCTTTGTGCAGCAGACGTCAGGTTACCCTGGTCAATGACGCGGCCTATCTCGAGGTTACCCTGGACGGGAGCCGGCCCACCAGCCTGCTGGCCGTCGCGGACCCGGCAACCGACCGGGTCATTGAATTGCACAGCCTTTCCAAGATGTTCAACATGACCGGCTGGCGTATCGCCTTTGCGGTGGGTCATCCGGATGTTGTCGGAGATCTGGCCCGGGTCAAGGAGAGCATCGACAGCGGAGTCTTTACCGCCGTCCAGGCAACCGCGGCACATGCCCTCGGCGAGGCTTTCGAGGAACTTCTGGGCCCGGTCATGGAAGTCTATCCCCGGCGGCGCAAAATCATGGTGGACGCCCTGAGCAAGGCGGGTTTCGAGGTTTTCGAATCCGCCGCCACCTTCTACGTTTGGTGCCGGGTTCCGGCGGGGGAGTCGTCCGTGGATTTCTGTAGCCGGGCCCTGGATGAAATAGGAGTCGTGGTCACGCCGGGCCCAGGGTTCGGCGCCGGCGGCGAGGGCTGGTTCAGGATCAGTCTGACCGCCAGCGATAACGATATTGCCGAAGGCGCCCGCCGGATAGGGGATTGGCGATGATGGATAAAGTCAGCCTGCACGGAATCGATGTCTACGCCCACCACGGCGTCCATCCGGCGGAGCGTGAGCTGGGGCAGCGCTTTGTCATCGACGTGGACTTGTGGACCGATTGCGGTCCCGCCGCGACCACCGATTCCCTGGCCCAGGCTCTTGATTACACAGCCGTCCACCGGTGCATCACCGAATCGACGGCCGGGACGACCTTTCAGTTGATCGAAGCTTTGGCCGGGCATCTTTGCCGGCTTTTGCTGGACAGCTTCCCCGTGGAGAAGGTCAAGGTCACCGTCCAGAAACCCAACCCGCCGATTCCCAACTTTCTGGGCCGCGCGGCGGTTTCGTTTGTCCGTGACCGGTCCTGGCTGGTTGGCTCCCCGGGAGAAGATTCGTGATCGGATTGCCAGGGCGTAACACGGCGCGACTTGCGGAAGTGGTCTACCTCGGGCTGGGAACCAACCTGGGGGACCGGGCCCGGCACCTGGCATGGGCGCTTTTCGCCCTGGTCACCCATCCGGAACTGGAGGTGACGGCCGTCAGCCGGATCTATGAAACGGAATACGTGGGGCCGGGCAGCCAGGACCCCTACCTCAATGCCTGCGTCGAACTGAAGACCAGGTTGTCGCCGCGCGTGCTGCTGGCGGTCCTGAAGGGTGCGGAACAAAGGCAGGGACGTCAGCCCGGTGGGCATATGCAGCCGCGGCCCATTGATCTGGATATCCTTTTGTATGGCGATCAGGTGCTGGCCGGGGCGGACCTCAAGCTGCCCCACCCGCAGATTCGCGACAGGGCCTTTGTCCTGGAACCGCTGGCCGAATTGGCCGCTCATGTAAAATTTCCGGATTCGGGGGAGACAATCGGCTCCGCCTGTGCGAAAATAAGGCGTAAGTCGGGACCGTGGATCGAGGTCCGACCAGACCTCGAACTTGGTAATGCTTTGCCGGACAACAACAAGGAGGGTTGGAGTGCTGCCCTGGCGGTACATAGTCGTTGAAGGAGTCATCGGCGTCGGCAAGACCAGTCTGACCAAACTCCTGGCCACCAAGACCAGTGGCCGGCTCAATCTGGAAGTGGTGGAGGAAAATCCGTTCCTGTCCGATTTCTATGAGGACAGGTCGGCCTTCGCCTTTCAAACCCAGATCTTTTTTCTGCTGAGCCGCTACCGGCAGCAGCAGAATCTTTTTCAGCACGACCTGTTCAGTTCCACGCTCATATCCGATTATCTGTTCGCCAAGGACCGGATATTCGCCAACCTGAACCTGAGTGACGACGAGCTGGTTCTCTACAACCAACTCGCCAACATTCTGGAACAACGGGTCCTCAGGCCAGATCTTGTCATATACCTGCAGGCCAGGACGAATGTGCTCATGAAGCGCATCCGCTGGCGTGGCCGGGCCTTCGAACAGGACATGGACGAGGGTTATCTCGATGCGCTCAACGTCGCCTATAGTTATTTTTTCCATCACTACAAGGATTCACCCCTGTTGGTGGTGAATACGGATAATCTGGATTTCGTGAACGTACCCGGTGATTTTGACCTGCTGTTCGACCAGATCACCGAAAAGTTCAACGGCACCCGGTATTTTGCTCCCGATTCGGGACCCGATTAGTTTCGGGTTCCACCCTGAAAGGCAAGACCATGGAAAGGAAGGGAAAGACCCTTACCATGAGCGTTTTCCCCCGGCGAAAGCAGCAGGGGCGGAAAATCGTTGTGTTGACGGCATACGATCTGACCAGTGCGCTGATCGCCGCCGCCGGCGGCGTTGACGCCATCCTGGTGGGGGATTCTCTCGGCATGGTCGTCCTGGGCTATGAGAACACCCTGCCGGTGACGGTCGACGAGATGCTTCATCACTGCAAGGCCGTCGGCAGGGCCCGGCCCCGTGTTCCCGTCATCGCGGATATGCCCTACGGCAGTTTCCATGTCTCCGCCGTCGAGACGGTGCGGCACGCGCTGCGTCTGGTGAAGGATGGAGGTGCAAGCGCCGTCAAGCTCGAGGGGGGGCGCTGCCGCGCCGAAGCGATCAGGGCCCTGATCGATGCCGAAATTCCCGTCATGGGGCATTTGGGACTTACGCCCCAGTCGGTCAACCGGTTCGGCGGCTACAAAGTTCAGGGGCGGGGTGAAAAGGCCGGCGATACCCTGCTTGAAGACGCGCTTTTCCTGGAGGAGATCGGCTGTTTCGCCCTCGTTCTGGAATGTGTTCCGGCTTCGCTGGCGGAAAAGATCTCATCGCGATTGAGCATCCCGACCATCGGCATCGGAGCCGGTCCGGGGTGTGACGGTCAGGTCCTCGTGTTCCACGATATGCTGGGCCTGTTCACCGGTCTCAAGCCAAAGTTCGTCAAGCGTTACGCCGAATTGGGGACTGCCGCCGTGGATGCGGTGGCGCATTTTACCGGTGAAGTCAGGGACGGTTCGTTTCCCGGACCCGAGCACGAGTACGGCCCGGAACCCTCTCCGGCGCAAAAGGAGTCGCCCGGAGACGCGAAAAATGGATCCGAAAACGGGTTGGGAACCAACGTCAGCGGTCAATCGGGGTATCTGGGAAATCCTGGCAAAGGCGAGGGCTGACCGGCATGAAGGTTTGCCGAACTCCAGCCGATCTGGACGCCCTGTCCCTGAGGCGTGAAGGACGGCCCCTGGTCCTGGTGCCCACCATGGGCGCCCTTCACCAGGGACATCTCAGCCTGGTGGACCTGGGACGGGAATTCGGGCCGGTGGTCGTATCGATCTTCGTCAACCCGAAACAGTTTGGAGAGGGTGAGGATTTTGAATCCTATCCCCGGGACCTGGAAAGGGACCTGTCCCTGATCGAGCCCCTGGGAGTGGATGCGGTTTTCGCGCCCGACGTCGCCTTGATGTACGGGGCCCGGGGGGAAGTTACCGTTCTGCCCGGGAACCGTGGGCAGGGCCTTTGCGGGGGCGACCGGCCGGGCCATTTCGCCGGTGTCCTGACCGTGGTGGCCAAGCTTTTTGGCGCGGTCCGCCCGGACATTGCCGTGTTCGGCCGGAAGGATGCGCAGCAATGCCTGGTCATCGCCCAGATGGTTGAAGATCTCAAGATGGGGATCCGTTTGATCGACGGCCCCACTGTTCGGGAACCCGACGGGTTGGCCATGTCTTCCCGGAACAGATACCTGGATCCCGCCGAAAGGGAACGGGCCCTCTGTCTTTCCGGCGCCCTGGCAGCCGGGCGCGATCTCCTGGTTTCCGGTGAAAGACAAAGCGCGGAAGTGGCAGCCGCCATGCTGGGGAAACTGGCCGCGGCGGACCAGGTCGAGTACGCGGAAGTGCGCCGGGTCCCCGATCTGGCAGTTGAGGAACAACTGTCCGGCCGGGTTCTGCTGGCGGTGGCCGCGCGGGTCGGGCCCGCCAGGCTGATCGATAATTTCGTAGTGGATGTTTCCGAAACCGGAGTAACCGATGCCGTGCTGCTGGATGAGATAGCAGAGCATCGCGGCAGCCCAGGGATGGTTTGATGAACGGGAGTGAAGACATGGGACGTGATCGTCTGATCGACGCGGTGGTTCTGGCGGCGGGCAAGGGTACGCGGATGAAATCGGATTTGCCCAAGGTCCTGCACGAAATTGCGGGCCGCCCGTTGCTGGATCATGTTTTGGATACCGTTGCGGCGGTGGGGATCGATCACACGGTGGTTGTCGTGGGACACGAGGCCGACCTGGTGGAGAAGACTTGCCGGCGCGAGGGGATCGAGTTTGTCCTGCAGGAACCCCAGTTGGGAACCGGCCATGCCGTTCAGGTCGCTGCCGGTAGTTTGCGGATGGGAGGATACAGTGTGGTCCTGGCCGGGGACGTTCCCCTGTTGCGGGCCGAAACCCTGGAACGGCTTTTGGCGGGGACCATCTCGGGAGGAGCTTCGGCGGTGGTTCTGACTTGCCAGGTGGAGGATGCGGGGGCCTATGGACGGATCGTCAAGGACTCGGCGGGCCGCGTCCTGAAAATCGTCGAGGCTCGCGATGCCGGCCCGGATGAACTTGCCATCGGGGAGTACAACACCGGGGTCTTCTGCTTCAAGACCGAATGCCTGATCGAGGCCCTGGCGAATCTAACCACCGACAATCAGCAGGGGGAGTACTATCTGACCGATACGGTTGCCTATCTGGTGGGCGCCGGACATCCGGTCGAAGCCGTGGCCACCCTTGATCCCGATGAAGTGGTCGGCATCAATACCGTCGCTGAACTCGAGGTGGCGGAATCGCTGCTGGCGCGACGGAGCCGGTAGCATGGATCGGCTTTGCACACCCTGGAGGTTCGAATACGTGACCGGGAAAAAAAAGGAAAAAGGGTGTGTCTTCTGCAACCGCCTGGATTGCGACAACCAGGAGAATTTCATTCTGCATCGCGGTAAGCATTGGTATCTGATCATGAATCTCTACCCCTATAACGGGGGACACATGTTGTGTGTGTTGAACCGCCATCAACCCATGCTTTCAGACTGCACGCCCGCCGAACTGGGGGAACTCGGAATCCTGCTGCGGGTCATGGAGGCCTCCTTGATGGAGGCGTTCAAACCCGAGGGCATCAATTGCGGTTACAATGGCGGCATCAGCGCCGGAGCGGGAATTCCCGACCACCTTCATGTCCATATGCTGCCCCGCTGGTCCGGAGACACCAACTTCATGAGCACCATCGGCGAAACCCGGGTCATGCCCCTGACCCTCGATCAAAGTTACGAAATGCTCCTGCCGATCGTCGCCAGGCTCGCGGGGGAAACTCCGTGAGGGGACGGATGAATATCTGGTTGCTGCTCTTTGTGGTTATTTGCGCGGTGTCCCTCTGGTTGGGGAAGGATCTGGTTCTCCGGGGAAGCGAAAGCGCCATGGAGGCTGAAGTCTCTCCGGTTCCGGCGGCCTCCTACGCCATGTCAAAGGAGGATGCGCCCATCCACCTGGCTGTTCTCAATGGGACCAACGAGGCCGGGTTGGCCCGGAAGGTCAGCCTGTTGCTGGGCCGTGCCGGGTGTGTCGCTGAAAGTTTCGGTAATGCTCCCGGCCGGGATTTCGCCCAATCACTTCTGGTTAACCGGAAGCTGTCCGATGACAGGGCCGCCGCTCTGGCCCGCCGTTTGGGAGACATCCGGGTGATTAGGGAATGGGACAGCAGGGGCAGCGAGGATGCGGTTCTGGTCCTTGGCCGTGATTTTGCCGAACTGGAAGCTGGCCTTGAAGGAAATCTGTCGTCCGGGAACTAGGTGGATGTCGAAAAGAGCTGTTTTCATCCGGGTGAGGCGGGTATTATTGTCTTCGGGCCCGCAGGTTCACGCCCTGAGGAAGATTCAGGGCCGGAATTGGGACAAGGAAAACCGGAAAGTTCGAAACTGATGCAGAAATCCCTGGGAATAATAGTCCTCACCCTGACTCTTGGCGTCCTGGTCGGTGCCATCTTCAGTGAGGTGATCGGCTTGTTTTTGAACGAGGGAAGTGTGGCCGAACAGCTGTTCGTCCGATACATTTCCTTTGGACCCGAGGTGACCCACTGGAACCTGGTCATCATCGATTTGACATTCGGCTTCGAGATTCATTTCAACCTGATGAGTGTCATCGGGGTGTTTGTCGCCTCCCAGATGCTCAGATGGTACCGCTAGCTACTTCGGAGGATGCTCTTGATGAATTCCTTTGTCGCCATCATACCCGGCATGGCCGGATGGTCTGAAATCGTATTGGTCCTGGCCCTGGCCCTGATACTTTTCGGTCCCAAACGTTTGCCGGAAATCGCCGAAGCCATGGGCAAGTCCATCCGCAAGTTCAAGACGGCCACCAGAAGCGCCACCGATGAAGTGAAGCGTGAAATCGACGATGTGAGCCGTGAAATGAAAGACGACCCCCCCAGCGAAGACAGCAAGCCGAACGACAACACGCCGAGCTGATCGACCGGGAGGCGCTTTTGAATCTTGCCCAGCTACTTGACCAGCTGAAGGCCGATGACCGGTTCCTGCGCAACGTCAACCGTTGGGAAGTGATCCCGCCTGAGCCGGGACACTATTCGGAATACCCCGACAGCCTCGAACCACGGCTGATCGATGTCATGAAAAACCGGGGCGTCGATCGTCTCTACAGCCATCAGGCCGAGGCGGTGGAACTGGCCCGCCAGGGACATTCATTCGTCGTACCCACGCCCACGGCCAGCGGCAAGACCCTCTGTTACAACCTGCCGGTACTGGACGCGATTCTGCGGGACCGCCGTTCCCGCGCGCTTTATCTTTTTCCAACCAAGGCCCTCAGCCAGGACCAGATGCACGAGGTCCACGGCATCGTCACTGACCTGGGCGAGGACATCAAGACTTTCACCTTTGACGGGGATACTCCGGCAACCGCGCGGCGCGCCATTCGCAGCAGCGGACATATCGTGGTCACCAATCCGGATATGCTCCACCAGGGAATTCTTCCTCATCACACCCTGTGGGTGAAGCTGTTCGAAAACCTTAAATTCGTGGTCGTCGACGAAGTTCACAATTACCGGGGCGTGTTCGGCAGTCATGTGGGCAACGTCATTCGCCGCCTGCGCCGCGTGGCCAACTTCTATGGCAGTGACCCCCAGTTCATCTGCTGCTCCGCCACCATCGCCAACCCGGGGGAGCTGGCCTCCAGGCTCACCGGCCTGGACGTCAAGATCATCGACCGGAACGGGGCTCCCAGGGGCCGGAAGCATTTCATTTTCTATAACCCGCCTGTGGTGAACCGGGAACTCGGCATCCGGCGTTCGGTGATCAAGACCACCCGCGCGATCGCCGAACGTTTCATGTCCTCCGGCGCCCAACTCATTGTTTTTGCCCGCAGCCGCATGCGGGTGGAACTCCTGCTGACCTATCTCGAAAAATCCGGCCGCCGGGTGGGCATCAAGAGCGGCGAAGTCCGGGGTTACCGGGGTGGATACCTGCCGACCGAACGCCGGGCGATCGAATCGGGTCTGCGGGATGGGACCGTTACCACCGTGGTATCCACCAACGCCCTGGAGCTTGGGATTGATATCGGCCGCCTGGATGTCTGCATCATGGCCGGGTATGCCGGCACAGTCGCGAGCACCTGGCAGCAGGCGGGGCGCGCGGGACGGAGGCAGAACCTGAGCGCGGTGGTGCTGGTCGCCTCAAGCAGTCCCGGCGACCAGTACATCATCAACAACCCGGACTATTTTTTCGGCCGCAGCCCGGAACACGCTTCCCTGGACCCGGACAACCTGGTCATCCTCATGAGTCATCTGAAATGTGCCGCCTTCGAATTGCCCTTCGGGTCGCAGGAAAATTTCGGAGGGCGCGAAGTTGCGGAGATCCTCGACTATCTTGCGGACATGAAGGTGCTCCACCACAGTGGGGACAGATACCATTGGGTGAGCGACACCTATCCCGCCGAGGACGTCAGTCTGCGAAGCGCGGCGCCCGACAACGTCGTCATCATCGACAAGGCCCCGCAGGGCGGCCGTGTCATCGGGGAAATGGACCTGTTCAGCGCCCAGGAAATGCTTCATGACGATGCCGTTTACATTCACGGTGCCCAGCAGTACCACGTGGACAAGCTGGACTGGGACAGGCGGGAGGCCCACGTACAGCCCGTGACCGTGGAATACTATACGGACGCGCTACGCAAGAGTGAGCTCAAGACCCTGACCGCCGAGGAGGGCAGGGGATTCCACTTCGGAGAACTGGCCCTGGGCGATGTGGGGCTTGTTTCCAAGGTCACCGTCTACAAGAAGATCAAACTGGGGACCCATGAAAACGTCGGCGCCGGGAGGGTGCATCTTCCGGAGATGGAAATGCACACCACCAGTTTCTGGTGGGAGTTGCCGGCGGACCTGGGGACGGTGATGTCGGCCGAGGGGCTTGACCTCGGTGATGCCCTCAAGGGTGTGGCGCATCTGCTGGGGCGCGTGGCCCCGCTGTTCATCATGGCCGATCCGGCCGACCTTCATGCCACCGCCATGGTCCGGTCTCCCTTCACCGGGAATCCCACGCTCTATCTGTACGATGCCTTCCCCGGCGGA
This sequence comes from Candidatus Krumholzibacteriia bacterium, assembly GCA_030592845.1. GTDB lineage: Bacteria > Krumholzibacteriota > Krumholzibacteriia > LZORAL124-64-63 > LZORAL124-64-63 > JAGLCY01. The sequence continues at coordinate 21,495 of JAUVII010000001.1, read as the reverse complement.
GTCGGCTACGCCCGGCGGATCTTCGAACAGTTCGAGGATATCTGTCTTGCCGCCAAAAGGCATCTTTCGCAGTGTCCCTGCGAGAAGGGATGTCCTTCCTGCGTCGGCCCGGCCGTGGATTCCGGGACAACGGCCAGCAAGGGCGCCCGTTGGCTGTTGGGGCAAACAGGTCAGGCCGCCGGCGAGGCTTGACCATGGATCTGAAAAAGAGACTGGCCCAGTTGGACAGGCTTTCCCGCCGTCCCGCTTCCATGCCCGCAAACCGACCTGGCGAGGATGTTTCCGGGGATCGGTCGGGATCCCTCCTTGAAATGGGGCTGGAGGAACACACGGGATCCCACGGTCCGTTTTGGACACGATCTCATTGCGACGTCCTGCCCGCCCCTTATCTCCCCCTGCCAGGCTTGCACGAGTTTTTTACCGGGTTTAAGGAGCCTGTCCAGGATCCCGGCGAAATCCTGTTCATGGACACGGAAACCACCGGTCTGGCTGGAGGCACCGGGACGATCCCATTTCTGGTGGGAGTATCCTGGTGGGGGAGCGGCGGCCTGCACACCCGGCAGTATTTTCTTCCCGACCCCGGGCATGAGGCCGCCCTGTTGATTGAATTGGCCGATCTGGCTTCCGGATTCAGGGTTGTGGTCACCTTCAACGGCGCTTCCTATGATCTTCCTTTGCTTAGGACGCGTGCGCGGTTGAACCGTCTTGAAGATCCCTTCGGATCCCTGGCGGGCTGGGATCTGCTGGTGCCTTCCCGGCGTTTGTGGGGCAACCGTCTGGAAAATTGCCGTCAACAGACACTTGAAAGGGAAGTTTGCGGTCTGGATAGGGGGGCGGGTGATATCGATGGCTCCTGCATCCCTCAAACCTGGTTCGATTTCCTGACGACCGGCCGGCCCGGCCTGCTGCCCGAGGTCATGATCCACAATCATCGGGACATGTTGGGGATGAGCTCCCTTTTTCTGCGGGTCATAGAGGCCGCGCGTTTGGTGGAAAGCGGTTCGAAACCAACTGCGGAAATGAATTGGCTGGAAGGTTGGGCCATGGGCCGGATCTGCGAAAGGCGGCGCGATACACATCTGTCCATCGCCTGCCTGGAGGCGGCCGTGGACACGGCTCCCCGGCGCAAGGACCATGGCCTGGGGGATCCGCGTTTTCTGGGAGACGCGGTGCGCATCCTGAAAAGGGGAGGGGATTGGGTCCTGGTGGAGAAAATCATTCTGGACGGTCTTGCCGCGGACGTTGACACTCCCTGGCTGCATCGGGAAGCGGCCATTCTGTATGAACACCGCCTGGTGGATTTGCCGAAGGCCCTTGACCACGCCCGGAAATCGGGCGAGGATCAAAGGGTTAGTCGATTGCTGAAAATGATGGACCGCCCTTCAGGGGCGGATCGGAGATGGGATAATGATCAATCTGACCAGGGATGAAGCCCAGTTGCTGCTGGCCGGGATCAGGGTTCTGGGTCACCTGACCGGCAGGGCGCCAAGTCCCGAGGAACTGGCCGACCTGTTGCAGCAGTCCGCCAGTTCCGTGAGGCTTCATCTGGTTCTCCTGGAGGATCTGGGCGCCATCGACCTGGTCAAAAGCGCCTATGAAACCCATGCGGAAGTCCGGGACCATCTTGCCGTCGAAGGTCTGCCCGAGGAAGGGGGTCCTGAGATATCCGAAGATCTGCGGGAATTCGACCGGCGCAAATCCGAGGAGGCCGAAAAGATGTCCAGGCTTTTCGATTCCGGCGAACACCGGGACAAGCAGCAAAAGAAAATGGATCAGATGGGGGAGGATCTGAAGGAGTTCCGGAAGAAGAAGCCTCTCAATCCTTTTGGGGATGATTGACTCCCGGAAATCCCGACAATCCAGGGTGTTGGCCGCTTTTTGAAAAGGATCCCGGAACCTGAAGGTCCCGGGATCCCGTATTTTTCCCTTGGTTCGCCAACAGCTTGCTAGGGCCGGTAGTAGCGATAATCCTCAATTTCCGCCTCTTCCAAACGGGCGGTGTACCATTCCTCGACCGCCAGGTTCTGGGCCCGCGACAGCAGGGCCCCCTGAATACCCGGCCTGCGCGCATCGAAATCGGCCTGGTCGAAGGGGGCGATCCACAAGGGGGTCAGGGCAAATATTCCCCGCAGGGTTTCCACCTCGGGAATGAGGGTCCCCACTGTGCCCTCGATGGTGGCCTTGTTGAATTCGGTTCCGTAACCAACGTTTTGAACATTACCGTTGACCGTGAAGGTGTCTGAGACCGCGTGGAGGAATCCACCGGCTTCGGCGACTTCGGCCATGGTCAGGCCCATCTGGATCTCGCCCGCGGCGGGGCTGAGTTTGGCCTGCGCGGCCTGAAGCTGCTTGTCCTTCTTGGCGGCCAATGACACGCGGCTGGTGACCTCTTCCAGGGGTGCCAGGCCAACGGGAGTAATTTCGCCGGCCATGACGATATAGATATTGTCCCGGTTCTCGTACAGACGGCTGATCTGGCCGGATGTGGTGGAGAAAACCCAGTTGGATCCGGCCAGGGAAAGAGCCAGTCCGGGAATGTCCCGGCCCTCTGCAAATTCCGGAGGCGTCATCAGGTCATGGGCCTCGGCTTCCGCGGTGGAGACGAATGTCGCGCCGTCCACGCGGCCGCGGAAGTCATCCGCGGAGTCGCGCAAAAGGTCCAGGGTTTCCGGACCGGGGGTGACCTTGGCCAGGATGTGCCGGGCGGTGATCTCGTAAACCTCACCGGTATCCTGATCGATGGACTGCTCCAGGACCTCGATCAGGTGGTATCCGAACTTGGTCTTGACGGGTTCGCTCAGGTCGCCCACCTCAAGTTTGAAGGCCACTTCGGTGAACGCGGCCACCATGCGGGAGCGGTTGAAGGTGCCCAACTCCCCGCCCGAGGGGGCTGTCGAGGCATCTTCGCTGTACTCGCTGGCTGCTTCTTCAAAGGACTTGTTTCCCGAAAGAATCTCTTCGCGGACTTCCAGCAGGAAATCGAGGACTTCCTGGTTGTCCTCGGCACTGGGTTCCTTGGCGAATTTGACCACCTGGCAATTGGCCTTGGCCGGGGCCTGGTAATCATCCGGATGGGCCAGGTACCATTCGCTGATTTCATTTTCCGTGGGTTCGAATTCACCCTCGAGGTCGGTAAAAAGGACACCGATGTATTCCGCGACCGCTTTGCCGGTCTGGCGGATGTATTCTTCACGGATTTCTTCATCGGTCACCACGGCTCCGGCGGCTACCGTTTCGGTCAGCTTCTGCCAGGGCAGGATGGCCCGGATGTAGGCTTCCTGCTGGGTCCAGTCGACCTCGGGATTCTGAAGATCCGCGTAATAGCGGTTGATGTCGACATTTCCGTTCTCGTCCCGGTAACGGGCCAGCAACTCCGCCGGAGGGGAGTTTTCGAATACCGAAAGAACCTCTTCGTCGGATACGGTGATTCCCATCTCATCAATGGCCTCGGCGAAGATGGCGGCCTGGATCAGGGAATCCCAGGCCTGCTGGTCGGCCGCGGCGAACTGGTTGGCGTTGAGTTCCCTGCCCTGGGCCTGCTGGCTCAGTTGGGCCCTCTGCTGCCGCACCGAGTAATCGTATTGCTGGGCGGTGATTTTGGCGCCGTTCACGGTGCCGATCACTCCGGCCTCATATTGTTTTTGTCCCGGGGCCTGGCAGCCACGGCCGGTCATTCCGCCGAGAAAAAGGAACAGGATAAAGGTGGCGGCAATCACCCAGTAGAAGATCTTGGCCTGGGAACGCAGAAACTTGAACATTTTCGACATCCTTAGAAGGGTGGCGGGACCGCCGGGAACCAGGCTCGCTTTGGGCCCGGAGGGTGCCGGCATCTCTGAACAATTCCATAAAGTGGTAGAAGATGGTGCAATTCTCAAGTTGCACGTTGATTTGAAAATGATTTCTGCTAGTGTGTGGCCCCTCAGACAGGAGATGCCCGTCTTTATTAACCCATTGAGCTCCCTGATGATGTCATGGGCCGGGATTCCCCCCGCCCGTCCCCGGACAGGCAATTAGAAAAGAGGTCAGCCACGAATGATCAATCTCGGGATTCTCGCTTTGATCAGTGGTCTGACCGCCCAGGCCTCCAAAATCGTTATCGAACTGGTTCTGAAGCGCCGGTTCCGTCCGGGCCTGTTTTTTGCCAATGGGGGCATGCCCAGTTCACATACTTCCACGGTGACCACCCTGACGCTGGCCGTCGGGCGCGCCGAGGGCTTCGACTCCTCCCTGTTCAGCCTGGTTTTGGTGTTTGGTCTTTTTGTCATCTTCGAGGCCACGGGCCTGCGGCAGGAGATTGGCAAACAGGCTGAGCTTCTCAACGATTTGATGGACAGCGCCCTGGCAGGTGAAAAGGTTCCCGGTTCCCGACTGCGGGAACTGGTGGGCCATACCTGGGGGGAAGTGGCGGTAGGAATGGTGGTCGGCATCCTTTTTTATCTGCTGTGGGGAACCCCGGCCACGGGGTAGATTCCGGTTAAACCTGTTGACAGCCCATCTCCTGCCCGTATGCTGGATTCAATTGCCTGCGGAGTGGGGGCCCGCTGGCCTTTACGCATAGAGGTAAAACACAATATCCCGGACGGATTCATATCCGGGAGGTTGCGCTCTACGATTCATAATCGAAAGGATTCGATATGAGAGTCGTTGCTCTGGCCAACCAGAAAGGCGGATGCGGTAAAACGACAACCGCCACCAACCTTGCCTCAACTCTGGCCCAAATCGGAAAAAAAGTCCTTCTCATCGACAACGATCCCCAGGGCCACGCCACATTGGCCTGCGGTTTCCACGAACGGGATTTCACCCTCAGCACCCATGATCTGTTCCTGACCTCGGACATCCTGGTCGAGGACGCCTTCCTGGAAGCCGGCCCCGGTTTGCACCTGGTTCCGGCCGGCATCGAACTCAGTGGTGTGGAAATGACCCTGGCCCGGGAGCCGGAAAAGGAGATGCGCCTGCGGAACAACCTTCGCCGCAGTTCGCTGCCCTACGATTACATCCTGATCGACTGCCCTCCCAGCGTGAGCCTGCTGACCTTCAATGCCCTGTTGGCCTGCGGCGAGGTCATCATTCCCGTGGATCCCAGCGGTTACAGCCTGCAGGCTGTTCGCAAGATGCGGGAAACCCTGTCGGTTCTGCGGGAAAAGAAGGGCCACGATGTCATTCCCCACATCCTGATGTCGAATTTCGACACCCGGCCCCTCTTTGTCAGGAAGGTCATGGAGGAGTTGGAGGAATTGTACGACGGCGACCTCCTGGACACCGTCATCCATCATACCGTGAAGGTCAAGGAGGCGGCGGGGGCGGGAATTCCCGTAGCGAAGCTTGATCCGGAATCCCGTGCCGCCTTCGATTTCAGGCAACTTGCCCGGGAACTGATCGACCAGGAAGTGGCCCTGGAAGTGGTTGCACTGGATCACTGGACAGCTCTCCTGCATGGGCCGGCCGTTTCCGAGGCCGGAGTTCGTTTCGAAGCGGATTTCCCCCGGGCCCGAACAGTGAGAATCACCGGATCGTTCTGTGACTGGTCCGCCAAGGGGCTGCCCCTGAGCAAGCGCGAGGACGGCATGTGGGAATGTCATCTGGATCTTGCCCATGGCCAGCACGAGTACCGTTTCATTGTCGACGGTTCCTGGCTGCCGGATCCCCACAACAGCCGGACGGTACCCAATGAGTTCGGCGGAGCCAACAGCTTGGTTGTCGTCACCTGACCGGTTAATTCGCCATGGAGGCGGACGCGTTTCGGGGTGAAGACCAGCAGTGACAGTCCGTGGAGGACTGTCAGGAGAATACACGATCATGGCGCGAACCGATTCCGGGGCCGTTCCCAAACGGCCCCACCATATTTCATCCATAGCTCATCTTTTCCTTGAGGAAAGTCGTCCCGGAATTGTGGGGGATTCCACCCGGGATATTTGCCAATGCGCCGTGGCCGCGCCGGGTGGCGCGGCCATTTCCGCGTTTGCGGCGGCTGGATTGGCTCTCGGTTCATCGGGATCTTCCACCCTCGTGGAGGACAACCGGATTCGTTGGTCCGCCGGCACATTTCTCATCAGTGAGGGCGGCCACGGTCGGGTTTTTGCAGGGGAGGATGGGGACCACCGGAACACCTGGACCATTGCCGCGGAAAAGCGCGGCCGGAATTCCGCCGCCCAGCCGGAGGCGGCCCCGGCCCGGGGAATTCAGTGGAATCACCTGGGGTGTGTAGGCAGGACAGAAATGGCCCACCTGGAATCACTGGCGGCAGTTCGGACTGCAGGACTTCTTCCCGGCAACGGTTCCGGCGGTCTGGTCTGGTGCCTGCAGGAGGATGAAGCCGGACAATTCGGACCAAACTATTACCTGGGCCGGCTGGCCGAAGTGGTCAGGCCCGACCGTATTGAAATCCTGTTGTTCCCCAATGCCTGGTCGTCCGCCGGTCAGCCCGGTTGGCTCGATGAAATCTGCACTATTGCTGCCCTTCGGTACGATTCGAGCGATCTGGCGCGCATCGTCAGGTTGGCGGAAAAATCCTGCGACGGGATCCCCGTGGGGGTCCACCAGGTGGCGGGGGAGGATAATCTGGCGGCCGGTTTTTCCAGGGCCGGCCAGGAGGATTCCCTGTGGTGCCGGGTGGTGGGGGCCATGATTGCGGGCCGGGCTAAATGTTGACCCCGATTCATGATTTGATAAACCGTTTACGGCCATGCGGCTGGTTGGGTGGGTTGGTTTGCCTGGTACTGTTTGTTCCCTGCGGCCATGCTCAGGGGCAGCCCGATCAAAACCAGCGCCTGGGCCAGCAGGGTTATGTGGTTATCGAAGCCGTCAGGGATTCGGTTTCCGGGTTTGTTTGGGAAACCGACGCCATCCCCGGCTTCAGGACCTTGAGATGGGAAGAGGGTCTCCTCATCATTCCCGCTTCCTTTCCGGTCGAGGATTTCGGCAGACGGGACATCGGGTTTGCCTGTACCGAATTTCTGGAAGGTTCCGGTTCCAGTGGGCAGCTGCTTTTCCAGGATGGGATATTCCCGGTATCGGAACCTCTTGTCTTGGCCGACGGCTTGATCGAGTTGCGGATGACCGGTGGGGAACTGGAGATCCGCGGCGCCATGATCCGTTATCGCCGACCGGCGGCCGGTGGCTCGGACTTCAAGTCGGGGCTTCTTCTGTTGGCGGGCATGACTCTCATGATCATCGTTCTGCTGCGGCGTGCCCGGTTGAAATCTGACGAGAGGTCGAGGTTGTGATGCTGGCCCGTTGCGCCACCTTCTTCTATGGGGCCGCTTTGGTAACCCTGCCCTGGGCCGGCGTGGGTGTTCTGAAACTTTCCACGGGAAGGGATGTGGGCGGGGGACTTCAGCCTTCCTGGGCGTTTCTGGCGATCGCGGTCCTGTGTCGGATGTTGGAATTCCTGCGCCAGGGAAAGACCCCGCCCGGATTGCGTGATCTGTTTCGGCCCGGGATACAGCGCTGGTGGCTGGTGGGTGTCGGCGCTGTCCTGGCCAGCGTCCTGTTCTCACTTGCCGGGCTGTGGCTGGCGCCCTCCGCCGAGCCGTTGGCCGAAACGCTGGGGCGGTTCATTAAACAAGTGGTGCAATTGTGTGTCATGGCTGTTTTTGCCCTCTGGCCGGCCTGGTGGACTCGCGGCGCCAGACGTTGGAGTTGGACCGTAAAACTCCTGCTGCTTGGAGGTTCCTTCCAGGTTGTCTACAGTCTTTTTCAAGGCATCAATTTTTTCAATCCTCTTGTGGGCTACGTCTGGCTGGACGGCGTTTTCACTTCCAACCCCTCCATCCTGTCAGGGTCGGTTGAACTTTACCTGGGGGATTCCTTTCGCCACGTGCCCCGCCTTCGCGGAACGATTTGCGAACCCCTGTACCTGGGTAATTTTCTTCTTTTCCTGTGGCCTTTCACCCTTGTTCCATTTTTGTCGGTTCGGACCAGACAATGGCTGGGCGGTTCCCTGCTGATCCTTTTGTGGGCCACCTGGTCTCGTGGCGCCTGGCTCGGTTTCATGGGACAGGTGGTACTGGCCCTGGTTCTGGTATTCTCCCTTCCAGGAAATTCCCGTCGGGAGATGTTCGGGTTCGAGGCGCGGAAAGCCAAACTGATGGTCGCGGGTTTGACTGTCCTGTTGGTGGCGGTTCCCCTGGTGGGTCTTGCCGCAGGCTGGGAAGGCGCGCTGTTTCCCTTCCGCCGGTTGTACCAGACCTTCAGCAGCCACGACTGGTCCAATCTGACCCGCCTCTACAGTATGCAGGCCGCGTGGCGCGCTTTTTTGCTGAGCCCGGTCCTGGGAATCGGGTGGGGCCAATTCGGGTGGCATTTTCCGGTCCTGGTTGACCCCATGGGGCTTCAAAGCCAATTCACCTGGCCGGTGGTCAACAATTTTCCCCTGCTTGTTCTTTGTGAGACGGGGCTGGTGGGTTTTCTCGTTTTTCTCGGCTGGGCCGCGGGGCTGCTCAGGGGGATCCGGAGGCGTTGGGCTGAACTGTTCCCGTCCGGGCCGCTCTCCGGACAATCCGGCCGTTTGCAGGGTCGCCTCCTGTTGGCGGTCACCATCTCCGGGGTGGGCGTCTGGTTCCAACTCCTGACCTTCTCGCAGTACAACCTGCCGCACATCTGGGTGTCGTTGGGTTTGATGATGGCTCTCCTGGCTGATACGGAATTCCTGATGACAGGGGAATCGGAGTCATGACCAGTCGTCCCCAAATCATCCTGGAGGCCCTTCAAGTCAGGTCGAATCCCACCGGGACAGGCCGGGGAATTCTGGACCTGTGCGCCGCCCTTGCCGATCAGGATCGGGGTCTGGATTTTTCTGTCCTGACCACCGGACGGGATATGTTCAAGGATCTGGAAGGCCGGGCCAACTGGCGGATTATCGAGTGTCCGCGGGCGAGGGGCGGAGCCTTCCGGAAAGCGTGGTTCACCCAGTTCCAACTGCCAGGTCTGGTCAGGAGATTGGGAGGGGATCTCCTGCACAGCATGCAGTTCCTCGTACCGTTGCGATGTTCCATTCCACAGGTGGCCACGGTGCACGATCTGGCCTGGCTTCTTTACCCTGAAACGATCGGGGAACCGCGTCTCAGCTATTACAGGTTTCTCGTGCCCCGCAGCCTGGCCAAGGTGGATGCCATTGTGGCCAACAGCCGGTCCACGGCCTCGCGTACTGCGGACTTTTTTCCGGCTGCAGCCGGAAAAATCCACGTGACCCTGCACGGTACGCCACGGTGGGTCGGGGATCGGTCGTGCCCGGAGGTGCTTCCGGGTCGAGGGTCTGTCCGTCCCTATTTTCTGTTTGTCGGCACCCTTGAGCCGCGGAAGAACCTGACCCGTCTTCTGGACGCCTATGATTCTTTCCTGTCTGGTGACACGGCCCGGGGAATGCCTGTCGATTCCCTGCCTGACCTGGTCCTTGTCGGTGGCCGGGGTTGGAAAGAATCCCGGTTGCGGGAAAGGGTGGCGGGCCTGAAGGGCCGGGGCAGGCTCAAAATGGTTGACTACTGCGATCTCGACGAACTGTGGGGTTACTATTGCGGTGCCAGGGCCCTTGTTTTCCCAAGTCTGGATGAAGGGTTCGGGCTGCCCGTCCTCGAGGCGATGGCGGCGGGAATTCCTGTCCTGACCTCTGACAGGGGTGGAACCGCCGAAGTAGCGGCCGGGGAAGCCCTCCTGGTAGACCCGGAAAACCCGGAGGAAATCGCCGCTGGTTTGGCCCGCCTGGCCTTCGACGGGGATCTGCGAAATAAACTGTCCGCCGGGGGACGTGTCCGGGCCCGGGAATTGTCCTGGAGCCGAACTGCTGAGCTAACGGTTGCTGTTTACCGCGAATTGCTTGATATTGATCAAAATAAAAAAGGATTGCCCACCGGAACCTGATGCTGTAATTTGCTTCTGTTGAATAAATTGCAATCGGATTGAAAGATACCGGAATCAGGGATGCTTCAAGGAGGAATCGTGGACCTGGGGATTGTAGCAGCACTTGGCTTTACTGCGGCATTCCTGATGTCATGGTTGGTCCAGCCCCATTTCAGGAACCTGGGTTTTTTGACGGAAATCGTCGATCACCCCGGTTACCGCCGTCCTCATCGTGAACCCGTGCCCCGAACCGGCGGCATGGCCATCTTCATTTCCTTCTTCTGTGCCCTGTTTTTCCTGGAAAATGTTATTTTGCGCACCGCGCTGCCCTGGTCGTGGCTGAGTATCCTGATCGGCGCCGGTGTCTGCATTCTCGCCCTTGGCGTGGGAGATGACCGCTTTGGGATCCACGCCGAGAAAAAGCTCTACGGCCAACTCCTGGTCATTGTCGGGCTGATGCTTTTCGGCCAACGCCTCGACACCGTTTATCTGCCCCTCGTGGGCTCCATTGAACTGGGGGGCTGGGCCTGGCCCTTTACCCTGTTCTGGTACCTGGGATTCATCAACTCCATGAATCTCATCGATGGCCTGGACGGTTTGGCCAGCGGTATCAGCATTGTCGCCTCCATTGCCCTGATGGTTATTTCCCTGGCCGTCGGCGAAATGTTCTCCACCCTTTTTGCCGCCACCCTCTGTGGCGCCACGGTGGCTTTTTTCTATTGGAACATCAGCAAACGGAAGATTTTCCTGGGTGATTCGGGCAGTATGTGGATGGGCCTGGTCCTGGCCAGTCTGTTGCTGAACCTGAGCCAGAAGGTTCCCATCAGCCTTCCGGTGATGATTGCTCCGATGATTGTTCCCATTTGGGATACCGGGACCACGATCGTCCGCCGTTACCGCCGGCGATCTTCCATTTTTCTCGCCGATGATTTTCATCTTCATCACCGGCTGCTGCGCCTGGGTTTCTCGCCGGCAGGCGCGGTCTTCTGCCTGTTGCTGGTGACCATCGGGACCACCCTTTTTGCCCTCAGCGACTTCTTGGGTCAGGCCTGGCTGGGCTTGCCCGCGATGGGTGTCTGGATGTGGGCCGGCCAACTGGGCGCCCTGCGTCACCTGGAGAATCGCAAGCACGGTCTCGATCTGTTCACCGAACTTTTCTATGCCCTGGGATTTGACGACCGTCTGGATAAGCTGTCCGGACAGGTTGGCCAGAATGTAGCCGACATCATCGACCTGCAGGTCGAACGGGCCAAGGTGGCCCGGGCCAAGAACATCATCCTGGAGGGGACCTCGGGCAGTGAAACGGCGGTGGAGGAAGGGCCGGATGTCATTCACTCCCCTGCCAAAGATCTTCACTGATTTCTGCCGCAACGCGGATTTTCCTGTTTCCCGGATATTGGAACTCGGATGTGGATCGGGGCGTTTTCGTGACGCCCTGTCTGATCTGGGTGTGACCTCCTGGGGGCTGGATCGGGTCCATCCCCAGGGCGGGACCGTGGCCGATGTCGTCGGGGAGGCGGATTCCCCACCGTTGTTGACCGCATCGCTGGATCTATTGGTGGTTCCGAATCTACTGAGGCACATGATTCCGGCCCTGGCCGATTTCTCTTTTTTGGGCCGCTGGCTGGATTTGTTGAAACCGGGAGGCTCCCTGTTCATATTTGAGGATGAACCAGGCACGGCGTCCCGGGGTGAGATCAATTACCGTGATTTGCAGGCTTTTCTCGCCCGGCTGATGCCCGAATCCCGGGGCCCCCTGATCCCCCTCGAGGAATTCAAGACCCGGAGTTCGTCTTTTCAAAAGGCGGCCGTCTGGGAGTTCGGTCTGGTTCGTAATCGTCATACCATTGCGGCCGCGCCCGTTTTGGATATGCTGGGCCCGGGCGTTGCGGCCGGGGGAGAGACCGCGCTCCTGGCGCGGAACATCGGCCGCGATGGTCTTGATCCCGGGCATTATTGGTGGGCGCGGGCAATATCCGGTGCGGAAGGAACAGGAAATTGAAGCAGACCTCCAAAATTGTCCTTCCGTTGGCTGTTCTCGTCTGTGGATTGGTCGGGGCCGCTTTCCTGTTCGGGGGAGCACGCAGTACCGTTTCCTGGCAGGTGCTGAGAGCCATCGCCATCGAAAGTGATGATTGGGGTCTGGCCGGCTTTGTACCTCACGGTGATTCCTGGCGTGATCTGGACAGGACGCGCCTGAATCCCGGCCCGTTTCCCGAGGTCTATTGGCTCTCCACCCTTGAGGACAGCAGTATGGTGGGCCGGCTCAATCGGGTTCTGGCGGCCCACCTCGGGCGGGATGGACATCCGGCCGTGCTGCAACCCAATTATGTCATGTCCTCCCTTTCCCACGCGGATGATCAGTGGGCCCGTCATGATCTGCCGGATCTGCCCCCGGGGTACCAGCGGCCCGGCCTCTGGAACGCGGTGGCCGAGGGCATCAACGGTGGCACCTGGTATCCTGAATTCCACGCAACCTGGCACTACGATTCCGACATGAGGAAAAAGGCCGCCCTTGATGGTGAGTTCGCCCAATCGGTGACGGGCCGGAACATCATGCTGTTTCCAGGAAGTGAGCGCGCCCGTGAACTTGGGCCGTGGCGCAGGATCCAGGATCTCGAGAATGATCTGGACATATCCCTGGCGGGGTTTGAATCACTTTTCGGCCGTGAGGTTCAATCGGTTATTGCCCCCGACTACCACTGGGACGCCCGGATCGAAGATATGTGGAGCAGCCGTAACTTGAGAGTGATCCAGGGGAAACGGGAACAGATCAATGCCGATTGGGGGTCGGGCAAATCCGGTCGCCTGCGTAAATACATAGGCCGGCATTGGGATCGGTTTCACCATCCGGACCGCACCTACCTGGAGCGAAACTGCCGTCTGGAACCGGTTCAGGCCCGGGACCCGGGGGCGGTGGTCCTTCATTGTGTCGCCGAAACCCGGCGGGCCTGGGCGGCGGGCGAACCGGCCATTGTTGAAAGCCACCGGATTAATTTCGCCCACACCGACACGTCGGTGGTGAAAACGGGACTGGCTGCCCTGGATCAATATCTGGGTGTGATTGCGGGCGACCGGGACAATTCTCCCGTCTTTCTAACGGATCATGAAATCGCGCAACTCCACAGGTCCGGCACCAGTTGGAGAGTCAAGGGCGGGTTGGTGATCCTGCGCAACGCGACATTGAGCAAACGGATCCTGCCTGTTCCCGGCAATGCTCTCGCCCGGGCGGCAGGGGCCCGCGGTGATATGCGGTCTTTCCCGGAAGCTGTTTTGGTGGCTCTGCCGGCTCAGACCACCTTTGATCTTGTTCCGTAACAACCTTTTATCGTTTGTGAAATCAAAACTCCCTGGTTTTTGTTTGTCCAAACAAAGGTAAAATGGCAGGATTAAATCAATTTCATGCCAATGGGGATTGGTTTTGTGGCATTGACCAATGGCTATGTTTGTGGTATTGTTATTTTCTAATTCCGTAGCAGTTGGGTACGGTTTTTTTGGTCAATCATAAACGTGTTTTCCGATGCGTTTCACGGTTTCAGGGTCACACCAGAAGCTTTTTGGAGGTTTCTCAAACAGCCAAGGCTAACGTGCAACATTTCCCACGGTCCATATTTTTCCGAATCGTCCGGAAATTTTCGGGATTCCACGGACCAGGGAAAGGATTCGGCATCTTAGATTTTGACCCTGAGGTTCATTGTTCAGATGTTACAGCGCTGTTCAGATCCTCGCCAACTTTTGTGTAATCGCCGGCTGCGCTGGGATTCGCCCCGTTGCGTATGCCGATCGATCTGGAGGCCCCGCATGTCAGTTTTCGGAGTTCGCCCCCTTCGTTTGAATATCCGATCCTTCCGCTTCGTCCATTTTGCCCTGATATTTTCCGTGTGTCTTTCCGGATCACTTTTGTGGGCGCCCGGTAGCGCAACCGCCGCCGGCGGTCAGGTGCTCCATGAGGGCGGCTTCCGCGCGGAGGACCTCCGCTGGGAAACGGATCCCCAGGGTATACAGTATCCTGTGCTGGACGGCACCCGTCGACTGGATGAACCGGGCCTTCCGCAACTGCCGGTCCGTGATCTGGTTCTTCTGGTACCCCTCGACACTCCGGTGGATCAGGTGTGGATCGAACCCCTTGCCACCCACAGGGAGTATCCCAGGAGTCCCCTGGCCCTGGCCTCGCCCCATTTCACCGATTCCGGGGACATGGTCACCTACACCAAAATGAACCGCGAGGGTTCCGAATTTCCCGCCACCTGGGGCGATTATACCGGGAGCCATGTCTGGCGCGGTTACCGTCTGGTCACAATCAGTGTTTATCCCGTCCGTGAAATCCAGACCGACAACGGCGTGGAACTGGAGTTCCTCGACAGTTTTGCCGTCCGTCTCGATACCGGCAAAGTTGGCGATCCGCGGGATATTGCCGTCAGGCAACGGTTGATTCCCGGCGAAGCCCAGGAAAATGCCCGTGTGCTGGCCGATCTGGTGGCCAACCCCGAAGTCATCTCCGGATACAACCGCGAAAACGGCCTTGAAATCGAAGACAAGTCCGCGGCTTTCGAACCCAACCAGACCCCGAGCCTCAAAGGCAGTGGGGTGACCTACCTGATCATCACGAATGAAGACATGGCCGCCCAGTTCCAGGTCCTGGCCGATTTCAAAACGTCACTGGGTTTGCCTACGGTCGTGGCCACCAGGGAATTCATCGGGGCCAATTACCGCAACGGTGCCGACATCCAGGAAACCATCCGGATGTATATTCTGGACGCCTATCAGAAGTGGGGTATTGAATATGTCCTGCTGGCGGGTGACTCCGACATATTGCCTCCGCGTTACATCGACAACTCCTTCTATCCCACCAACGGGTATACTTCCATCCCGGTGGATCTCTATTTTGCCTGCCTCGATGGCAACTGGAATGCCGACGGGGACGCCAATTTCGGCCAGCCTGCCAGTACCGGCAATGAGGGGGACCTCGTCGATTTTGCCGAGGAAGTCTATATCGGCCGGGCTACGGTCAGCACTCCTGACGCTGCGGCGGTGTTTGTAAACAAGGTCATTTCCTATGAATCGGCCGATGTCACGGCTGATTGGGCCAATCGCGCCCTTTTTGCGGCCGAAGTCCTGTTCCCCTCGGACTATCCCGAAGGTGACTACATCATTCTCGACGGCGCGCAGTATTCTGATCAGCAGGTCAACGATTACATCCAGCCCTGTACCGATATGGAATTCACGAGGATGTACCAGACCGACACCCTGTATCCCATGGAGGCCCAGCTAAGCAGGCTGGCCCTGATCGATACCTTGAATGCAGGCAATTACGGTATCGTGAATCAGATCGGACACGGGTATTACTTCAACATGTCCGTCGCCGACGCGAACTTCATGACCACCGACGCCGACCAACTGACCAACGGCGATCACCTGTTCATGATCTACGCCTTGAACTGTGCCAGTGGCGCTTTTGACAATTCCTGTCTTCTGGAACGCTTTATCCAGAATCCCGACGGCGGTGCCATCTGCTCCGTCGGTTCGGTGAGGGCGGCCTTCCCCAACAACTCGAACAATTACCAGCAGGGATTTTTTGATCTGCTGTATTGTACCGGTGAAATGCGCGTCGGCAGGCTGATTGCCCTCAGCCGACTGCCGTTTATCGGTCTGACGGACGCCAACTATGTGGACCGGTGGACTTTCGAAAACTACACCCTGCTGGGCGATCCCACCCTGCCTATCTGGACAGGGAGTCCCTCACCCGTGGTGCTTTCCGGACCCTCCGGCCTGGATCTGGGTCCCCAAACGATCAGTTTCACGATTACCGATGACGGCAGCCCCGTGGAAGACGCTCTGGTTTGTATCGCCAAGGATACCGAGAGTCATGTCTACGGGTTGACCGATGCCACCGGCAAGGTCGACCTGGATTTCCTGCCCTCAAGTATGGGAAACGCGACCGTGTCCGTGACGGGTAAAAACCTGGTCATGCAGGTCCAGCAGATACCGGTTACCTCCGGTGCGGGCTTTGCAGCCCTCTCCTCGATGGATGTGACCGACAATGGGACCAGTGGAAGCCTGGGCAACGGTAACCAGACCGTCGAAGCGGGGGAGACCATCGCCCTGCTGGCCAGCCTTCTGGAAACCGGCGGATCGGGATTGTCGGGTATGACGGGCGTTCTGAGCTGCGCGGACACCACCGTGACCATCCTGACGGACACCGCCACGTTCCCCGCTGTGGGATCCGGTGGTTCCACCGTGGGCCAAAGTCATTTTGTGGTGGAATTCCATTCCAACATCCGGGATGCCGCCAAAATCACCTTTGAACTGGATGTTACCGACGGGTCCAACAACTTCGTCTCGAAGTGGTCGGTTGTGGTGGAAGCTCCCGAAGTGGAAGTTGTTTCCATGCAGTGGGAAGACCAAACCTACGGCAACGGTAACGGTCTGCTGGATATG
This sequence comes from Candidatus Krumholzibacteriia bacterium, assembly GCA_030592845.1. Classification (GTDB taxonomy): domain Bacteria; phylum Krumholzibacteriota; class Krumholzibacteriia; order LZORAL124-64-63; family LZORAL124-64-63; genus JAGLCY01. The sequence goes on along the minus strand of JAUVII010000001.1, from coordinate 5,223 downwards.
GGTGAGAGGATTCGCATCACGGCCCGTTTGAAAAATTTCGGTGCCGGGATGGCGGACAACATCACCGGCTATTTGCGTTCCGATGATCTCAATGTCGTTATCTATGATTCGGTGGCCACCTGGATCGATCTCGACCTGATGGACGATAAGGCTGGCAGTGTGGTCTATTCCCTCTCGGTCGGCAATATCCTGGGGACGGTGGAAAGCCGTTTCGATTTCGTGGACAACCACGGTCGCGTCTTCAGCCACGATTTCAGTCCCTGGCGTCCGATGGCACCCCTGAACATCACCACGGACACCTCTCTGGGAGCCGATGTCATCTCCCTTTCATGGGATCCATCCGCGACTCCCAACAAGTACGGCTACAATGTCTACCGAAGCCTCAACGAATTCGGCCCCTTCCTGAGGGTCAACCAGGATGTCATCGCGGGAACCTCCTATTTCATGGATGACAACCTGGACCAGTTGACGCGCTATTATTACAAAGTGGCGACCGTCGATTCGTCCCGTGTGCCGAGCGTCCTGTCCGATATGGTGACGCAATCCACGGCACCTGCGGAGTTGACCGGGTTCCCGGTTCCTTTCGCCAATGAAACCAGCAGCCATCTGGCGGTTGGCGATGTGGATGGAGACGGCGACCAGGAAATCGTCCTGAGCAGTGAGCAGGTCTACGTGTTCCATCACAACGGCATGGAACTTCTGGATGGGGATGGGGACTCCCAGACTTTGGGTGTCTTTACGAATTTCCCCTCAGGCTATGTTTTTGGACCTGCCGGAGTTGCCCTGGGCAACCTGGATGAAATTGCCGGTCTGGAAATGATTGTCTCGGAATCATCGCCGGGCAAAAAAATCCATATTTTCACCAGGGATGGATCCGAACTGGCCGGTTGGCCCCAGGCCCTGACCAGTTCCATCGGCTCCTCGTGGAACTGGGCCACACCCGCGGTGGGGGACATTGACGGGGATGGCGAACCTGAAATCGTGGTCAATACTCTGAACGGCGTTGTCTTCGCCTGGCACGCGGATGGTACCGAAGTCAGGGACGGGGATTCGGATCCCGGCACCAACGGCCCCTTCTACGTCCGTGATGGAGCCCAGTGGGAATGGTCGCGCAGCGGACCGGCCCTGGCCGATCTTGACGGCGACGGCGCCAAGGAAATCATATTCGGGACCAAAAACGATGCCTCGGGCATCAAACGATTGATGGCCCTGAAGTTTGACGGCACCAACGCACCTGGATTCCCATACCAGGCAAACGCCGGCATCACCGTGGATCCGTGCGTGGGCGACCTTGACAACAACGGGCAACTGGAAATCGTCTTCTTCGACAGCGCCCGCTATTTGTACGCAGTCCGGGAAGACGGCTCCAACTATCCCGGTTTCCCGGTGTACATGGGCTTTACCGCCGTGCATGACTGGGTCAGCAGTCCCGCCTTGGGCGACATGGACGGCGACGGTATGCTGGAAATCATCTACACGCCCAATCAGTCCGGTCTCGTCAGCCGTATCGTCGTGGTGGATACCGATCATTCCGGCGGCACTTCCGGTCAGGTCCTTCCGGGCTGGCCCGTGACCCTGCCTGGCAGTTCCGAAGGCAGCCCTGTGGTCGGCGATATCGACGGCGACAGTTCCCCGGATATCATTCACGGTATCGGCGGTGGGGACGAAAGTTCTCCCTACAACCTGTACGCCTATCATGCGACCGGCGACCTGGTGGATGGTTTTCCGATCACTTTGGCCGGGCCTCTCATGCCCTCGGCCGTTATCACGGATCTGGATGCGGATTCCGACGTGGACATCGTATTCGGCGGCTGGGATTTCCTGATCCATGTCTGGGATATGCCATTCGCTTAAGATCGAAAAAATGTTCCCTGGCCCACGTTCGGGGGCAGCAGCCGGCGGGACGGGCTTTTGTTCCCCATCTATCTCGTGCCGGTGGAAGGTAATGACGATATCCCGGCGGCCGGTTTCACAGTCAATTCGGTGTATCCGAACCCCTTCAACCCCTCGACCACGGTCCGGTTGTACATTCCCCAGTCTTCGGATCTCGACCTGGTGGTCTATGATGTGCAGGGCCGGAAGATCCGGAAGCTTCACACTGGCGGAATATCCGCCGGTTGGCACACCCTGGTCTGGGACGGCAGGGATGACACCGGCCGGAGCCAGGCCAGCGGGATGTATTTCCTGCGGGCCGTGAACGCGGGCGATGTCTCGGTTCAGAAGATGACCCTCGTGAAGTAGGGTGATTGACGCGCCCGGTGGGCGTGGGTATGTTCAGGCGCAGCTCCTCCCGGGGCTGCGCCTTTATTTTTGGACTCCGGATATCGGTCCCCCTGGATGCCGACCCGGGAACAAAGGACAATCATCGATGGCATGGAATTCAGTCCGCGTTACCGGTTTGGTCCGGCCCTCCGGCTGTCGTTTGTCCTTGCAGCGCTTTTTGTTGATATTGGCCGCTCTGGGGACCGTGGGGTGCGGTCAGGATGCCGGCCAAACCCAAAATCCGGACGGGTCTCCGGATACCCGGCCGGTCCCGGGCGGGACGGCCGTGGTTGCCCTGGCGACGGATCCGGAAGTCCTGAATCCCCTGATCTATACTTCCACCACCGCGGGGTTCGTTTTCGCGGAAATGCACGACGGGTTGACCGAGATGGGAGATGATCTTCTTTACCATCCCCGGATCGCCGCGCGCTGGGAAATTGCTCCGGACGGCATGTCGGTAACCTATCACCTGCGCCCCTGGCGGTGGTCTGATGGGATTCCCCTGACGGCGGTGGACGTGGTGGCGTCTTTCAACCTGCTGATAAATCCGTTGGTGGCCAGCCCGCGCCGCGGTTCCTATCGTGATGTCCTTGCGGCGGTGGCCCTGGATTCGGCCACGGTCCGGTACGATTTTTCCCGGCCCCAACCGGATCCCCTGCAGCGCACCTGGCATCATATCCTTCCTTTTCACCTCGTTCGCTACCTGGACCCGGAGAATATCCGCAATTGGGATTTGAACCACTGTCCCATTTCCTCGGGGGAGTTCATGCTGGAGGATTGGGCCCACAATCGATCCGTGTCCCTGGTCCGCAATCCTGCCTACACGGGAAAGGCGGCCCTCCTGGATCGGGTGGTTTTCCGTATCCTGCCGGAACAAAGCTCACGGCTGGTGGCCCTGGAAACCGGCGAAGTCGATCTCGTGGATAATGTCCCGCCCGACGCTGCCCTCCATCTGGAACAATCCAGCCGGGTGAGGATCGCCGCGACGGGTGGACGGCGTTTCTATTATTTACAATGGAATTTCATCAACCCGTTGTTCACGTCGGCCAAGGTGCGCCTTGCCCTTTCGCTGGCTATTGACCGGGGCAGGATGATTGAAACCCTTCTGCTGGGATATGGGACGCCGGCCATCGGTCCGATTCCCCCGGCGCTGTGGAATCATCACCGGAAAATGGCGCCCCCCGGGTTCGACCCCGCCGCGGCGCGGAAACTTCTGGCGGATGCCGGATGGCGGGACACCGATGGTGACGGGATTTTGGACAGGAACGGGGTTCCCTTCCGCTTCGAGATCCTGACCAAACAAGGGGATCCCGTACGGGAAAGCGGTTCGGTAATATTGCGGGAAAACCTCAAGGATGTCGGCGTGGAGGTCACCATCCTGGCCATGGAACTGGCCGCCGGTCTGGACCGCCTGAGGGCCGGACGATTTGACGCCTACTTCGGTCGGCTGAACGCGAACCTCCACGGCGATCCCTCGGGGTACCTCAAATCCACCGCGGTCGGGGAATTCAACAATGGCCGCTACGCCAATGCAACGGTGGACTCTCTGTTGGCTGTCGCCCTGGGCACCAGGGACCGGGTTGCAGCACTTCCACTGTGGCTGGAAATCCAGGAGACCCTGGCGGAAGATCCCCCGTCCGCCTATCTCTTTTATCCGGAAAACCTGGTTGGAATAGGGGAGAGGCTGCAGAATGTGCGGCCCCATCTTCTGTCTCCGATCAACAATCTATCCGAATGGTGGATTGCCCCACCCGACCGAAAATACAAAACCAATTCCGAATGAGCCTTGATCCGCGGGTAGGGTATTGTCTTATTCCAAACTGTTACTTAAATTGAATAAACATGAAGATTGAAACACAAAAAATTACCAGAATATCCGTTCCGTCCGGTTTGAACCCGGCCCGTTCGATTATTGTCATTCTCATCCTGTTGCTCCAGGTCGTGGCCGGGTGTTCCAGCAGCACTGATCCGGGACCGGGAAATGATCCTCCGGCCACCATCGGCTTTTCTCCCATCGGCCAGGGCCAGGTCCTGAAACTCAGTGAGACCATGGATTTTTCAGCGACCACCAGTTCCTCCGCCGGCATATCGGTGAAATGGTACCGGGGGGGGGAGGTAGTGGGGCAGGATCCCGCGTATACCTTCGTCCCGGCAGCCGTGGGTCGCGACACCCTCGAGGTCAGCGCTTTTGTGGGGGCGGTTCGGGACACCTATCACTGGGTGGTCACGGTTCAGGAGGATGTGTCGGTCATTCCTCCGGAAGTACCCGGGGTTGTTGTCGAGGCGGGGCAGGAGCCAGCGGACGTCGACGTGTCGTGGGCCAGGGTTTCAAATGCCACCTTTCCCTTGGTGGAATACATTGTCGCCATGAGCTACGACGGCCCGATCAGCGAAGCCAATTGGGATCAGGCGACCGTTCTGGAACGTGTTCCGCCGGTACCGAGTCAACTCCGCTACCGATTTACCTTCACCGAGGATCTCGATGGTATGTTGCCGGGTGAGCAGGCCTGGTTCGCCGTAAGGGTCCTCGACGACAAGGACCAATTGTCGCCGTTGAAGTTCAGTATCCCCCATGACATCACCTGGCCCTGGTACCTGGGTGGCTATGTATATGACGATGCCGGGCTTCCCCTGTTGGGGGTCATTGTCTACGCCAGCGAAGGGGACCAGTCATCCAATACCGATGGCAGCGGGTTTTTTCTGTTCGAAAACCCCTTCAGGAATATCGATGGAATCCGGGTCGGGACCACTTCGTCATCCTGGTATGATTTTGTTATTCCGCCGGTCACGGTGAACCAGGATACGACATACACGGATATTACCCTGATCACCCGGTACGGCCTGGATGATGTCTGTTACGGCAGTGATTTTCTTGAATTCCTGAGGGATGTTTCCTGGAATCATGAAGTCGCAGGAAAGCCGGATGAATCCAGGCTTCTGAAATGGGCGCAATACCCGATT
>JAUVII010000145.1 GCA_030592845.1 Candidatus Krumholzibacteriia bacterium | reverse complement strand
TTCACATCGACTTGACCCGGGTACCCCTTCAAGGAGATCGACCATGGCTGGGGATTTTCCCTTTTCCGTTCGCAAAGTCCTGATTCCGATCCTGACAGCTGGTTGTCTGCTGATGCCTGTTCTGGCGGCCGCCCAGGCGCCGGTTATCGCCCACAGGGTCGATATATCCTTTGGGCTGGAAAACCACACGGTCCAGATCACCGACAATCTGGTGATTCCGGCGGGGCTCGATCATCTCCGGCTCGGAGACGGCCTGCATGTGGAACTCATCAAGGGGGGCGAAGGAACTGCAGCCGTCCCCGGCCAGTCGGTGACCCCGGCCGAGGATGAGGACGGCCCATTCCAACGCCTGGACCTGGAACAGTTGGGCCTCGCCAAGGAAGGGGGAACCCTGACCCTCGTCTACAAGGGAACTTTCCACGAACCGGTGGACGAAGTGGTCTTTTCCCGGGAAAACGTGGGCAACGAGATTACCGCCACCATTGGCGAGGAGGGCATCTATCTGTCTTCCATGGCCGAATGGCTTCCCTGGGCCGAGAACACCCTGGCGACCTACGACCTGAGAATCGACACTCCCGAGGGATTCGAAACCGTGACACAGGGCCAGCGGACCGAACACAGCCAAAGCGACGGCAGGCTGAAAACCCGGTGGGTCGCGGCCAATCCGAGCGATGGGGTGAATCTCATTGCCAACCGTTATTTCGTGCACGAGGAACCGGTGCGTGATGGCGTGATCAGCTACACGTTTTTCCTGGAGGACGACGCCCGTCTGCGCGCAACCTACATGGAGCGGACGAAGGCCTATATCGAGATGTACGAGAAAATGATCGGTCCCTATCCCTATACCAAGTTCGCCACCGTCGAAAACTGGTTCCCCACGGGATACGGCATGCCGTCCTACACCCTGCTGGGGGGGACGGTGCTGCGTTTGCCCTTCATCCCCTACACGAGTTTCGGTCATGAGATCGCGCACAACTGGTGGGGCAATTCGGTGTTTGTCGATACGGAGCAGGGCAACTGGTGCGAAGGATTGACCGTCTACTGCGCCGACTATCACTACAAGGAACTCGAAAGCGAAGACGCGGCCCGGGAATATCGCCGCACCCTGTTGAAAAACTACGCCGCTTATGTGAAGGACCCTTCCAGCGACTTTCCCCTCAGCGAGTTTTTGAGCAGGCACAGCGGTGCCACCCGCGCCGTGGGCTATGGCAAGAGCATGATGGTTTTCCACATGGCCAGCCGGGCCGTCGGGCGGGAAAATTTTCTGGCCGGGTTGCGGCAGGTGGCCGCGGATCATCACTACACGAAGGCCAACTGGAGCGATTTCATGAACGCCTTTGCGAAGGCGGGGGACATTGATCTGACCGGGTTCCAGGATCAGTGGCTGGACTGGACGGGCGCGCCCCGTCTGGATCTCGGGCCGATCGAATTCAAGGATGACAAGGTCGTGTTCACCCTGAGCCAGGGCGAGGATGCCTACTCCCTGGAAGTTCCGGTGGTGGTAACGACCAAAGACGGGACCGAGGAACACGTTCTGGTTCTGGACAGCTCCAGCGCTGATTTCGAAATCGAGGGCTCCGGTATTACCGGGCTGTCGGTAGACCCTGATTGTCACCTGTTCCGGCATCTGCATCCCGAAGAGATCGAGCCCACCATCAGCCAGCTTCTCGGGGAAGAAAACCCCGCCTTCGTTACCGAAGGAGCGACTCCGGAAATGACCGAGGCCGCCAAAAACTTCGCCGCCGGGTTTTCGGAAAAAGACGATTATCCCTTCACTGATGACGGGACCGTTCCCGAGGGCTGCCGGGCCAGTGTGGTGATCAATCCGGGCAGCGCCCTGTTGAAAAAGTACCTTCCCCGGGAGTTGGTCGTTTCAGGGACCACGGTGTTCCTGGCGGGCAAGCGCTACAGCCTTAAGGAATTCGATCTGGTTTTTGCCGCCCAGGACCCGAGCGACCCGGGGTTGACGCATCTTGTCATCCTGTGCGACTCCACACATCGCCTGGAAGCGCTGGCCAACAGGGTGGGGCATTACGGGAAATATTCGTGGTTGCTGCTGCCGACCGGCCAGGGACGCCCTCTGCGGGGCAACTGGTTGGGCGGCGCCTCACCACTGACGGTTGCCCGGTAGCTCGATTTTGCAGGGGATCCGCCGGCCAATGTGTTACAATGTGGCCTGAAAACAACGACACCGAAGCGCAAAGGAATATTCCGGGAAAATCATGAGGAATACTGGAAGGAAATGGCTGATCGGAACGCCGCCTGCCTGGGCTGGCGTATTTGCCGTCCTGCTTTTGGCCGTCGCCATGCTGGTGGCGGTCGGTTGTAGCGATGACGACCCGACAAGTCCCGGGATTCCGGATCCTGAATGGAGCCAGGTACTGGCACCGGAATACACCCACCGTGCGGTGTGGGGTGTTTCTTCTTCCCATTTTTTCGTGGCCAGTGAAAAAGGCGCCATCAGCCGCTACCAGGACGGGGAATGGACCAGATGGCAATTCCGGTATTTTGAAAACATGCGCGGTATCTGGGGCACGGGTCCGGACCAGGTGGTGGCCGTAGGGGAAAACGGCAATTGCTATCTCTTCGACGGTACCGATTGGACCCCCGTCTACTCCGGCACCAACCAGGACCTGCTGGGCGTGTGGGGGACGAGTTGGGACAACATCTATGCCGTGGGCGGCGCCGGCACCCTGATCCACTTCGACGGCACACAGTGGTCCGACATCGACAGTGGGGTAACTTCCCTTTTGTACAGTGTCTGGGGATCGGGACCTTCCGACATCTTCGCGGTGGGCCGCGAAGGCACCATCATCCATTTTGACGGCGATGCCTGGCTGCCGATGGCCAGCGGAACGACCCAGGCCCTGGACTGTGTGTGGGGCTTGATGGAGAACGATGTCTATGCCGTCGGCGCTCTCGGTACGATCCTTCATTTCGATGGACAGGACTGGGTCTCTGAAGACAGCGGAATCTCGGATCGTCTTTGGGCGGTCAGAGGCCTGCCCGGTGAACATCCGGTGGCCCTGGGGGCCCGGGGGGGATTCCTGACCCGCCGCGATGGTTCCTGGGAGCATGAACAACTGGCCCAGGGCCAGGACCTTTACGGGCTTTGGGACAACGGGGACAGCGCCCTGCTGATCGTGGGGTACAACGGTCTGGTCATGAGCATGACTCCCAATACCCGGCAGATCCTGAACCAGGGACGCACCCACTGGTTGACCGGGGTTTGGGCAGCCGATTGCCGCCGCGTTTACGCGGTGGGAAAGCACGGTACGATCCTCCAGTCGTCAGGGGATGGCTGGGTGGATATCGCCCCCCATCTTGATGACGCGCACTATTCCGCCATCTGGGGCGCGGGTCCGGACGATTTTTCGTTACGGGAAACAATGGCATTATTCTCCGCTTCCAAATGGGGGACTGGACCATTTGGCGTCTGAATACCCGGATGAACCTCGAGGGCATCTGGGGGAGGGGTCCGGACGATATTTTCGCGGTGGGGGCCGGCGGCGCCATCGTCCACTTCGACGGGGTCAGCTGGGAGACCATGGACAGCGGCACCACCCGCAGCCTCTCGGCCGTTCATGGCCGGGGGTCGAACGATGTTTTCGCGGTGGGATTGGGCGGCACGATTCTCCATTTCAACGGGATTACCTGGCGGCAACTTGACAGCGGGGTGCAGACAGCGCTGAATGGTGTTTGGGGCCGCCCGGGCGCCGAAACAATCGTGGTCGGCGACGGAGGCCTGGTGCTGCATAGCGGAACAGACCAGACCGGAGCCTCCAACTGGGCCGCGCCGCAGACTCAATTGACCAGTTTTTCTCTCGCCGGGGTGACCGGAAACCCCGAAGGCGATGTTTTTGCCGTGGGATACAACGGAGTTGTCCTGCGATTCGACGGCCAAGCCTGGGACATCATGCCCACCGGCCATTTTGATCCTCTCAACGCGATCCACGTCGGTCCCTGCGGTGAAATCCACGCTGCCGGATTATGGGGACTGATTCTGAATTACGGTAACTGACAACCCTTCCAAATCCTTAGAGGAGTGACCATGGGCAAACTTGACAAGCTTCAGCCTGCCGCCGTCTGGAATATATTCGAAAAAATGAGTGATATCCCGCGGGGATCCGGCAATGAAGCCGGAGTTCAGAACATGTTCAAGGCCTGGGCGAAAGAACGCGGCCTGGGCTGCAAGGAGGACGCGGTCGGCAATCTGCTGGTGTCCATTCCCGGCACCAAAGGGCTGGAAAAGGGCGCACCGGTGCTGATCCAGGGCCACGTGGACATGGTTTGCGAGAAAAACGCGGCCACGAAACACGATTTCGAGAAGGACCCTCTCAAACTCAGGATCAACGGCGACTGGGTATCGGCCGAAGGAACCACTCTGGGGGCCGACAACGGCATCGGGGTGGCCATGGGCCTGGCCCTGGCGGATGACAAGACGGTCGCGCACGGCCCGGTGGAAGTGCTGCTGACCGTCGACGAGGAACGGGGCCTGACCGGGGCCGCCGGCGTCGAGGCCGGATTTTTCACCTCGACGAAGATGATCAATCTGGATTCCGAACAGGATGACGCGATTTTCATCGGCTGTGCCGGAGGCCGCGACACCCAGTACACCCTGAAGAACAAGTCCGCGCGCGCGCCCAAGGACAGCGCCGGGCGCAAGGTGACCATCAGCGGGTTAAAGGGCGGGCACTCGGGCCTGGATATCCACACCCACCGCGGCAACGCCATCAAGATTCTCACGCGCGCCCTGCAGGCCGCGGCCGAGGTGATGGATGTCCGGCTGGTCGAAATAAACGGCGGCAGCATGCGCAACGCCATTCCCCGCGAGGCCGAGGCCAAAGTTGTCATCGACAGGAAGCTGGGCCGCAAGTTCAAGCAGACCATCGACGCCTGCCTGAAAAAGGTCAAAGCCGAGGAACTGGCTGGAACCGACGACGGTTTCACCTGGAAAAGCACCGCCGTGCAGGCGCCGCGCTCTTTCAGCCTGACCAGTTCAAAAACGACCTTGTCGCTCTTGTCGGCGATTCCCAACGGCGTGACGGGCATGAGCATGGACATCGCGGGGCTGGTGGAGTCGAGCACCAACCTGGGCGTGGTAAAAACCCATGGGTCAAAGGTCGGGACTGTGTGCTGCAGCCGCAGTTCGGTCATGTCGGTGCTGGAGGAACTGGTGATCCAGCACAGGACCATCGGTGAATTGGCCGGCGCCGAAGTGGTGCAGCCCGAGGGTTATCCCGGCTGGCAGCCCAACATGAAGTCTCCCATCCTGGCGGTCACGAGAGCCAAGTACAAGCAGGCCTTCGGCGTGGAGGCCGAACTGCTGGCGATTCACGCGGGGTTGGAATGCGGCCTGTTGACGGAGAAGTATCCCTCGCTGGATATCGTCTCGTTCGGTCCCAACATCACCGGCGCGCAGTCGCCCGATGAAAAGGTCCAGATCAGCTCGGTGCAGAAAATATGGAAGCTTTTCGCGGCGACCGTCAAAGAGGTGGCCAAGGGCTGACATTTCATACTTTGCATTATCTTAACAAGTTAGCGGGCGGCCTCATGGGAATGGCCGCCCGTTTCATTCCCCCCGACAGTTTTCCCCAAGTTATCAACATGTGTCCCGGGCGTGTCATCCGGGGGTTCACGGATAAAAAAGGTCCCGTAACGTGTTGCCGTATTTGCCACTGAAAAAAATATGACAATAAATAAAAAAATGTCACATGAGGTGGTGCTACCCGGTTATCCCCCATGGCCAGGCGGACTGGAAAAAAGATGAAAACCTATGATTTTTTTACTGATACAGACTGATCCACAGTTGCAACGCGGCTGGATCTGCACCATCATTCCCGGGTGGGGAATTTCTCCAAACCCGGGTAATAAATGAATAATCCGAGTTTTTAACAGGATCGGCGCGTCAAAAAAGGTGGGATCGCATGTCGGGAACCGGTGAAGCCGGAAAAAAGGGACCCCGGGTCAGGTCCGATTGCTGGATCGGAATTCAAATTGCCGATTCCGGAGGCGTCTCCATTGACCTGAAGAGCAAGGTTGCCGGCATGTTCGGTGACCGGATCCGGACTCTGCTCGAAGATGGATGCCGGACGCTGGGGGTTCAGAACGCCCGGGTCACGGTGGAGGATCAGGGAGCCCTGCCCTTTACCCTGGCCGCGCGGCTGGAAACGGCCGTCCGCCGGGCGGGAGTCGAAGTTTCCGCTGGATTTCTTTTGCCGATGAACGACAAGTGTGCCACCACCAGCACTGCCGACCGTTTGCGCCGCAGCCGTCTCTACCTTCCCGGCAACGAACCCAAATTTTATGTCAACGCCGGATTGCATGGACCCGACGGCGTGATCCTGGATCTCGAGGACTCCGTGGCGCTCGCCGAAAAGGATGCCGCCCGCGTCCTGGTGCGCAACGCCCTGCGCGCGGTGGATTTCTACGGGGCCGAACGCATGGTGCGGATCAATCAGGGGGAACGGGGCCTGGATGATATCGAGTGGATCGTGCCCCACAACGTGAACCTGGTGATCATTCCCAAGGTCGAGGATCCCCAGCAGGTGATTGAAGTAGACCGGCGCATCGCGGCGATCAACCAGAAAAACGAAAACACCCAGCCGGTATTCCTGATGCCCATCATCGAATCGGCACTGGGTGCCTGGCGCGCCTTCGAGATCGGATCCTCCTGCGCCAACGTGGTCGGTTTGGCCATCGGCCTGGAGGACTACACCGCCGACATCGGCGCCCAGCGAACCCTCGCCGGGACGGAATCGTTTTGGGCCCGTGCCCAGGTCCTCAACGGCGCCAGGGCCGCCGGAGTGCAGCCCATCGATACGGTGTTCAGCGATGTCTCGGATATGGAGGGGCTGGCAGAGTCGGTGCGCGAGGCCAAGGGCCTGGGTTTCGTGGGCAAGGGATGTATCCATCCGCGGCAGATCACCGTGGTGCACGAGGCTTTCGCCCCCGATCCGGCCGAAATCGACAGGGCCCGTGAAATCGTCTTGGCGTTCGAAGACGCGGAAGCGCGTGGGTTGGGCGTTGTCAGCCTGGGCAGCAAGATGATCGACGCCCCGGTGGTCAAACGCGCTGTGGCCGTGGTGGAGACGGCCATTCGGGTGGGCCGGTTGGATGAGGATTGGCGCGAGGAAAAGCCTCCCGTATGAGCGAACGAGTGGAACAGGCCGTGACCATGTTCATCGATGGCTTCAGTTGCGCACAGTCGTTGCTGGCCGTCTACGGGCCGCCCCTGGGTGTCGAACGCGAAGCCGCCCTTAAGCTGGCAGCCCCCCTGGGTGGAGGGATGTCCCGTACCGACGGCCCCTGCGGCGCGGCCACCGGAGCTTTGCTGGTGCTGGGGCTCAGGCACGGTCACACCCATCCCGACGATGAGGCGGGGGCAGAACAGATTCGCAACCTGTCGCAGGAATTCCTGCGCCGTTACGACGAACGCAAGGGCAGCACCATGTGCACCGATATTCTGGGGCATGATCTTTCGCAGCCCGGGGTTCCCGATAAGGTAAAAGAGGGACAGCTGTCGCTCGAGACCTGTCCCGACGCGGTTCGCACAGCCGCTCAACTGCTCGAGGAATACCTCGACTGACCGTTTTTAAAGAGGAGATGCCGGCGATGACGAAGCTGGTTGAAAATGCCGCGGGACGCATGGTCCCGGTCGAGATCAATGGTAAAGCCGCCACCCCGTACATGGGCGTGGGCAAATATGTTCCCACCGGGAACAAGGCCGCGCCGCCGATCCGGTCCTGCGCCGACTATCCCCCTGACGGCGACAAGGTGACGCGGGATATCCGGACCGCCCTGGAAAACGCGGGCCTCAGGGACGGCATGACCATCTCCACGCACCACCATCTGCGGAACGGCGATTTCGTGGCCAACGCGGTGTTCACCGCCGCGGCCGAGATGGGTGTGAAGGATCTGCGATGGTTCCCTTCGGCCAGTTTTCCGGTGCACGAGCCCCAGGTTCAGCACATGGAAAATGGCGTCATCCATCATATCGAAGGATCGATGAACGGCCCGCTGGGCGATTATTGCACCCGCGGAAAAATGAGGGGCATGGCCGTGTTGCGCAGCCATGGCGGCCGCTATCAGGCCGTGCAGGATGGGGATGTGCACATCGATATCGCCGTGATCGCCGCCCCGACCGCCGACCCCTTCGGCAACGCCACCGGTGACCGGGGACCCACCGCCTGCGGCCTGCTGGGGTTTGCCCTGGCGGACAGCGAATACGCCGATCATGTGATCGTCGTCACCGACAACCTGGTGCCTTTTCCGTGTATCCCATGGCAGATCCAGGGCAACAACGTGGACCAGGTCGTGGTCATGGAATCGATCGGGGACGCCAGCAAGATCGTCTCCGGCACCACCCAGATCACCAAGTCGCCGGACCGTCTGCTGATCGCCGAACTGACCGCCCGATTCTGCGACGAAGCCGGCATCGTGCGCGACGGTTTCAGCTTCCAGGCCGGCGCGGGGGGGACGGCCCTGTCGTTCGCGCTGTTCCTGCGGGACATTATGCGCGAACGCAAAATCAAGGCCCGCTTCGTGCGCGGGGGATCGACCCAATACCTGGTGGACATGCTCGAAGAGGGGTTGACCGACTATATCCTCGACGGCCAGACCTTCGATCTGGAAGGCGTGCGTTCGATGCGCGAAAACCCCGGCCACCAGAACACCTCGCCGTTTACCAGTTACAACTGGCACGGCAAGGGCAACTTCGCCAGCATGCTCGACGCGGTGGTCCTCGGCGCGACCGAGGTCGACGTCAACTTCAACGCCAACGTGGT
>JAUVII010000030.1 GCA_030592845.1 Candidatus Krumholzibacteriia bacterium | reverse complement strand
AGGGGCATTTCGGGTTTCCCCCTGACCTGGAGCTGTATGAAGACGGCAGTTCCTCGGATGGGGTTCCCGACATGCGTTACGTGTTCGGGGACGACACCAACAACAGCATCATCAATCGGTCCGGCACAGGCAGCGGCCAGCCCTCCACCCCTGGTCTGACCAATGGGGGGGAGACGGTAATCCTCTACCACTGGGTCGCCGGTGAGGACAGGGTCGTCGATATCGACATTTTCGCCTACAAGGATCCGTCCTACGGCACGACCAGCTTCTTCTTCAACAAGACCGGACAATCCGTCGGCAGCCATTCGTACCTGCCGGAACAGGGGACCAGCGAAAGCCGGGCATTTCCTGAGTCGGTTTCCTTTGGCAACTCCTACCAACGCATTGATCCGGACGAAGAGACCCAGACTCCCACCGGCAGCAACGGTGTCCTGGGTGCGGATGAAACAAGTGAGCTTTTCGCGGTGGCCTTCACCATGGCGGCGTATGATCCCGGCTTCTTTGATCCCGGCGGAGGGGGTGAAGAGGGTGAAACGGTGGTCCAGTTGACGGTTCCCGCGCGGACCTATCTGCCCAGTATGGACAGTGGAGGCTTCCCCATCACCTTCATCTCCAACCCCGCGGACCAAAGTGAGACCCGCCTGCGGATCTTCGACCTGGAGGGCCGTCTGGTCATTACCCTGTTCGACAGCAGGTTCGACAATGACCCACCGCTGTCTTCCAGTGACCGGCGTCTGCCGCTGCTTTGGGACGGTCGCAACTCGACCTACGAAAGGGTTAAGGCTGGCATGTACATTATTCACCTGTCCGTGGTCGATATCGAAACGGGCAACGAGGATAACTTTACCGCGCCGGTGGTTGTTGGAACCCGGCTTAGCAACTAGAGAGGGTGAGCGATGATTCGGAAACTGACATTAATCTTGATTCTGGTGGCGCTCGGCCTCTCGGCTGGGTCTGCCAGTGCGTTTTTTGAGAACACCGTGGTGAGCCCGCGGTTACGGGCCATGGGGGAATCCTCGGTGGCTGTTCCGGATGCCGCAACGGCGGCTTTCCACAACCCCGGACAACTGGGGAGCATCGACCGTGGTGCTGTTACCGCCAGTTATGTGCGGCCGTTCAGCCTGGATTTCACGGATTTTTTCTACCTGGGGGCAGGAATTCCCCTTAGCGAAAAATGGGGTAATCTGGGCGTATCCCTGAGCCACTTCAAGGTGGGCTACCGGGACACCTCCCTGCTCAAGGAAACCCAGATCACTGTGGCTCACGGTCTGAACCTCTACAGTGATTACCATTCCCGGATCGACTTCGGCTACGCCCTGAACTTCTATAACGCGGACCTCGGTCTTTCTGTGGACGACCATGACCCAGGCAGCGATACCGTATTCGGTATCGATCTTGGCTTTATGATGACCCTTCACAAGAGGACGCGTCTGGGATTCCAGGTGAAGAACGTCAACAACCCTCAGATCGGTATCGATCGGGAGGAATTGGGGCAAAGGTTGGTGGGGGGTGTCAGTTACCAGCCCTACGACGGTGTCATCACCACCTTCGAGTTCGACAACGAGTTGGGGGAAGATGTCCGTTACAAGGGCGGGGCCGAGATGATCATTGTCGAGGGCTTCAGGCTGCGGGCCGGGGTCCTGACCAACCCCAACAAGCTGACGGCAGGCTTCGGCTACGAGACAAACAATATTGGCTTTGACTACGGATTCTCCACCGGGGGAGGGACGCTTGTCAGCACGCACCACTTCGGGCTGAAGTACGCATGGGGCGGTGAGGCGCAGTGAGTTTCACCCTGACAGCTGGCGGAGCAATCCGCTCCGGCCCCGGGATTGTCGCCCTGGCGTTTTTGGCAGTGTTGCTGACGTGCCTGCCGGCGACCCGGGGTCTGGCAGCTGATCCCGCTGAAACGGAGGAGGTCCGCGAGGTCCGTTTGGGCCACCGGGTGGATCTCAACAGTGCCCCCTCGGAGGCCATCCTGGGGTTACCCATTCCGCGGGACCTGGCGGACAACATCCTCGACTACCGTGCTCGTATCAGTTACTTCGACAGCGTCTACGACCTGATGGACGTTGAAGGAATGACCACCGAGTACTTCGCCATTTTGAAGTCCATCGTGTCGACTTTACCACCACCGGAAGCGGATGCCTCCATCGCCCGTCTGGACGCCAGTTACCGGCAGGTCCAGCGATACCTCGGGCAGGAGGGTTCCAGCGAAGGCCTGGTGGACGAATACCTCGACAAGATGCGGAGTCCCGAAAACGTCAACGACATGGATCTGTACGACCTGATGTCGTACCAGAACGTGTCCCCCGTGGACGCGACCAACATCCTGAAGGCCCGCGAGCGGTTGGGACGTTTCGAAAGCGGCCGCCAGTTGCGTCGGTCAGAGGGTTTACGCTACTGGTCCTACCGCAACCTGCGGGATTTCGTCGTTTACAAAGAGGACGGTGCCGGGGACTCAGGGGATAAGGTGACGGGCTACGCCCAAACCCGATATTCCAACACGCCCTACTATAACGGGGATGATGATGAGATAACTCCGAGTGACCTCAATTTCCGGGTAAACGGGGATTATTTTACCCCTCGCCTGCTCAACAAAATCCGGGTGAACTCTCCGGGTGGATATTCCGCCGGTGTGTTGACCAATCGCGAGTCGGCCGAAATCAACTGGAATGAACAGGTCAAGGGTTTCGTGGGCCTGCATGACCGCCAATTCGGCGGATTCCGCCTGAAGGGACTATATATAGGAAACTACAGGGTCGCCTACGGCCTCGGGCTGGTCATGGACAACACCGACTTCATCCACTACCGCAAGACCGGGTTCGGCTTCAATAAGAGGTTGCTCGGCGTCCACGGCGACCTGAGCCGCAGCTATGAATACAAGCTGACCGGGGTGGCGGCGGAAGGGTCCTGGGGGCCGATCAACGCTTCTTTCTTCGCATCGAGCGAGAAGAAGGACGGGGTTCTGAACCCTGACGGTTCCCTCAATCGGTACATCACCCTGCGCCCACGCCTGCCCAAGGATTTTCTGGCGGGCAGGCTCGAGACCGATAACAACACGGATCCTTCCGGTCTTCAACGTGATGCCATCGAGGAAGATATCGTGGGCGGCAACATCAAGGTGATGTTGGCTCCGGGTACCTTTATTGGTGTGACAGGTTACGAGGCCCGCTACAACCGGGGCTGGGATCCGACCGAGGAAACCCTGTTCAATGGCGCGGTCGAACCCACCGCACGGGACAGCGAAGTCTGGAATTCCTACAATAGCATTTACCTGGACGAACTGGGAAACGAGGTGGAGGCCAAGTTCCGCCGTGTCCTGGGGGCGGAGGCCCAGGCCGTCTACAAGAATGTTTCGGTCCAGGGCGAATACGCCTTCGTCCAGGATCCCAGGAATACCTTCTTCAATTCGAAGAATCCGGATGCCTACATCATCAATGCCTACAGCCAGTGGGACAATCTGCACCTCCTGGCCATCTGGCGTGATTCAGACGTGGGGTACGACAACCCCTACAACCGGTCCTTTAGCAATGACAACCGCTATGAAATGACCCTGCTGGACGCACCCTACCGGCTGAATGATGACCCGTACACGCTGATCGAGAGCGAGACGCCCCAGGCCAAGCCGGAAAAGGGCCTGTTCCTGGAGACCCGCTACCGCATCAGTCGAAACCTGATCATCAATGGATTGCAGTTCGACAAGTGGAAGCGAAAGGCCGACGGGGCCGACCTGACGCGCTACACCCTCAAGGTCGAATACCAGCCCATCTTCAACCTGCGGCTGCGGGTCCGGCATCGCTACAGCAGTCGTTCCGAGAATGATCCCAACGATGTGAGAACCTTTCGCAACTGGGAAACCCGCTGGCAGTTGATCACCCTGTTGAGCAACTACAACCGGCTGCAGTTCATGTACATGACATCCAACGTGATGTTCCCGGCCCGCCAGAGGCTCAGCGGCACCCCCGAACCGGGGGACCCGGGTATCTTCGGGAGCGGCGTTCCCGGGGTCGGCACCAACGGCAGCCCGAGCAAAGCTTTCGAAGTCAGGTATGAGCACCAGTTTACACCCGGGATCAAATTCACGCTGGCCTCGTCGATCTACGACGGGTTCCTCTGGAATTTCGAGGGCAGCGAGTTCGTCCTGTTGACAGACAACGGTTTTCGCAACTGGTTCAAGGTTGAAAGCAGGGTTTCGCAACGACTCCTGTTCCAACTGAAGGTAACCCGCGATCACGGGCTGCCTGTTACTAACCATGATATCCGTCGATTCGGAACTGAGGTGGAGGGGTCACCCTATACGACCTACGCGCCGAAGGATCAAACATTCGTCCGCTTACAGTTGGACTACACGTTCTGATAGATTCGAGGAGACCGAAGTGATGACCAAACGCCAAATGAAAACACTGGAGGCCTCGATGAAAAGGCTCACGGTTTGGACCTTCCTGTTTGTTCTGGCTTTCGCCGGAACCGCCTGGTCGGTTCCCCAGATCATGACGGAATACGGGGACCAGACGCCCTGGCTGGGCACGGACATCAACGCCATGGGCGGCACCGGGTCGGCGCTTTACCGGGGGGGGATGTCCAACATCTTCAACCCGGCATTCCTGGCCAAGGAAAAGTCGAATCGCCTGGACGCTGGTTTGTCCCTGGACCAGGAACACGAGGACCGGTTCCAGCCCTTGTTCGACACCTTCGACAACATGGTGACGGATGTCGCCATCTCCAGTAATCGACACCATTACTGGCAGACGGGCTTCGGACTGGCCCTTCACGATCCTACTGCCGGCTTGCCGATCACCGTCGGGCTGTCTTTGGCGGACCGTTACGGCTATTCCTACACTTTCGACGAGGAAGTTCGGGATCCCGATTCCCAGTCCAGCCCTCGGGACAGTATTCTCGAGAACCGGACCCGAAAGGTCACCGGTACACTGAGGGCCTTTTCGCTTGGCGTCGGTGCGGATGTCATGGACTGGCTTTCGATCGGGGGCGCGGTCCACTATGCGTTCGGCACGCGGACCGAGACCATCAACCGGCGGCTGGATTACAGTGACCTTGATGGTGTGGACGGCAGGTTTGAACAGGAAATGAGCGGGGTCAATTTTACCATCGGAGTGCGTGGTAAAATCTCAGAACGTTTGGAGATCGGCCTCGCCTACGAAAACCCCCTGACGGCCAGCGGGACCTGGAACCTGAACTACCATGAGGCCTATGACGACACCTCGATGAATATCACCATCGAAGACAATTTCAGGGATTCCTATTACCGGTATCCCCAGATCTTTCGGGGTGGGTTCACGTTCTATCCCCAGACGGATCCACGCACGGTATTCACCGTTGAAATGGAGTACATGCCCTGGCAGAAATTCGAGCAGAACCTGGGCGAGGGTCAATCCTCCGCTGGGGAGCTTGAAGCGACGGATCTGGAAGACGTCGTCGACTTCAGGGTCGGTCTGGAGCACACCTTCTACAATGGTGTTCCCATGCGGTTCGGTTTCCGCCACTTCACCAGCTACGCGGATAAAGATGCGAATTCGACCATCTTCACCGGCGGCACGGGATTTCCCATCGGGTCCGGGTTGGTGGCGGTCTCGGTTGAAATCATGAAGATCACCAGTTTCCAGGAACACCAGTTCCCCTATCCGGAAGACCCGGATGACCCTTCCCGTTTTCCTGTCGATGAAGAAGCCCGTGTCGAGGACACCCGGTTCCGGCTCGGCGTGAGTTACACCGTCAACTGGTAGACAGGCCGCCCCTTGGCGGCCATTGGCCCAGCCGGCCAAAAGAGAGTTGGATATGAAGCAGCAAAGCGGAATCACGCTTTTGACGATACTGATGGTCCTGGGTTTCTTGGCCTGGGGGGCGTTCGCCGGCGAAAAGGACGACGACGACCTTTTGCGCCTCCACCTGCTGTGGACCAACGACGTGCACGGTCACATCGCGCCGGAGCCCGCCAAGTTCATGAATCCCGCGTTCCCGCCGCCGCTGGGTGGGGGGCCGTCGGCCGCCAACTACATCAAGGAAGTGCGGGCCAAGGCCGCAGCCGCCGGGGAGGAAGTCCTTCTGGTGGACGTGGGAGACATGTTCCAGGGCACGCCCATCGGCAACAAGACCAAGGGCGAGGCGGTCATCAAGTACTTCAATGCCGTCGATTACGAATTTGCCGTTCCCGGCAACCACGACTTCGACATGGGCCGTGACAACACCAAGCGGCTGGCGGAAATGTCGGAATTCCCCTGGATCTGCGCGAACCTGATCGAAAAGGAAACCGGCGACCACGTGGAGTGGGTCCAGCCGACGCTCATGCTGGAATATCAGGGCATCAAGATCGGCGTGGTCGGGATCATAACTCCGGGCACCGCGGGCATGTCTTTTCCCCAGAACATCGAGGGCCTGGAATTCCGGGAAATGCCAGGAACCGTGGCCAAATTCCGGGACCAGCTGACGGACGAGGGCGCCGACATCATTTTCCTGGCCATCCACGAGGGTCTGCCTTACGACCCCAAGGAAGGCTGGAAGAAGATCGCCGGCGGCACTGAGACCGAAACCGACCAGGAGCAGCAGGGCACCTTCGGGAGTGCTCATTCCTATGGCGGCATGAACCTGATGGAACTGGTGCACGAGGTGCCGGGCATCGACATCGCCGTGGGCGGCCACACCCACCGCGGTTACCACGAACCGTGGATCGATCCGGTGAACCACACCATGTGCTTCGAGACCTTTGGCAACGGATCGAGCATCGGGCACGCCATACTGTTGATCGACCGCAAGACCAAAAACCTGGTGGGTTACGAGGGCTCTCACGACAGGGGAACCCTGATCACCCTTTTCGAGGATGAAATCTGGCCCGACCCGGAAATCACCGCCGTTATCCAACCCTACCACGAGCAGGCCGAAGCCGAGATGCGCAAGGTGATCGGCAGCAGCGCCATCTCGCTGGGCCGTGGTGGACCTGGTTCCAACCTGATCGGGGTCATGGTCACCGACGCCATGATCGAGTACTTCGATGCCGACTTCAGCTTCCAGAATCTGGGTGGTTTACGAGCCGATCTGGCGGCCGGCGATCTCACCACCAGGGACATTTTCACCGTTCTGCCTTTCGGCAACGAACTGGTCGAAGTCCGGATGGGCGGCCGCATGGTGCGTCGCGTCATCGAACGCAAGCTGGCCGGCACCAGCAGCGGCCTCATGCTCGGCGGTGTAAAAATGGAATTCGACATGAGCCGGCCTGATTATGATCGCGTCGTCACCCTGGAAATCGCCGGTGAGCCCTGGGATCCGGACCGCGTTTACAAGACGATCGTCACCAGTTTCCTGATGGAAGGCAACAGCGGCCTGCATTTTTTGACCGGCATTCCGGCGGATGACATCACGCCGACCCAGATCACCACCGCCGAGTGTGTGGAACACTACATCGGGTTGCACAGCCCGATCCGGCCGCAGATTGACAACCGCTGGGTGGAAAAACCGGGCAAGGCCCAGGAAGATTACCTGAAAAAACCGTACATGCCTGAATTGTAATAATATTTGCAATCTTGTGTGGCGGCGTCAGTTACGCATAAGTCCGCAGGGAAAATCACTCAAGCCCGTTCGTGACCGTCCGATGGATTAGGTCAGGGACGGGCTTTTTCCATTTGGAGAATACCAGGTCCAAAACATTGAACCCGGATACCGGAACTGGTACCAGAGACAAGGATGTCACTGCATTGAAGATCCTGCGCAGGGAAAAACGCAACGACCAGCTCGTCAGGTTCGCCACCCACATGAACAAGATGGTCGTCGGTCAGCCACAGGCGATCGATAAGCTTTCCGACAGCTTCAGCCGCCTAATCGCCGGCGTTCACGATCCGGAACGGCCGCTGCTGACGATGATGTTCATGGGACCCACCGGAGTCGGCAAGACCGAAACGGTGAGGGCTCTGGCCGATACGATATTCGGCAACCGGCGGGCTTTTACCCGGGTCAACTGCCAGGAATATTCCGCCCATTACAACATCTCCAAACTGCTGGGGTCGCCTCCGGGTTATGTGGGGGGAGAGATCAGGCCGCTGTTGTCCCAGGAAAACATCGACCGCCACCATCGCAAGGCCCTCGACAACCAGTCGGGCATGATCAGCGAAGCCGACAGCAAGCTCAGTCAGCTCTATCCGCCTGACAGTGAAAAATACCTGTCGATCATTCTTTTCGACGAAATCGAAAAAGCACATCCCAAACTCTGGAACCTGTTGTTGGGCATCCTGGAAGACGGCACCGTGGTGCTGGGCAACAACGAGGAAGTGGATTTCCGTCAGTGCATCATCGTTCTGACCACCAACGTGGGCAGCGAGGCCATGGGCGCCCACCTGGCGCAGACGGGCATAGGTTTTTCCACAGGGGTCAGCGACGAGAAGATGGACAAGGACGTCGAAGAGGCCGCCATGCGCGAGGCCAAGAAGGTCTTCCCCTTCGAGTTCCTGAACCGCTTCGACGACATCATCACCTACCACACGCTCAAGGAGCAGCACCTGTACAGCATCCTGGACATCCTGATCGCCCAGGTGCATCACCGATCCCTTCTGTGCAGCGAACCGTTCCTGCTGGAAATCACCAGCGAGGCCAAGGCGCGGCTGGTGGCCGAGGGCACCGATGTCCAGTACGGGGCCCGACCTCTCAAGCGGGTGGTGGAAAAAGAGATAGTCACCCCGATTTCCCATTACATCTGCAGTGAACAGATTCGCAAGGGCGATCTGATTACCGTCGATGTGGATGAGGACAACCCCGAGGGCGGCCTGGTCTTCCGGAAGGAGACCGGCGTGACCAGCTGGGAAGAGTTGGAAAGTCTGGGGCCGTTCCCGGAATCCCAGTGGGCCAAGGAGGACCTCGGCGTCAAGGACGACGGCGGGGAGAAACAGGAAATCGTGGAGGAGATCACCCGGGTGGTCGCCAACGCGGGGGTCATGACGGGTGCCGAAGACTGACACCCGGCCTGAATTCCCGGATAAATAAAGGGCCCCCACAGGGGCCCTTTATCTTGCCGAAAAGTGAACTGCTCCTAGGGCCAGTAAAGCAGCCGTCCGCAGCTTTCACATTTCTGAACCTTGTTGACGTTGGTCTTGCTGACGAATTGCGACGGGATGTTGGCGAAACATCCGGTGCACAGGTTGCCCACCACCGGAACCACCGCGTGACCGAACTTCCCGGTCAGACGCCTGTACCAACTGGCGAGGCTGGGGTCGATCTGGGTCGCCAGTTCTTCCCGGGCCTTTTTCAGGTCGTCCAAGCCGCCGTGCTTGAAACCCAACCCCTCGAGTTCTTCACCCTGGGTTTCGGTTTCCTTGATCATTCCATCCATGTCCTGAAGTGCTACCAGCAACTGTAACTGAGGATGCATGCCCTAACCCTCTTTCATGGCTTCGCAGAAGGATTCATAATCCCCGGCGGCCATCAGTTTTTCGCGCAGGTCCGCATCCTGGACGCAGTCGATCAGCGCGGCGAGGGATTTGATGTACTGATGCCCGGTATCCTGGGGAGGGGCGATCAGAACAAAAAACAAGTGGGTCGGGTTGCCGTCTTCGGAATCGAAGTCCACACCCTTGGGACAACGGGCGATCAGGATGCTCAGGCGCTGGATAGCCAGCGTGCGGCCGTGGGGAAAAGCGATGCCCGGTCCCACTGCGGTGCTGCCCAGGTTTTCCCGGCTTTGCAGCATCTGTAGAATGGTGTCGGGATTCTGGATATCCGTTCCGGAGATGAGGCCTTCCACGAGGCCGGCAAGGGCGGAAGATTTGTCGCTGGCTTCCAGGTCTGAGATGAAGAGGTCGGGTGAGGTGTGTTTGAGAACCTCGGCAATGTCCATAATCCGCGTACCACCTTGAGTCAACGAGGGATTTGTGCTACGACTTCCTAACTGTAAAAAGCTAACGCATTGAAGGTGGTTTAACAAGCTGGAAAGCGGGCCGGATCGGCTGTGAATACTACGCGGTGGTCCGCCCGGGAGGTGCGAAATCAAGGTCAGTGACAAAAATGGAAAGGGATCCGGATCACCGGCGGCCCCGGACGAGATTCTCGAAGGCATCGTTATCCGGGCTACGTCCGGGCGGTGTCTGGTGGCGGAGTCGGGATTCCTGTGGGCCTGCAAGGTGAGGGGACGGTTGAAGAAAGGGCCGCGCCAGACCCAGACGGTGGCCGTGGTGGGCGATCGGGTCCGGTTCCTGGTCCTGGAGTCCGATCCCGATAATCTCAGCGGGGTTATCGAAGAAGTCCTGCCGCGCCGCAATCGAATTTCGCGGCTGGCGGCCCGCCGTAGCGGAGGCCGGACCGAACAGGTTCTGATGGCCAATCTGGACCAGGTTGTGGCTGTCCAGTCCCTCCGCGAGCCATCCCCCCAGACCGGGTTTATCGACCGTCTGCTGGTGGCGGCCGAAAGGTTCGGCGTCCGGGGGGTGCTGGTGCTGAACAAGTGCGATCTGGTATCCGAATCCACCGACTCCGCGGACGAATTGGTGAAAGGCGATTATTTTTCCGGTCTGGGTTACCGGGTCATCCGGACTTCGGCGCATTCGGGCCAGGGCGTGGAGGAATTCCACGATGTCCTGACCGATAACATCTCCCTGTTGATCGGGGCCTCGGGCGTGGGCAAGAGCACGTTGTTGAACGCCATTCAGCCGGGGCTCAAGCTGCGGGTGGGCGAGGTCACGGGCAAAACCGGCCTGGGCCGGCACATCACCACGCGGACCGAACTCTTCCCCCTTGAGAACGGGGGGTTTATCGCCGATTCTCCCGGTATCCGGGGTTTTGATCCCTGGGACATTGATCCGGAGCAGGTGCGGGATTATTTTCCTGACTTCGTCGAAGGCAGTCAGGAATGTAGATTCAGGACCTGCCTGCATCGTGACGAACCCCAGTGCGGGGTCAAGGCGAGGGTGGCCCAGGGGATCATTCCGGTCTGGCGTCACGAAGCCTATCTGGCGTTGCTGAGGGATCTGGAAGAGCGCAAGGCCAGCTTAGGATACCGCAGCTGACCCCTTGGGACCGGAGGTGCGGGGCCGGGCGAGAATGCCATAGAACCTGATCGCCTCTTCACCTTCATGCAGAAGCTTGTCCAGGGGCAAAAAACCCGTGGGAGGATTCCAGCGGGTGGTCCTTTCGGCACGATCGGTGGCCCACCATCCCGGCAGGGGTTTATCCAGCAGGTAAGGGGATTTGGCAGTCATCTCGTAGAGACCCAGGCCCACCCCGACCAGATACACAAGGGCCAGTCCGATGGCGGTCCAGGGACCCGGATGAATGAAGCGGCCGAACAGGCCCATATCACACTCTTTCGGTTCAAGTCGGTCCCCGCGGCCGGTTTCAGCCGCCGGAACAAACCGGCATGAGCCCCGTGGAACGCAAGGGGTATGCCAAATTCAAATAATCCCGGGAGCCATGAGCACACACTCCTATCGCACCCTCAAACGCCGCCTCAGCAGCCTGATGGCCCGGTTGTCCAGCCGTGCAGCCCTGACCCCATCGGAGCTCAGGGCCCTGAAGCCGCGTCGTATCCTGATCGTTCGCCAACACAATCAGATGGGGGACATGGTCTGTGCAACGCCGGCCTTGCGGGCGATCCGGGAAACCTGGCCCCAGGCGGAACTGGCCCTGATCACAGCTCCGGTGAACGTCGAGGTGGTGCGGCACAATCCCCACCTGGACCACGTGGTCACGTTTGATCGAAAAATGTGGCGCAACCCCGGCATGCTGTACTCCTTTGTCAGATGGATGAGGAACTACCGGGCCGAAGTGGCGTTTGTCCTGAGCAGCGTTTCATTTTCGGTGACCAGTTCGGCCATCGCCCTGGCTTCGGGCGCGCGGTATGTGGTGGGCGGAGACAGCGAGCCCTTCGGGTGGGACATCAGCCGCCACGCTTTTTCGCTGGTGATGCCCTCGGATCCGCAGCAGGAAATCCATGCCGTGGAGCATAATCTGGTTCCCTTGCGCGCCATCGGGATCACCACGGACGACCATTCCACGGTGGTGGCGCCCTCCGACGAGGAAACGGCCTATGCCCGGCGCATCCTGACGGATCTGGAATTGAAACCCGGCTTCTGGGCGATCCATCCGGGGGCCGGGAAAAAGCAGAACATCTGGCCTGCCGACCGGTTCGCCGAAGTTGCTCGCAGGGCCCTGGCCGCGGGTGAAAAAATACTGATCCTCCACGGGCCCGCCGACGCCGAACCATTGGCGGAGTTGGTCGGCCTTCTTGGGGAAGACATGGCCGCCGGAGTGAAAATCGCGCCGGCATGCCCGGTGGGTGTGGGGGCGGCCCTTCTGAAAATGTCGGACCGGTTCCTCTGCAACGACACAGGGGTCATGCACATGGCCGGCGCGATGCGGGTGCCGACGGTGGCCCTGTTCGGGCCGACGGATCCGGAACTCTGGAAACCGCCCGCTCCCGAGGTCGTGGTGGTCCAAAGCCCGGGTCCCCTGAAGGATCCGCGGGGCGTGGATTTCGGTTGGATGGAAAACATTGATGTGGACACCGTTTGGGAGGTCTGGCAGGGACTGTCCGGCCGGTCCCCGGCAACCTAGCAGGCTGTAACAGCAAAAGAAGGTTTGGTTTGGAACTTCTGGCCGTAAAAATACTGGTTCTGGTTTTTTCCGTGGTCGTGCACGAAGTGGCCCACGGCTGGGTCGCCTATAAACTGGGCGACAACACGGCCCACGACGCGGGCCGCCTGACCCTGAACCCGTTGCCCCATATCGACCCGGTGGGGAGCATCGTTGTTCCGTTGATTCTGTCTTTTACGGGCGGCATCATGTTTGGCTGGGCCAAACCGGTGCCCGTCAATCCCGGCCGGTTGAACAACCCCATGAATGATCACCCCAAGGTTGCGGCCGCGGGTCCGATAAGCAATCTGCTGTTGGCCCTGGTTTTCTCGGTGCTTCTGGGACTGACGGTGGCTATTGGCGGAATGCCCGCGGCGGCGCACGGCGGCCATGCCGAACCCAACCTGGTGATGTTCCTGTTCACGATGTTTCAAACCGGTGTCATGATCAATGTGGTGCTGGCGGTGTTCAACCTGCTGCCTTTGCCTCCGTTGGACGGAAGCTGGATCCTGAGCCGGTTCCTTCCTTACGAAGCCCGGGCCAATTACGAGAATTTGAGGCGCTACGGCATGCTGATCGTGATCGGCTTTCTGATGCTTGTCAGGTACACTCCGGTGGGGGGCATATTTTCGGGGGCCATCATGGCCGTCATCAATCCGTTCCTGCAAATCGCCGAAACGATCGCTCGCCTGGGCGGGCCCTGATCCCGGCCACCGATGCCCTGTAAACCGGTAAGGCCCTCCGTCATCAGACGGAGGGCCTTGTTGATCACCCAGCGAACGGGAACCATTTCCGGCTCAAGCTGCTAGTCGGTCAGGTCAGAGTGGCTGTGACTCTGAACGATCGTCAGACTGATGGTCGCCACGGCACTCTCGTTGCCCGCATAATCCACGGCGTACACATGGTACAGGGTGGAGCCGGGAAGAGGGTTGGTATCCTCATAGGAGGAAATAAGGGCCGGGGTGCCGATCAGGGTTTCGGTGACGCCATAATGTTCCCTGGTCACGATGTAGCCCGCGAGGTCGGTATCGACGGTGCTCATGGTCCAGTTGATGACGGCAGAGTAACCGGAATGATCCACGCTCAGGTTGGCCGGGACGGCCGGGGGAGCGGTATCGATTACAGTCGCGGGAATGACGGTGCTTTCGTCGCTGCAGCCGGTGCATACCAGCGCTACGACGGCGATGAGCATGACAGTCAGGATCATCTTGTTGCTGACCATTGTGGTCCTCCTTCAAAGTTCGCTAAGTTGCCCGATGGTTTCAGGAATGGGCCGGAAGGGATCCGTAGCTGTGGCACAGTTGTTTGTAGACTGCCCTTCCGGCCACATTCTCAGACGGGCCATCTGCAAAGCGGGTGCCAATTGAAGACGCAGTTTCCTGAACCCTCTAAAACCGTTAAAAAACAAGTAATTAGAAGCCAATTAGAGGAGTGGGGCGGAGTCATGGGGACTCAGGAGGCATCCTGCTCCCTGCCGTCTTGCGATACCTGGGCCATTGGGATCATGCATCTTGCCCGTTCCGGCAGGGAGGTTGCATCCCGGGCAGTCCGGGAAGTCCAAAATGACATAAAGCCCTTGACACCTCACGGTTTATGCTGTTATATGCTATCAGAATCCTGCGATGTATGGGGTGTAACGGAGGAAACTAGGAGGGCTGTCATGACCAAGGCCGATATTGTAGAAGACATCGCGCAAAGAACTGGTCTGACCAAGAAGGAAGTTGCCGAAACGGTGGATCTTTTCCTGGAAAAGATCGGGGATCTGCTGGTCAACGGCCAGCACCTGGAGATCCGCGGCTTTGGAACCTTCAAGGTCAAGGAGCGCAAGGAACGTATGGCCCGGAACCCCCGCACGGGAGAGGCCGTACCGGTTCCGTCGCGCAAGGTACCTGTCTTCAAGGTATCCAAAATGTTGAAGGACAAGGTCGCCGCCGCGGGTTGATGATTTCGTCATCCGGCGCGGAACCTGACGATAATTCCTTGAACCGGTTTTCCGGCTTCTGAACCGGAGGGCCGGTTCTTGCTGTTTCGACCTCAACCCCCGGGGTGGATTCATGGCCTCCTCTTTCCCATCCACAGACTTGATCGATATGCGCAGCGATACCGTGACGCGACCCACCGAGGGCATGCTCCGGGCGATGGTCCAGGCTGAAGTCGGTGATGATGTCTTCGGTGACGATCCCACCGTCAACCGTCTGCAGACCGTGGTCGCGGAAATGCTGGGCAAGGAGGCCGCCCTTTTTGTTCCCAGCGGAACCATGGGCAACCAACTGGCCTTGCGGGCCCAGACCAGGCCGGGCGACCAGATCGTCCTGGAGGACGGCGCCCATATCTACAGATACGAAGCCGGGGCACCTGCCGCGCTGTGCGGATTGCTGGTAACCTGCATCACCGCTCCCGGCGGACTGCTCGACTGGCCCCAGGTCGAAGCGGCCCTGAACCCCGACAACGTTCATTGCGCCATACCGGCGATGGTGAGCCTCGAAAACACCCACAACCAGGCCGGCGGACGGATCCTGCCCCAGGCAAACGTGGAGCAGATAGCCCGGGAATCCCACAGCCGCGGTTTGAGGGTGCATCTGGATGGAGCGCGCCTGTGGCATGCCCACGTGGCGACCGGCTTGTCCCTGGCCGAACTGGCCGCCCCGGCCGATTCGGTGAGCGTGTGTTTTTCCAAGGCTTTGGGGGCCCCGGTCGGTTCCGTGCTTGCCGCCGACGCCGCGACCATCACCAAAGCCCACCGCTTCCGCAAAATGTGGGGTGGGGGCATGCGCCAGGCGGGTATCCTGGCCGCGGCCTGCCTCTACGCGCTGGATCACCACCTTGAACGGCTGGCCGTGGACCACGAGCATGCCCGAATGCTGGCGTCGGGGCTTGACCATACGGGTCTGAAGGTGAATCATCCGGTGGATACCAATATCGTCATCATCGATGTGGCGGGCCAGGGCCGGGATGAAGCCCTCCTGGGCCATCTGGAAAGTCGTGGTGTTCTGGGGGTGGGTTTTGGACCGGGCCGGGTCCGGCTGATTCCCCATCTCGAACATGAAGACGCGGATATCGAACGCGTCGTCCAGGTTCTCAACTCATTTACAGGAGCCGGGTCGTGAAAATCGTCATCATCGGAGCCGGCGCCGTCGGTTTCCAACTGGCCAAGATCATTACCCGCCGCGAACACGACCTGATCCTGGTGGAGATGGATCAGGGACGGGTGGACAATGTCAGCGAGCACCTGGACTGCCGGTTCGTGATCGGCAACGGCGTCAGTCCCGCCGTTCTGCGCGAGATAGGGATGAAGGACTGCGACCTTTTCGCGGCGGTCACCGACCGGGATGAAATCAACATCATCGCCTGCCAGACCGCCCACGTGCTGGGAGCCCGCGTCAAGGTGGCCCGGGTTCGCCAGGAGGATTATTACGAGGACCACCGACTTTTGCTCGAGGGGATCGATATGGCCATCAATCCCCTGCACGAGGCGGTGCACGCCATCCGCGAAATCCTGTTCCAGACCGGGGCCACCGAAGTCCACGAATTCGCCGGCGGCAAGGTGCGCATCGTCGGCACCCGCGTGGAACCGGGCTCCAAGGTTGATGGACGGACCCGGGCGGAGATCAACCGGGATCTGGGCAGCAGTATCGCCCTGGTGACGACCATCGTCCGCGGGGACGAAACCCTCATTCCCGGCGGCGACACGGTGATCATGGCCGACGACCAGGTCTTTCTGGCCGGGACCCGCCGTCTGGTCGACCGTTCGCTGATCTATTTCCGCGCCGTGGAGCGGCGGTTGACCAAGGTTATGATCGTCGGGGCCAACGCCATGGGTCGGGAACTGGCCCGGGACCTTTTGGCGGCCGGGGTGAAGGTGAAGATAATCGACCGCAACGAAGAAAAGTGCCGCCGGGCCTCCGAACAGCTCAGGCACGCCCTGGTTCTGCGCGGAGAAGGTTCGGACACCGAGCTGCTGGAAAGCGAAGGCGTCAGCGAAATGGACGGGTTCGTTTCGGTCAGCAGCGACGAGGAAACGAATATCATGGCCTGTCTGCTGGCGCGCCACCACGGCGCCGCCAAGACGGTTTGCCTGGTCAACCGGCCCGACTACGTACCGCTGCTGCCCATTCTGGGCGTGGATTCCGCGGTGTCACCCCGGCTGTCCACCTCCACCTGGATCGCCCGCTTCGTCAAACGCGGCGCGGTCATCAACGCGGAAAACCTGGGTCTCACCGATGCGGAAATCCTGCAGCTGGGCGTGGGGGAGAAATGCCCCTGGCTGGGCAAATCGCTGATGGATCTCGATTTTCCCTCCCACGCGGTCATCGGAGCGGTTATCAAGCGGGGCCGGGTCGTCACTCCCAGCGGAGACACGGTATTGTCTGCGGGCGATGAAGTCGTTGTCTTCGCCCTGCCCGACGCGGTGGACCAGGTCGAGGAATTCTTTGCCGGCGGCGACTCGTGAACATCAGGGTCGTCATCAAGGTCCTGGGATTTCTGATGCTGGTTTGTGCCGGTTGCCTTTTGCTGCCGGCGTTGGTATCGCTGCTCTACCGTGAAAATGATTGGATCTGGTTTCTGGCCGCGTCGGGTATTGGCGCGGTGGTGGGCGGCGGCGCCCTGCTTCTGTTGCGCGACACTCCCGACCTGCGGGTCCGCGAGGGTTTTGCGGTGGTGGCCTTCGGTTGGCTTTGCGTCGGCCTGCTCGGCGCCCTTCCCTTCTGGCTCAGTGGACAGATTCCCTCCTTCACCGACGCGGCCTTCGAATCCATTTCCGGCTTTACCACCACCGGAGCGTCCATTCTCACGGACATCGAAAGCCACAGCCACGGAACCCTGTTCTGGCGCGCCCTGACCCAATGGCTGGGGGGTATGGGAATCGTACTTCTGGCCGTGGCTATCCTGCCCCTGCTTGGGGTCGGCGGTATGCAGCTCTACCGGGCGGAAGTTCCCGGCCCCGTGGCCGAGCGTTTAACTCCTCGCATCCGGGAAACGGCCAAGCGCCTGTGGGCGGTTTATTTCCTGCTGACGGTCCTGGAAATCGCGGCCCTCATGACCGCCGGCATGGGGCCCTTCGATGCGATCTGCCACTCTTTCGCCACCATGGCCACCGGCGGTTTCAGCAACCACAACGCCAGCGTCGGAGGTTACGCTTCGCCGGCGGTGGAATGGATCATCATCCTGTTCATGTTCCTGGCCGGCGCCAATTTTTCCCTCCATTACCTGGCCCTGACCGGCCGCTGGCGGGTCTACTACAAGGATGAGGAATTCCGGTTCTACACATCCATCGTGCTGGTCTGTGTCCTGGTTCTGGCCGGGGTTCTCATCTCGATAAATTTCTATCCCGTCTGGCAGGACACGGTGCGGCACACCCTGTTCCAGGTGGTTTCCATCCTCACCACGACGGGTTTCGGCACCTCCGACTACCTTTCCTGGCCGCCCGTGGCCCATGCCCTCCTGCTGGTTTTGATGACCATCGGGGGCTGCGCCGGATCCACCGGTGGCGGCATCAAGGTGATGCGAGTCTTCATCCTGCTGCGCCACGCCAAGATGGAACTCAAGAAGATGCTGCATCCGCGGGGCGTGTTTACCCTGTGGTTCAACAACCGGGCCCTTTCTCCAACACTGCTGACCAATGTTCTGGGCTTTTTCCTGCTCTACATGGTGGTGTATATTACAGGGGTCCTGATCCTGACTTTTGGTGGGCGGGACATCGTGACCAGCGTGGGGGCCACGGCCGCCAGTCTGGGTAATATCGGCCCTGGCCTGGGCCTGGTCGGACCCACGTCCAACTACGCATTCCTGGTGGATTGGGAAAAGTGGCTCCTGGTCCTGTTCATGCTGATCGGCCGGCTCGAAATATTTACGGTACTCGTCCTGTTCCTGCCCGGCGCCTGGCGGCGCAGTTGATTTCTGGAGGATTAACGCCAAATGAATATTGAACTTGATCATCCCGACTGGGCCGTCGCGCCCGCCGAAGCGGTCGACAAGTGCACCGCGTTCATCCGGGCGACACTGGCGGCCGCGGGCAGGGATTCCCTGGTGATAGGGTTGTCGGGGGGCATCGATTCGGCCGTCTCGGCCGGTCTGGCCGCGCGCGCCCTGGGCGCGGACAAGGTGCTGGGCGTGATGATGCCCTACGCCACGAGTTCGGCGGCTTCGGTGGTCGACGCGGTGAAGACCGCCGCCACGGTGGGCATGAAAACCGAAAAGGTTGAAATCACCGCCATGGCTGACGCGTTCCTGGCGGACATTCCCTCCGGTGATCTGATCCGCCGGGGCAACGTCATGGCCCGCTGCCGGATGATCGTCCTGTACGACATCTCGGCAAGGGACGGATCGCTGGTCCTGGGCACCGGCAACCGCACCGAGGACCTGCTGGGCTACACGACCATGTACGGCGACAACGCCTGCGCCCTGAACCCGCTGGGGCAACTTTACAAGACCGAGGTCCGGCTCCTGGCCAGGGAGTTGGGGCTGCCCGAGACCGTCCTGACCAAGGCGCCGAGCGCGGACCTGTGGGAAGGCCAGGCGGACGAGGACGAATTGGGCTATACCTATGCGGAAGTTGATCGTCTCCTGGTTCATATGATCGATCAGGGTCTGGGCGGCAAACAGCTTGAAACTCTTGGTTTTGCGTCCGACCTGATCGGCCGGGTGGCCGCCAGGGTCAAGGCCATGGCCTTCAAAAGGACAGCTTCGCCGGTAGCTGAATTCCCGGGTCGGGCCGTTCCAGAGGATATTGAGCCAGCCGCCGACGGTGAGGCCTTTCCCGACGGAGGCTTTCATTGATCCAGGTGCCCCTTCCCGAAGTGGATTTTCCCGGCGGCCTGTGCCACCTCGTGGCCACGCCCATCGGGAATCTGGGGGACATCGGTTTGCGGGCCCTGGCCGTGCTCTCGGCGGCCGACATCGTTTTTGCGGAAGATACGCGCCACACGCGCCGGCTGTTGGACCGGTACGGCATCAAGGTCGCCCTGGCCAGTTACCATGACCACAACAAGGTCAGGGTGGTTCCGGAAATCGTGGCCCGATTGAAAGAGGGCCAAAAGGTGGCGGTGGTTTCGGACGCGGGTATGCCCTGCATCTCGGACCCCGGATTCACCCTGACCCGGGCCCTGCTCCAGGAGGATTTGCCCTGGACGGTTATTCCCGGGCCCTCGAGTACGGTGACGGCCCTGGTCCTGTCGGGGTATTCTCCGGACCGGTTTCTCTATCTGGGTTACGCGCCGCGCAAAAAAGGTCAGCGACGGACGTTTCTGGAAATGGCCCTGGAAGAACCGGGAACCGTTTTGATCTTCGAGTCCTGCCACCGGATCCGGTCGACCCTGGAAATCCTGGGTGAACTGGACCCTGAGCGGCAAGTGGCCGTGGCACGGGAGATTTCCAAGATCCATGAAGAGACATTGCGGGGGAACGCGGAACAGCTGCTGGAAATACTGACGGGCAAACGCCTCAAGGGCGAGCTTGTCATGGTCGTTCAGGGACGCGGAGGAAGACGGTCGGTGGCAGACGGAAAAACAGGAGGACAATGATGGATTTCACGGAAATCAAGAATTCCGCCCGCGGCAGGTTGCGGCCGCTGGTACTTTTCCTGGACAGATTGGGCATGACTCCGTTGACGATATCCCTCATCGGCCTGTTCATTACCGCCATCTCGGGCTGGATCGTGGCGCAAGGGGGACTCTTTTTCGGGGCCATTGTGTTTGTGATCGGATCCGGTTTCGATATGCTCGACGGCGACCTGGCTAGGCTACAGGGTACCGTGTCCCGCCGCGGGGCCTTTCTCGACTCCTGTTTTGATCGTCTGGGGGAGGCCTTCCTCTTCGCGGGGCTGACCTGGTATTTCGCCACCCTGCCCAATGGAGGCGATCCGGTGGCCCTGGTCCTGATCACCTGTGTGGTGGTGGGCAGCCTGACCACCAGTTATGTCCGGGCCCGCGCCGAAGGGGTGGGGGAGACCTGCTCCGTGGGGTTTTTGCAACGAACCGAGCGGGTCATCATCCTGACGTTGGCATTATTGCTGGGCCGCTGGGTCCTGGTTCCGGTATTGTGGTTCCTGGCGGTGGCGACTCTGGCCACCACTGTGCAGCGTATCGTCCATGTCGCGGCCAAGCTGCCCGGCCCCGAACCCAAACTGCTCCGGGCCGAGGCCGAGGCCGAGGCAGCGACCGATGACCAGGATGACCAGGATGACGGAAATGACCAGGAGGTCGGCCAGTGAGCCCATCGGCCGGAGAATTCTCGGGACGCGCGGAACACAATGGTCTTCTGATCACTTTCGAAGGTCCCGAGGGAAGCGGTAAAACCACCCTTATCAACGCCATAGCTGAATTTCTGTCCGCCAAGGGGGAGGATCCCATGATCCTGCGGGAACCCGGCGGCACCGAAATCGGGGAGAGAATCCGGAACATTCTGCTCGATACGGCGTCTGAAGGGATGTGCGCGGAAACGGAACTGCTGCTCATGGTCGCCAGCCGGGCCCAGCTTGTCCGGGAAAAGATCGCCATCGGCCTCGAGGCGGGCATGATCATTCTCTGTGACAGATTTGCCGACGCCTCGGTGGCTTATCAGGGATTTGGACGGGGACTGGGAGAAAAACAGGTTCACGCCCTCAACAAGGTGGCTTTGAACAATATCGAACCCGACCTGACTTTCCTGTGTCTTCTGCCGCCGGAAGAGGGCCAAAAAAGACTCCACCGCGATACCACCGATCGCCTGGACCGGGAAACCGCGAAATTCCACCAACGGGTGTACGAGGGATACCAGGCGATGGCGGTTTCAGGGGTTTTGCGCTTTAAAGTAATAGATGCCACCGAATCGCCGGAGGAAATGCTGGACAAGGCGCTGGGACACCTCAAGCGGCTTGATCACGGACTTCTCAAATACCTTTAACGGGTTCCGGCCAGATGCCGAAAACAGCTTGATGACAATCATGGACGTCAATGAAGGAACAATGAATGAGCCACCAACAGAATCACAAACTCAGCCAGGCCGACACCAAGCGCCTGTTGCGATATTTTGTCCTTGTCCCCGTGCTGCTGACGCTGCTGACCGCATCGTTCGCGACGGCGGGCGATGATCCCGCGACCCGAAGGCGGGAATTCTACGACAATCTCAAGATCATGAGCGACGTCTACGACAAGATCATCAACAACTACGTGGACGAGATGGATCCCAAGGAAATCATGGAAGCGGCCATCAAGGGAATGCTGGATGAGTTGGACGAGCATTCCAACTACCTGCCTCCCATGAACTATGAAGACCTGGTGATGTCCACCGAAGGCGAGTTCGGCGGTCTGGGGATCACCATCAACATCCGGGACCATTTCCCCACGGTTGTTTCGCCCATCGAAGGGACGCCGGCCTACTACATGGGCATCCAGGGCGGCGACCAGATCATCGAGATCGAGGGTGAAAGCAGCCGCGACTTCACCAGCCGCGAGGCCGTGAAACTGCTGCGGGGCAAGGCGGGAACCCAGGTCAATATCACCATCAAGCGCCCGGGAGTGGAGGCGCCGCTGCCGTTCACCATCACCCGGGACATCATCAAGATCGAAAGCGTGCCCTACGCCTTCATGATCGAGGACATCGGCTACGTCAGGGTGCAGAATTTCGCCCGCTCCACCCAGAAGGAGCTGAAGGAAAAACTGGATCAATTGTCCGCCGCCGGCATGAAGGGACTTATCCTGGATCTGCGCTTCAACCCCGGTGGGTTGCTGGATGCAGCCCAGGGCGTCAGCGAGCTTTTCCTGCCACGGGACGAACTGATCGTGTTTACCAAGGGCCGTCTGCGGTCGCAAAACCATTCCTTCTACAGCGAAAGCCGGGGCAAGGTCTACAACAAGGTGCCCCTGGTGGTGATGATCAACGGTTCCAGCGCATCGGCCAGTGAGATCGTTTCGGCAGCCATTCAGGACCACGACGCGGGCCTGGTTGTCGGCCAGACTTCTTTCGGCAAGGGATCGGTGCAAACGGTTTTCCGCCTCGACGAGGATGAGGCCCTGAAATTGACCACCGCCCGCTACTACACGCCCAGCGGCCGGTCAATCCACAAGGACCGTCCCCGTCACGGGTCGGATGAAATGGCCGCCATGATGGGCGGGGAAGAAGAGACCGGGGAAGAGGCCGAAGATAATCCCGAAGAAAATCCCGAGGACCTCGACAAGGATCCGGCTGAAAAGGAAGTTCACCGGTTCAATCAGGAGAAGTTCTACACCGACAGCGGTCGGGTGGTCTACGGGGGCGGGGGTATCCACCCGGACATCGAGATCGAACAGGATTTCCTGCAGGATTTCGAGGTGGCCGTCGAACGCGACTACGCCCTGTTCGCCTACGCGGTGGATTATGCCGCCAAACATGGGGAAATTCCCGAGGACTATCAGGTCAGCGACGAGGAATACAACGAATTCAAGGAATACCTGGCCGGCCGGGAAAAGATCGGCGAATACCTCGAGGTTTTCGATCTCGCCTACAGCGATTCCCTGGTGGACGCCAACAGCGATTTCATCAAGCGGGGCATCCGGCGCGAGGTAGCCCGCCGCCTGCACGGACCGGAAGCGGCCTACAAGGTAGCCATCGAGGCGGACACCCAGCTTCACGAGGCCCTGGATCTGTTCCGCAAGGCCAAGAACCTGCCCGAGATGCTCGGCCTGGCCGAGGAGTGGAACGCCGAACAGATGCGTCTGCTGGCGATCGAGGATGCAGAGGAACCGGAAGAGTCTGTTTCCAACTGATTTATCGGAGTTGAGATTGAGCCCGTCCTATTTGGGGACGGGCTTTTTTTTGGGTTTTCGCAATATCCCTAAGTATTTAAAAAACAAGGCGCTTAGCTAACTTTTTTCTTGTTATTTTCGTCTTTTCTTCGTATACTGGACCTACCTCCCAATCACCCATTCCTGGAGGAATATTCATGCCTGCCGTACCCTTCAAATCCGACCAACCCGTCGCCCAAGTCCACGCCTCGCTCCAGCGTTCACTGACGTTGATGGACGATGCCCACCAGTGCGCCGTGTTGTGGTTCGGCGAGATCATGCGCCGTCGTCTTTTTCGTGACCTGGGT
>JAUVII010000265.1 GCA_030592845.1 Candidatus Krumholzibacteriia bacterium | reverse complement strand
GTGCCGGACCGATTGATGATGCTGTTGTTGGTGTCGTCCCCGAACACGTAACGCATGTCGGGAACCCCATCCGAGGAACTGCCGTCTTCATACAGCTCCAGGTCAGGGGGAAACCCGAAATGCCCCTCGAAGGCCGAACTGCCCGGCAGCGATATGATGATGGTGGCCCCCGCGGCGATTTCATAACCATCGGGGAAACGGGCGTGGAAATCGAAGAACGCCCCGCCGCCCACTGTGGTCTGATTCGGATTGCCCTCAGCGATGCGCCAGTAGTACTGCTGGCCCGTCGAGTAGATGGCATCCGTCAGGAAGTAGTCGCTCATATCCACAGGTTCGTTGTTCGGATTGTGGATCTCGACGTATTCCTGGTCATTCCCAGTGGTACTAATTTCAGTCAGAAGCAGTTTCGGCGGATAGTCGCTCGGGTCCGGCGGTGAAACCGGCCTCGCGGGATCCGCCGCCGCCATCTGGAAGGTGCCGTCGAAGTTCTCGCTGGTCTCGTCCCGTCCGCCCACACCATTGCTGCCGGTGGGCGTCTGGGTGCCCTCGCTGCCGTCGGTCCGATGGTAGGCGAAACCCGGGTCGGTTTCCGAACTGAACGGCGTCTGGCCCGTCGTGTCGGTATCCGGCAGGTAGGAATGAGCGCCCACCGTCACGCCCGTCTTGCTGAACAGGAATCCGGTCTCGCTGGAGAGAGAATCCTTCCAGAAGAACACGTCGATGTCGACCACCCTGTCTTCGCCGGATTTCCAGTAGTACAGGACCACGGTTTCGGCCGCGTCGGACAAACCGGGCGTCGAAGGCTGGCCGGAAGCTGATCCCGTCCGGTTGATGATGCTGTTGTTCGTCGCGTCCCCGAATATGAAAGCCATGTCCGGGATGTCGTCGGCCGCGGCATCGTCCTCGAAAAGCTCGAGGTCCGGCAGATAGCCGTAGGCCGTATTGAAGGCCGTGCTGCCCCCCACCGCCACGGTGATGGTATCGCCGGGAGCCAGGGTGAATCCCGCGGGGAAGTTCGCGTGGAAGTCGCCAAAGGCGCCGCCACCCACCGTTGCCCCAGTCGGGTTGCCCTGGGCTATTTGCCAGTAATACTGGCTGCCGGGGGTATAAACGGCGTCCGTCAGGTAATAGAGCCCCATGTCCACCGCAAAGCCACTGGGATTGTGGATTTCGATGAACTCGGCGCCCGTGCCCTTGGTACAGACCTGGGTGATGAGCAGTTTTTCCGGATCAATCACCGGAGGAGGCCCCGAAGGCCTCGATGGGTCATAGGGCAAACTGGTGAAGGTCGCCTTGAAGTTCTCGCTCGTCTCGTCCCGTCCGTCGACGCCGTTGCTGCCCGAGGGTGTTTGCCCGCCCTCGGTGGCGTCGGAGCGGTGGTAACTGTTGCCGAACGCGTTGATGGTGCCATAGGCCAGGGTGTCGTTGGTGCCGTTCTCGTTCAGGTAGGAATGGCCGCCAATGGTCACACCGGTCTTGTTGAAGTAGTGGCTGGTCGTCGTCGATTCGTCGGGATCCTTCCAGGTGAACACGTCGATGTCCGTGATCTTGTCCTCACCCGTGACGAAGTGGTAGAGGATCACCGTTTCGGCCCCGTTGGTCAGCGTGGGCGTCGAACCGCTGCTGATGATGCTGTTGTTTCCCGGCGCACCGAAAATTGGAAGCATGTCGGGCACGGCGTCGGGAGCCGCGTCGTCTTCCCACAACTCCAGGTCCGGGTCGAAACCGAAGTTGGTGTTGAAGGAAATACTGCCGGCCACCGTGAGCACGATGGTGTCGCCCGCTGCAATGGTAAAGCCGGCGGGGAAACGCGCGTGGAAATCGCTGAAAGCGCCGCCGCCGACGGTGACCTGGGTGGGATTGCCCTCACCGATCCGGTAATAGTACTGGTCGCCGGTGCTGTAGTTGGCGTCGGTAATGTAAAAGTCGGTGAGATCCACGTCTTCGATGCCGGGATTGTAGATCTCGATGAATTCCTGGTCCGTCCCGATGGTGCTGATCTCGGTCAGCAGCAGCTTGCCCGGTCCATCGCCGGGAACAACCGCGGGACCCGTGGTCCAGGAAGAAGCGAAATTGGGCGAACCTGCGGGATAAATCGCCGTGGTTGATTCGGTGTTGGTGGCCTCGCAGTACCAGGTCACCACCGCGTTTTCAACCTGGGCGGGCACCGTGGCGGTCCAGACCCCGGGACCCGTGTTGACGCCGGTGACCGTTTGCACGGCACCCCCGTCAACGGAGTAGAAGAAACTGGCCGAGGAAACTTCATCCTGATCGACCACCGTCACCGAAAGGGTCACGGCCTGGCCGTCCGTGGGCGCCGCGGGAATGATTTCCCCCGCGGTGAAGATCGGAGCAGCGGGGAAAGGCGTGTTGGCCAGCGGAGGTTCATGGCCGACGACGGTAGGGAACGTCGTCGCCAAATTCTCACTGGTTTCATCGTGGCCGCCGATTCCGTTGCCACCGGTGATGACTTCAGTACCTTCGTCCCCATCGACCCTGCGCATGACGCTGCCGAAGGTCGGGCCGCCCGAAGCGGCCGCCTCCTGGGAACCAATGGGAGTATCAGCCAGATAGGTCCCACTGCCGATCGTGGTTCCGGACTTGTCGATGCGCGCGGCGGTATTGCTGCCCCACATGAGATAGTCCAGATCCTGTACGAGATCCGTGGCCCCGTCCCAGGAGTAGAGGATCAGGCTTTCCGCGACATCGGACAGCACGGGCACGTTGCCGGCTCCGCCCAATCCCGCGTTGATCGATCCCTGGTACGCTTCCAGAAGCTCCGGAATATCGTCGGGCGCGGTCCCGTCTTCGAACAGTTCGAAATCGGGTTTGCGACCGTAGGCCGCTTGATACTCGGTGCTGCCGTTCAGGGCGATCGCCAGACTGTCACCCGCCGCAAGCACATACCCGGCAGGGAACCTCGCGTGAAAATCACCGCCGACACCGCCGCCGGGATTGGCCGCGGCCGGATCCAGCAGGGTGATGTTGTAGTAATAGGTCGCCGGAGAAGTCGCGCCATCGGTGAGATAGACGTTATCCATGGGTATGGGTGACCCGGTGGGATTCACGATCTCGATGAAAGGGCTGCCGAAGCTACTTACCGGAGTCCTGGTTTTTATCAGGACCTCGCTGATGATCAGGTGGTCGGCCGGTGCGGCCAGGGCCGCCGGGACGATGACACCGGTTGCGATCAAAGAAAAAACCAGCCACCTGAAAGCCCGGGTGGTTTCCCTACGAAAACTGGACATCGAGACACACTCCCTTCAAGGGATCCGGAGCGAGAGTTTCATGAGTCGGGAGACGGACAATAACCCGGCTGGGATACGCATTCAAGTCCAATGTTTAATGAAAAACAATTACTAAACAGGATGAAATTGAAAATGAAAATTGAGGTTATTTATCTACAGCAAAGGGTTTTAGCCGACCCTGGCAAAGGCCGCGCGCAAAGTGTCGGGAGTTGAAGCTTCCCGCAGGCTTTGAAGAAACGACTCCTGCCGCACCAACCGGGCCAGGCGCGCCAATACCCGCAGCATCTGGCGGGGGTCCCCCTCAGGACCGACCAGAAGGATCACCACGTCAACCGGCTGGCCGTCTTCCGAGGGAATATCCAGCGCCTCGGTCAGGGTCGCCACCGCGAGACGAACTTCCCGCACCCCGGCGAAACGGGCGTGGGGAATGACCAGGCCTCCTCCGATGGCTGTGCTACCTTCGGTTTCCCGACGCATCACTTCGTTAACCAGATCCTCCGCCGAACTGATGTCGCCGCTTTCCAGCAAACGGTCCACCAGGCGAACGACGGCATCGGATACGCTGCTGCTATCCAACCCGGGCAGGAATCCCCCGGGACTGGTGTAATCAATCAGTTTCATGGGGCGAAGGTAATGGACCGGCGGCCCGGTGTCCAGAACGTGGAACCGGGCCCGGTCAACTGAATCGGGAACTATTCCCCGGGAGTCGTGGCCAGTTCG
>JAUVII010000230.1 GCA_030592845.1 Candidatus Krumholzibacteriia bacterium | reverse complement strand
TACGGGCGTCAGATCCTTTTCGTCGAGACCTCCTTCCAGCTCAACCCCGGCGAGAAGGTCGGCCTGGTCGGGCCCAACGGGGCGGGCAAATCCACCATCTTCCGTTTGATCGTGGGCGAGGAAAGCCCCGACGAAGGCACGGTCTCGGTGCCAAAGCGCACGACCATCGGTTATTTCCGGCAGGATATCAGCGAGATGTCCGGACGCACGGTCCTGGATGAAACCATTGCCGGCAGCGGCCATCTGGGTGAACTCCATCACGAGTTGAAGGACCTCGAACTGGCCATGGCCGACCCGGAACGGGCCGACGAGATGGAGAAGATCCTGGCGCGGTTCGGCGAAGTGCTGGACGTCTACCAGGGCCAGGGCGGCTACGATCTCGAAGCCCGGGCCCGCATCGTTCTTGGGGGGCTGGGATTCACTCCCGATCAGATCGCCGGTGACTCGGGCGAGCTGTCCGGCGGTTGGAAGATGCGTATCGGTATGGCGCGCGTTCTTTTGGCGCGGCCTGATGTGCTGCTCATGGACGAGCCGACCAACCATCTCGATATCGAATCGATCCTCTGGCTCGAAAAGTTCATCAGGGATTATCCGGGCGCCGTTCTGCTCACCTGTCACGACAAGGATTTCATGAACCGGGTGGTCAGTCGGATCGTGGACATCGACGGCGGCGAATTCATCGCCTACACGGGTGATTACGACCACTTCGTTCGCCAGCGGGCGATTGCCGAAAAGAACCGTGAGGCCACCTACGCCCGGCAGCAGGCCATGCTCGCCAAGGAACGCCGTTTCGTCGAACGATTCGCCTCTCACGTGGCCAAGGCGGCACAGGTGCAGAGCCGGGTCAAGAAGCTGGAAAAGATCGAACTGGTCGCACCGCCGCGAAGGCGCAAGATCGTGGAATTCAAGTTCCAGGCTCCCCCGCGGTCCGGGGACGATGTGGCCGAACTGAAGGAGTTGTCGAAAACGTATGGGGCCCGGGTGATCTACGACGACTTCAGCCTCAAGATCCGGCGCAAGGAGCGCTGGTGTGTTCTGGGGCGCAACGGGGCAGGCAAAACCACGCTGCTGAAACTGGTGGCGGGCAAGCTGACCCCCGACTCCGGATCGGTACGTCTCGGGGCCAACCTGAAGATCGGCTACTTCGCCCAGCAATCCCTCGAACAACTCGATCCGTCGCTCACGGTTTTCGAACATGTTCAGAAATCATTTCCCGTCGAGGGCCGCGGCGTGTTGTGCAATCTCTTGGGCGCCTTCCAGTTCTGCGGCGACGACATCGACAAACCGACCCGCATTCTGTCGGGCGGTGAAAAATCGCGCCTGGTTCTGGCCCAGATGCTTTTTGATCCGCCGAATTTTCTGATCCTCGACGAACCAACCAACCACCTCGATCTCGAGACCAAGGAAATGCTGGTATCCTCGCTGGCCGATTTTGAAGGCACCATGCTCTTCGTCAGCCATGACCGGACGTTCCTGAGGGGGCTTAGCAACCGGGTCCTGGAACTGCGACCGGGAGATGTGAGCGGCAAGGGTGGCGGGGAGCCGGCCCAACCGCCTTTGGTTTACGATGGGACCTACAGTGAATTCGTGGCCCGGACCGGGAACGAGGCTTCCGGGGTTCACAGGTAGGACGGAAACCACTATTGTCATTGTCCC
This sequence comes from Candidatus Krumholzibacteriia bacterium, assembly GCA_030592845.1. Taxonomy (GTDB): domain Bacteria; phylum Krumholzibacteriota; class Krumholzibacteriia; order LZORAL124-64-63; family LZORAL124-64-63; genus JAGLCY01. Next base: position 3,086 of record JAUVII010000230.1, on the reverse strand, counting down.
TGCAATAAAGGCCGGGACCCCAAGGGTACCCGGCCTCTGTTGCAACAGGTATCGTCAACTAGCGGAACAGGCTCTTCACCCCGCCCCAGGTAGCATCCTCGACGCCAACGGCGCCACCGACAAGAATCCTGATCTCGGTGTACGCCACTTCGGTCGTACCCTGAAAAGCTTTCAGGTAGATGGTGTAAATACCCGGAACGGCGGGATCGAAAGCGTCCCAGGGAGCATCGTTGAAGAACTCATAGTTCCATGAGTTCTGCGCCACGTTGTAGGCCGCCAGATAACCGACGTAGGTGGGACCGTCGCCCGCGCTGACAACCGTACCGACGTTGTCGCCGATGGCGTGGTCGTAGTAGGGAACCGAAACGTTCGGCGTGATGGGATCAAAAACCAGGAAGTTCGTCTCATCGGAACCGGGGTGGTCGTCCAATCCCAGCTCGAAGGTAAAATCATCCAGCTTGTTCACGCCGCCGCTGGCCACATCGACATTCACGGTGAACTCGAAGTTCCAGACCGGGGTCGTCGGTGAATTCGGGAGCCAGGAAAATCCACCGGGCGCGGCGCCGGCAAGGAAACTGTAGGTGCCGTCACCATTGCTGTTGAAGATGTTCTGGGGCTGGTTGCTGGCGTCAAAACGCAGCTTGCCGCGCAGGCCCAGTTCGATGTTGTTCTGCACATCAACGGTAAACGACCCGTTGTCGTTGCCGGACCCAAAGATAACGTCCGGAGTGACATTCTGATCAAAGGTCAAACCAAAAGCCGGGACGGCTATGGCGATGGCAACAAGCATTAGCAAGATTGTTTTCATGGATGTCTCCTTAAAGTATTATCCTGAAAAGAGAACCCGATCATCTCCCCCTGAAATGATGGGTTCTTGATGAACGTCAAGCCATATCAATAAAATGCGAATAGCTCAAGATTATTTCGGGGTAAATTTTTTCTTTTGGGGTTGGCAACTTTACAATATATCGTAATCCATGTACCTGAAATCCATTCCTGAAGCCAAGGCAGGGAAGGCCCTGAACCTTTGGGTTTCTACTCATCTCACTAATTACCAATGAGTTACATTAAAGCAGAAGGCCCCCCGGGGGGCCTTCTGCAATGATATTGGTGATAGGCTGCAGGCAGCACGAAACCTCATTTAACCAGCAGCATTCTCCGAGTTTCCACCTCGCGACCGGCACGCAGGCGATAGAAATACACGCCCGTTGCCACGATCCGCCCCGTCTGATCCCGCCCCATCCAGACCTTTTCGTGCGGGCCGGAGCTTTCACTGCCCGAGTAAAGGGTCCGCACCAGGCGTCCGGCCAGATCGAACACCTGGAGGTCCACCTGACCCGCGCTTTCCAGCTCGTAACTGATGGTGGTCGACGGATTGAAGGGGTTGGGCACGTTCTGGTACAGGACCACAGCCGCCACGCCCACCGTACCGGGAACCGGACTCAATTCCGGTTGGAAAACCTTCCCCACAAAATCCGGCCGGTCAATAAAGGGGTTCCGATTGGACTGGATGGCGTAGATCGCCTCGTTGCGGTCGATCTCCTTGGCGCTGACCGGGTCGGCGGCATTCCATTCCAGAAGCATGGCCTCGGCCCAGGGCCGCAGCACTGCCCCGCTGGTCATGGCGCTACCGGGCCAACCGGCGTCTTCCCCGTAATACCGCGTGGTCATGTAGAAGTAGGCGCGGGCGAAATCACCCTTGTACTCGTCGATGGGCTCAAAGACGGTTCCGGTATAGCCGGGGTAGGCACAGGGACCAAGCCTGCAGCCGTTGAGCGAAGTCCAGGTGGGCGAATTCACTTCACCAAAAGGATAGCTGCCCCGCTTGTTGTTCACCTCGTTGTCCGTGGGGACGACCATGAACACGTCGGTGTACATGGGCGAAGTCGCGCCGTACCAGCTGCTGGGCCAGGAATGTTCCCGGTTGTAACCGGACCCTTCGGAACCGGCGCTTCCACCCTGGTCAACTCCAAAAGTGTACTCGTAGGGAGGGGTTCCCCCGGGAACGTCCGAGTACATATCCCAGACCTTGCCGTTGGGCTTGTCGTCCGTAGTGTAGAAGGCGGACCACAGGCCGGTGTAACTGATGGTGGTATGATTATCGATGATGAGGTGCAGGGCGGCCCGCAACGGTTCACCCACAAGCCCCCCGGCCGAACTGTAGTAGCCCGGGGGGTAGCTTCCGTCGGACAGTTCGTAGCTCAATTCGCTGGAAACCGTTTCGGCGGGCAGATCATTGGCCGCCGTTACGGCGTAAAAAACCGTGGTCCCGTTGACCTGGGCGGGAATGGGCGTGATGGTGGCATAGGTGTCGCCGCCGATGTTGGTCATGGTGATGGAATTGATCAACGCGCCGGAATAAACACCCCAGTCCAAATCCACCGAGGTAATAACGGCCGTGCCGTCAGTGACCACGGCCCGCACCTCGACCGTCTGTCCCGGAAGGGGGGCGGCCGGAATCGTGACGATCCCCCCCACGCTGGGGCCCTGGGTCGTCGGGGAGTGATGTGTTCCCGGAGTGGCTTCGCTTGGTGTTTCGACCGGGGTGGAAGTCCACTCGGCCACATTGAACGAGAGGCTGGGCATGGTGATGTTTTCATTCCGCACCATGGTATTGTTTTCGAAATTGACCCCCGGAACAACCGCGTCATCCACCACAATCCCCGAAGCATTCTTCAGCCTGGCCCCATCACCGACTTTTCCGTTCCAGGTAGCGTTGTTGCTGGACCAGGCTTCATCCGGGAAATTCACGGTAAAAGCATCGGCCGTGGTCTGGTCGCCGGCCACCAAGGCCTGCCCCGGTGCAATGGAGCCCGATAGATTCCAGGTGAAAATCTCACCGGTATTGCCGACGGCCACGATCTTCCAACCCGTCAGACTGACGGCATCCGGACCCGAGTTGTAGATTTCGATATAACGGTCGGTGAGGTAGTCGATGTGGGGGTCGCACAGTTCGGACAACAGGACATCGGCTCCCGCGGCGGGGGCCAGGGCCGAAAGAACCAGCAGGACCAAAAACAGGTGGGCGAAGACCTTGTTCATTCTGAAACCTCGTGTGAAATAACTCGCATTGTGGGATCTACCCG
>JAUVII010000233.1 GCA_030592845.1 Candidatus Krumholzibacteriia bacterium | reverse complement strand
TTCGACCCCGACCCGGGATTTGATCCGGCGCTTCAGGCTTCCGGCACTCTGGTGTTTGTCATGGATGGCATCACCCCGGCGACAGTGACCCGATATTATCAACTCTGGTTCGATGTGGTCGGCGGCTGCGGCGATTGCCCGCCGCCCCCGGTGGTGCCCAATCCGGTGACGGTCGACAGCCTGTCCTACGAAAACCAGTTGACCTACGTGATCGACACGCCGCGCGCGGTCTACAAGTACCACACCGAGGGCGCGGGCCTGGCCAGCATGATCGATAACGAAAGCAACGACTGGATCAGTTTCCATGACGTTCTCGGCAGCAAGACCGCCGGCGAGTACCGGGGTATGCCCAACCTGGTTTTCGAGTCGGGCCATCCTGAGGACAGCTATTTCCATCCGGGTTTCACCAACGCACACAGCAATATCGTCAACGCCGGTCCCCTCAAGGTGACGGTCTTTTCCGAGACGGACGACCCCGGCAACCTGTGGCAGATATTGTGGGAGTTCTACCCCTCTTATGCCCGCCTTACGGTCAAAACCCTGGGCACTTCCAATTCCGGCAGTTACTGGTTCCTTTACGAGGGAACCGTGGGCGGCGTCCAGGATGCCGGCGACGTGGTTGTCCGTGCCGACGGGACCCAGACCAGCGCCTTCGATTACGCCGACATTTGGGAAGAGATCCTGCCGGATCCCAGCTGGGTCTACTTTCGGGATACGAGCGCCTCGCGGATTCTCTATCTGTCCGACGACATGGGGGACGCCGACGAGGATTCCTATCGGCCTCAGGGTCAGTCCAGTGGGTCCACACCCGAGATGACGGTTTTTGGTTACGGGAGAGTCCTCAATACTTCACCAGACAAACTCGTTCCGCGGATGACGGGCACAGGTCGGACCTTCACCATCGGATTCGGGGAGGACCACACCGTAGCCGACGGAGAAATCGCCGGCGCTTCCAAACCCCTGGACGTATTCGTGGGAGATCCCTACAGCAACCCGAGCGGTGTGGGCGATGGCCGTGTCCCTGTCGCGGCGGTTCTGAACCAGAATTATCCCAACCCTTTCAACCCCCGGACCATGATCACCTTCACCTTGCCGGTTTCCTCCCGGGTTCGCCTGGATATTCTCGATCTCCAGGGGCGGCGGGTCGCCAATCTGGTGGACGGGACCATGCCGGCCGGTCCCCATTCGGTGCCGTTTGACGGAAAAGAGCTGCCCAGCGGGATTTACATCTCCCGTTTGACAACTGACCAGGGATCCCAGGAACGCAAAATGATGTTGATCCGCTGATCCTGCCTGAGTGATCAGGTGGTCGGATCCCCGTAATTTGGATAACGTATATCCAGTTCCATCATGGACAGGGGATCGCCCCGCTGCCAGCTCTCCCTCCGGTGCGCAATCATCAAGACCAGCGGTTGCGATGCCTCTGCGAATTCCGTCCCAGCGGACGGAAGAAACGAGGGGAGAGAGGCATGAATCGATCATCACGACTTCTTGTGACGGCCTTGGCGCTGGCAGCGGCCGTTTTCCTGTGGGCCCCCGGAGCAGCCCAGGCCCAGGGTTGGCCGGATGCCGCCAGCAGTACGGCCGTCCTGATGCCCATTGGAACGCCGGGGGTTTCCATGTTCCTGGTTCCCAATGGGTCGGGTACGCAATTGGCAAGCTGTTTCGCCTTCGGAGGTGCAACCGCCAATGTGTATATCCAGGTCACCCTGAATGACGTGACGGGTATGCCGGTCCCCAATGTTCCCGCCGCCAACGTCCGGATCGAGGAATTGCAGTCGCCCCTTTTCTGGTGCGCCAACTCCTGGTATCCGCCGCCACTGCACGCGCCCAACCTGGCCGACGGGCCCAGCAATGCCGCGGGACAGACGCAGTTCAGCCTGTCGTACCACGGAGGCGGATGGCTCCATGGTCCGACCCTGATCTGGGTGCTTGAGGCCTCCGGCGCCTGGATGCCCATTGCCGCACCCGTGCTCGTGTCCTACAACAGTCCCGATATCAACGGGGATCTGACCGTCAACCTTTCGGATATCGGAATGTTCGCGATGGATTTCTACGGGGCCGCGTACATGTACCGGTCGGATTTCAACTATGACGGGGCCATCAATCTGACGGACCTGTCCATGCTGGCGCCGACCCTGGGGGCGTCCTGCCCCTGAGTCAGTCCGCGTCGCGGGCGCAGCGAAAGCCCACGTTGAAGTCCTGCCAGCTGCCGGGCAGGGCGTTGCGGACGTGGACCATGTTGCAGCCCTTGCCCGAATACCAGCCGCCGCCCTTGATCACGCGCCAGCGGGTTTTTTCCGGTCCTTGGGGATTTTCCACCGGACTTTGGGCGAAGTAGTTTTCGGAGTAGTAGTCGGCGACCCATTCGCGCACGTTGCCCACCATGTCGTAAAGGCCGTAGCCGTTGGATTGAAAGCTGGCCACTGCCACGGGTCCGTCCAGTTTGGCGGACTTGGTATTGGCGTCCTCGTCATTCAGGACATCGCCGCTGTCGAAACCCAGGCTTTCCAGCCCTCCACGGGCAGCGTATTCCCATTCCGCCTCGGTGGGCAGGCGCCGGCCCGCCCATTCCGCGTATTTGGTGGCGTCGGATTGGCTGACCCCGACCACGGGATGGTCGGGATAGTCAAGGGAGCAGCGGAACCGGTCCAGTCCCCAGAACACGGGAGGCTTATGGTCCGTCGCCTCGCAAAAGGCGTGGTATTGGGCGTTGGTCACTTCATGTTTGTCGATATGGAAGGCGGTCAGCTTGACCTGATGGGGTTTCAACTCATCACTGCTGTCGGCCCTGCCCATGGTGAATTCACCGGCGGGAACGAGGATCTGCTCGGTGGGTTCGACCCGGGGCGCATCGTCCGCCATGGCCAGGGTTCCAGCCAATAACAGGGCGCTCGACAACAGGATGACGGCTGCTTTCATGATCCATTCTCCAAGTTAAAGTCATGCGGCCATGGTAAGGAACCGGGATTGGGACGGCAACCGGATTAATAAAATGGGGAGACCTATTTCCTGCTGATCTCTCCAATACCGCTGACCTTGGTTTTTTGGTGTTCCGGATCACCCCAGTAATCGATGCTGCCCACGCCCGAGACCCGTCCTTCGAAGCTCTCCGAGGCATAGACCTTGGCCTCGCCGGCGCCCGACACCGATACCTTGACGGACTTGGCCTTCAGGTCGCGGGTGTCGATATCGCCCGCGCCGGAAACATTGATGTCGAGTTTGTCCACCGTGCCGTCCATTTCCAGTTCGGCGGCGCCGCTCACATTGAAGGAGAAGGAATCACCATGGAAATCCTTGATCTCAACATCAGCCGCACCGTGGATATCCACTTCCTTCAACTTGCGGACCACGATTTCCACCCGGCAATCGCCTTCGGGGCTGCAGCTCTCGTCCCAGCCGATTTCCAGCGTTCCACCGCTGACTTCCACTTCGAGGTTGTCCCAAAGGTTGTCGTCAATGGTCATGACGACTTTCTGCTCGTCGCCCAGAGTGATCTCCAGATCGAAGGCACTGCCGACGTCGATGGAGTCGAATTCCTTCAGGTCGAGTGTCCGGGTCTCCATGTCGCCGGAACCCTCGATGGCGTCCTTGCCGAAAGAAAAAGCTGTGGCGTTTCCGGCGGCGAACATCAGGACCAACGCCATGAGGGTGGCCGTCACGGAATATCTCGTACGCATCATCATCCTCCAGGATGGGGTAAGGAGCGGGGGTTTAATCTAGGACGAGTCCCGGAGAGGAAAGGTTTGAAAAAAAAATGGAGGCATCCCCGGAAAACCTGGATTGTTGGGTCTTGCGTGGCGGCTGTTGAATATCTGTTATCGAATTTCGGTCATTTTGTAAGTTTATGGAATTATAGAGTTTTATCTTGCTAATTTCGTCTTTTGTTCGTATATTGTCGATACCTCCCAAAACCCTTTATTCCGGAGGATCTCCATGCCCACAATTTCCTATGTTCCCGACCAATCCCCCGCCAAAGTCCACGCCTCGCTTCAGCGTTCATTGAGCATTATGGACGATGCCCACCAGTGCGCCGTGTTGTGGTTCGGCGAGATCATGCGCCGTCGTCTTTTTCGTGACCTGGGTTGCTCCACAATCAACCAGTACGCCATCCGGAAACTGGGTTTTTCCAAGTCGCGGTCCGATGATTTCATCCGCCTGGCGCGGCAGTTGGAAAATCTGCCGGCGGTGCGCGAGGCGGTGGCCAAGGGGGAACTCGGCTATACGAAGGCACGGGAAATCGTAGGGGTGGCCACACCCGAAACCCAGGACACCTGGCTCAAGGTTGCCAAGGGAACACGCAATGAGCTGGTCCACGAAATAAAGAAGGCAAAACGCGCGGCCAAGGTGGATCCGGCCCAGGGTGAGCTGCTGCCTGTCTCGGCGCCCGTTGTGGTGCCCCGCGAACTCCCGGTTCGTTTCCAGGTGGACCTGACGCCGGAACAGGAAGCGAGGAGGTCGGCGCTGGTCGAGCGGCTCCACAAACTGGGCGGCGTGCCGAATGACCGGGCCGAGCTGATGCTGGAAGCATTGGCGGCACTGTTGGAAACAAAAGAGTTACAGAGCCAAAAGTTCCCCCGGGGGCACTT